>CADEGR010000013.1 GCA_902826935.1 uncultured Alphaproteobacteria bacterium | reverse complement strand
TCGGCGCGAAGGCGGCGCTGGCGAAGCGGTCATGGGCGTTCAGCATGCCGCTGATCAGGGTCACCAGGGTGATCAGGCCGAGATAGGGAAAGGTGATCCGGGTCAGCGCCACGGTCTGCTCGAAGATCGCGCCCTTGGCGGCAAAGCCGGGCGCCAGCAGCTGCACCAAAAGCGGCGTGAACAGCCAGGCGAGCGCCAGGAGGAGCAGCTGGCTCAGCGCCAGCAGGCTCAGCACCTGGCCGGCAAAGCGGGCCGCGTTGGCGGCCGGGCCGGTCTCGGCCAGGCTGCTATAGGTCGGCACGAAGGCGGCGTTGAAGGCGCCCTCGCCGAAGATCGCCCGGAAATGGTTGGGCAGGCGAAAGGCGACCATGAAAGCATCGGCCAGCGGGCCAGCGCCCAGCACCGCCGCCATCATCATGTCGCGCAGAAAGCCGAACAGACGGCTGAGCAGCGTCATGCCGCCAATGGTCGAGATGCGTCTCAGCATCGCCGGCTCGAAGGGCACCGGCTCGAACGGGAAAGGTGGCGCATCGGCGGCGGGGGCTCCCAAAGCGGCGGTCACGTTCTAGCGGATCTCGGCCGGCGAGGCACGGTCTTTGCCGCGCGCGCGTTGTCGCCACGGCGATTGGTCGCCATGATGGGCCGCGATCTGGCGCGGGCCAGAGCCAGGAGGGAGATGGGCATGCAGCGACCGACCCCAGCGATGGTCTTCGATCTCGATGGCACCCTGGTCGACAGCGTCTACCAGCATGTCCTGGCCTGGCACGAGGCGCTCCAGGCCTGCGGCATCGAATTGTCGATCTGGCGCATCCACCGGCGGATCGGCATGAGCGGCGGGCTGTTCACCCGCGCCTTCATGCGCGAGATGGACCGCGAGCTCGACCAGGCGCTGCTCGACCAGCTGCGGCTGGGCCATGCCGCGGCCTATCGGCGCCTAGCGCCGCAGGTCCGCCCATTGCCGGGCGCCCTGCCGCTGCTCCGCCACCTGACCGCGATCGGCTGCCCCTGGGCGATCGCGACCAGCGGCCGGATCGAGACCGCAGGACCCATTCTCGAGATGCTCGAAGTGCCGGACGGCGTGCCGATCATCACCCGCGACATGGTCGCCCGCGCCAAGCCGGATCCCGATCTGTTCCTGGCGGCGGTCGAGCAGCTGGGCGCCGATCCGCTTGGCACCTTCGTGGTCGGCGACAGCGTCTGGGACATGCTGGCCGCCGGGCGCGCCCGGTTCCTGGGCGTCGGGCTGCTCTCGGGCGGCTATGGCACCGAGGAGCTGCGCAGCTCCGGCGCCTATCGGGTCTATGACGATCCGGCGATGCTGCTGAAGCATCTGGACGAGCTGGGCCTGCGCGACGATTGAGGCCGGGCCTCATGTCGTCCGCTGCCTTCGCCTGGCCGCGCCGCAACCCCTGGCTCGTCACCGCCGGCGCGGTCGGCGCCCTGCTCCTGGTCCAGGCCGCCGGCCTGCTCGCCATGGGCCAAGTGCCTTGGTGCAGCTGCGGCTACATCAAGCTCTGGCACGGCGTGGTCCAGAGCTCGGAGAACTCGCAGCATCTGACCGACTGGTACAGCTTTTCCCACGTCATCCACGGCTTCCTGTTCTACGGGCTCCTGGCGCTGCTCGGCCGGCGCTGGCCGCTGGGCGTCCGGCTCGGCCTGGCGCTGGCGATCGAGGTCGGCTGGGAGATCCTCGAGAACACCGACTTCGTGATCAACCGCTACCGGGAAGCGACCATCGCACTCGACTACTACGGCGACAGCGTCGTCAACTCGATCACCGACACGCTGGCCTGCCTGGTCGGCTTCTACCTGGCCGCGCGGCTGCCGGTCTGGCTGACCGTGGTCCTGGCGCTGGCCATGGAGCTGGGGGTGGGCATGGTGATCCGGGACAACCTGACCTTGAACGTCCTGATGCTGCTTTACCCCTGGCCGGCGCTCAAGGCGTGGCAGCAGGGTGCGTGACACGATGCCGTGTCGGTTGCAGTTGCGGCAGACAAGGCCTATATCGAGGATAGCCAGTTGTTGACGTGCCTGGTATCGAGCGTTGTGTTGTGACCGAAAGTCGCTGCCGTCGGCCAGATCGAACGTTGAGACTGTCTCGCGCTGCAGCGTGTTGCCCGGCGCGTTCTTGCTAACGACATGAGGTCACTTCCTTGAAAACCGGCACAGTCAAGTGGTTCAGCCACACCAAGGGTTATGGGTTCATCCAGCCTGATGGCGGTGGGGCCGATGCCTTTGTTCACATCTCCGCCGTCGAGCGGGCTGGCCTGGACGGCCTGAACGAGGGCCAGAGGGTCCAGTACGAGCTGACGATCGGCCGCAACGGCAAGAGCTCGGCCGAGAATTTGAAGCTCGCCGGCTGACCTTGCCGGTCGGACCAGCAGACGAGCCCCCTGGGTCCGCCCAGGGGGCTTTTTGCTGTCGGACGGCGGGACGGGGCAGGGGCAAGCCTGGCCGATGACGGCGCGGGCGGATGAGGCGGCCGCCGCTGGCGTGTTCCGGGAGCGCGACTTCGCGCTCTATTTCGCCGGCCGCTTCCTGTCGGGGGCCGCCCTCCAGATCCAGAACGTCGCGGTCGGCTGGCTGGTCTATGACATCACCGGCGATGCCCTGGCGCTGGGCCTGGTTGGCCTCGCGACCTTCTTGCCGGCGGTCGGCCTCGCCTTGGTCACCGGCCATGTCGCCGATCGCTTCGATCGCCGGGCCATCCTGGTCATCTGCTACGCCATCTGCGCCCTGACCGCCTGCGGCCTGCTGCTGCTCGCCTGGCAGGGCAACCAGGCGATGGCGCCGATCTACGGCCTGGTGATCCTGTTCGGCACGGCCCGGGCGTTCGCCAACCCGGCCGGCCAGGCGCTGCTGCCCAACCTGGTCCCGCCCGTCCATCTCAAGACCGCGGTCGCGTGGAACTCCTCGGCCTGGCAGACCGCGACCATCCTGGGGCCGGCGCTGGGCGGCCTGCTCTACGCCTTCGGCAGCAGCGTGGTGTTCGGCGCCGCTGCGCTCGCCTTTGCCCTGACCGCCATGCTCTATGCCGCCTTGCGTCGCCGGCCGGCGGCCGGCGCCCATGCCCGCACCAGCTGGACCAGCCTGGTCGCCGGCATCGTCTATATCCGTTCGCAGCCGGTCATCCTGGGCGCCATCTCGCTCGATCTGTTCGCGGTCCTGCTGGGCGGCGCCACCGCGCTCCTGCCGATCTACGCCCGCGACATCCTGGCGGTCGGCCCTTGGGGGCTTGGCCTGCTGCGCAGCGCGCCCGCGGTCGGCGCGGTCCTGATGGCCCTTTGCCTGATCAAATGGCCGCTCCGCCGCCAGACCGGCCGGCGCATGTTCCAGGCGGTCGCCTTGTTCGGCCTGGCCACGATCGGCTTCGGCCTGTCCACCAGCCTGCCGTTCTCGCTGCTCTGCCTGGCCGTGCTGGGGGCGGCCGACATGGTCAGCGTGGTGATCCGTCAGACCCTGGTCCAGCTGGAGACGCCGGACGCCATGCGTGGCCGGGTCGCCGCGGTCAACTCGGTGTTCATCGGCGCCTCGAACGAGCTGGGCGAGTTCGAATCCGGCGCCCTCGCGGCGCTGATCGGGGTGGTCCCGGCGGTGGTCGCTGGCGGCCTCGGCACGATCGCCGTCGCCGGCTTGTGGGCCTACTGGTTTCCCGCCCTGCGCCAGCGCGACGAGCTGCTGCCGGAGACGCCAGCCGGCACGCCCCGATCGTGACAATTGTTCACTATGTGCGAAATTGTAATTGACAGCCCGCAGCCGGGCTCGCAAGATCGCAGGCCATGACGATCGCCCAACAGGGCCACCAATGTTCAGGCGAGGCAGTGCGCATATCAACGATCCCGAGCTGGGCCTTGCCGCCCGCGCGGCCTGGCTGTCCTATGTCGGCGGCTGGACCCAGGAGGCGATCGCCGCGCGGCTGCATGTCTCGCGGGTCAAGGTCGCGCGCTTGATCGCCCAGGCCCACCGCGCCGGCATCGTGCGCGTGTTCGTCGAGACCCATGCCGCCGACTGCCTGGCCCTCGAGGAGGCGCTGATCGAGCGCTACGGCCTGCGCTTCGCCAGTGTCGGCCACAGCCTGGCAAGCGATGGCGAGCTGCCGCTGCTCAGCCTGGGCGATGCCGGCAGCCGCTATCTGCACAGCGTGCTCGAGCAGGGCCAGGTCAAGGTGATCGGGGTCGGCCATGGCCGCAGCCTGGCGGCGGTGGTCGACAGCCTGCCGCGGGTGCCCCGGCCGAACGTCAAGTTCGTGTCGCTCCTGGGCGGCCTGGTCAGGAACGCCATCGCCAACCCCTTCGACATCATCCACCGTTTGTCCGAGCGGACCGACGGCGACGGCTACTTCCTGCCGGCGCCGTTCGTGGTCGACAGCGCCGCCGATCGCGCCATGCTGATGCGCCAGCGCTGCCTGCAGCCGGTGCTGTCGCTGGCCGCCGAGGCCGAGCTTTGCCTGGTCGGGATCGGCGAGGTCAGCGAGCGGGCCTTCATGTCGCTCACCGGCATGGTCACGCCCGACGAGTTCCGCGAGCTGCACGCCGCCGGCGCGGTCGGCGAGATCCTGGGCCAGTTCCTGGATCGCCACGGCCGGCCGGTCGACATCGCCATCAACCAGCGCTCGGTCGGCCTCCAGCTCGACCAGTTCCGCGGCCGCGAGGTCGTGGCGATCGCAGGCGGCGGCGGCAAGGTCGCCGCGATCGACGCCGCCTTGCACAGCGGCATGATCACCGGGCTGATCACCGACGAGACCACCGCCGCCCGAATCGTCGGCGGGCCTGGCGAGACCAACCTGGCCGCGGTGCGCAGGGCCGCATCGGGCGCCCTGGCCGCGGCAGCGCAACCAAGCAAAGGGGAGCTTTAGCATGCACGAGAGAGAACGCGACCTGGTCGCCCAGTTCATGCAGCGGCAGATCGGCCGCCGCGAGCTGTTCCGGCGCATGGGCCAGATGGGCGTAGGCGCGGCGGCAGCGTCCTATCTGCTGAACACCGCCTCGACCCAGGTGCTGGCCGCCGATTTCGATTGGCAGGCGCATAAGGGCAAGACCGTCACGCTCCTGCTCAACAAGCACCCCTACACCGACGCGATGATCGCCAATCTCGACAACTTCAAGACCCTGACCGGGATGGACGTGAAGTACGATGTGTTCCCGGAGGACGTGTATTTCGACAAGGTGACGGCGGCTCTGTCGTCGCAGGGCACCCAGTACGACGCCTTCATGACCGGCGCCTATCAGACCTGGCAATATGGCCCGGCCGGCTGGCTGGTCGACATGAACCAGTTCATCAGCGACCCCGCCTACACCGCGCCCAACTACAATTGGGAAGACATGCTGCCGAATCTGCGTGCCTCGACCGCCTGGTCGGGCGTGCCGGGCGAGGCGCTGGGCGGCGAGGGGGCGAAGCAGTGGGCGGTGCCCTGGGGCTTCGAGTTGAACAACCTCGCCTACAACAAGCCGCTGTTCGACAAGCTCGGCCTCGGCGTGCCCAAGAATCTGCCGGAGCTGATCGAGACCGCGGCCAAGATCACCAAGGACGCCGGCGGCCCCTACGGCATCGGCGTGCGCGGCTCGCGCAGCTGGGCCAGCATCCATCCGGGCTTCCTCTCGGCCTACTCGAACTATGGCCAGAAGGATTTCTCGCTCGCCGACGGCAAGCTGTCGGCAGCGATGAACACGCCGGAGAGCAAGGCCTTCCACGATCTTTGGGTCAAGATGATCCAGGACAGCGGGCCGAAGAACTGGGCGACCTACACCTGGTACCAGGTCGGCACCGATCTCGGCGCCGGCGCCTCGGGCATGATCTACGACGCCGACATCCTCGGCTACTTCATGAATGGCGGCGACAACAAGGAGGCCGGCCACCTGGCCTATGCCGCGATCGCGCCCAATCCCGAGGCGACGGCACCCACGCCGAACGTCTGGATCTGGTCGCTCGGCATGAACGCCTTCGGCCAGCAGCAGGATGCCGCCTGGCTGTTCGTGCAGTGGGCGTCCGGCACCGAGCACGGCTTGTTCGGCGCCCGCAAGATGGACTTCGTCAACCCGGTCCGCCAGTCGGTCTGGGATGATCAGGAGTTCAAGGACCGGATCGCCGCCAAGTATCCGGGCTATATCGAGCAGTATACGACCTCGGCGCCCGGCTCGAAGATCTACTTCACGCCGCAGCCCTTGTTCTTCAACCTGACCACCGAATGGGCGGCCTCGTTGCAGAAGATGGTCGCCAAGGAGGTGCCGGTCAGCGAGGGTCTCGACCAGCTAGCCGAGAGCGTCAACCGGCAGCTCAAGCAGGCCGGCCTCGGCTGAGCCTTGGCCACGCGAGGGGCCGGGCCTCGGCTCGGCCCCTCGCAATCGCACCAACCGGAAGGAATCGTCGATGGCCGCGACCGCCGAAGTCGCCGGCGCCCGGGCGCCGAAGCAGTCCTTCAGCCGCGCGGCGCTGCCTTATCTGCTCAGCCTGCCAGCGCTCCTGGTCTGCATCGGCATCCTGATCCCGTTCTTCACCGCGGTCTATTACAGCCTGCAGCGCTACAACCTGGCGATGCCGTTCCTGCGCGGCTTCATCTGGTTCGACAACTACAAGGACTTCCTGAGCGACCCGGCCTTTTGGAACACGGTCAGCATCTCGCTGATCTATACCGCGCTGACGGTCGGCATCGAGCTGCTGCTGGGCCTCGGCATCGCGCTGCTGCTGCAGCGGCCGACGCTGTTCAACAATGCGCTCAGCATCGCGCTGATGCTGCCGCTCATGATCGCGCCGGCGATCGCGTCCTTGATGTGGAAGCTGATGACCAACCCGAATTTCGGGATCCTCAGCTACCTGGTGGGCCTGGTCGGCCTCACGGACTTCAAATGGGCCTCCGATCCCTCGACTGCGCTGCTCACGGTCGTCCTGGTCGATATCTGGGTCTACACGCCCTTCATGATGATCCTCCTGCTCGCCGGCCTGCGCGGCCTGCCCAAGCAGCCGTTCGAGGCGGCCGAGCTGGATGGCGTGCCGGCGAGCTTCGTGTTCTTCCGGATCACGCTGCCGATGCTGCTGCCCTACATCATCACCGCCGCCTTGTTCCGGATGCTGGACAGCATTCAGCAGTTCGACATCATCTACGCCATGACCCAAGGCGGGCCCGGCGACAAGCTGATGGTGTTCCAGGTCCAGGCCTATCTCGAGTTCTTCACCTACACCAATGTCGGCCGCTCCTCGGCGCTGCTGATGGTGCTCTGGGCGATCGCGTATCTGCTCAGCCACCAGTTCATCAAAAGCTGGCTGCGCCTGCGCGAGCGCGCCCGCGGCCAGGCGTGAGGAGGCCGGCATGACCGAAGCAACCCTCTGGTCCCGTCTGCTCCGCCCGGTCCTCTTGACCCTGGTCGCCCTGTTCTTCCTGTTCCCGATCTTCTGGGTCTTCTTGATGTCGTTCCAGACCAACGAGCAGATCCTGCGGATCCCGCCCAGCCTGTTCTTCAGCCCGACCCTGGACAACTACTGGGGCCTGGTCTCCGGCAAGCTGGTGACCGCCGCCGGCACCCTCGAGCTGCCGTTCATGCGCAATCTGTGGAACAGCGTGGTGCTCAGCACCGGCGCGGTCCTCTTGTCCCTGCTCTTGGGCGTGCCCGCCGCCTATGCCTTCGCCCGCTTCAAGTTCCGCTTGGGCGAGGACATCGCCTTCACCCTCCTGTCGTTCCGCTTCGCGCCGCCCTTGCTGGTGCTGCTGCCGCTCAATCTCTACTTCCAGACCCTGGGCCTGAACGACACCTATATCGGCCTGATCTGGGTCTATCAGCTGATCACCCTGCCGCTGATCTTGTGGATCGTGCGCGGCTATTTCGAGGACATCAGCCCGGACGTCGAGCATGCCTACCGGGTCGACGGCCATGGCTGGCTGAAGACCTTCCTCAAGATCTCGATCCCGCTCGCCCGCCCCGGCATCGCGGCGGCGGCGCTGCTGTCCTTCATCTTCGCCTGGAACAACTTCGTGTTCGCCCTGATCCTGGGCTCGTCCTCGATCCAGCCGGTGACGGTGGGCGCGCTCGCCTTCGTGACCGCGTCCGGCATCCAATATGGCCAGATCGCAGCCGCGGTCGTGCTCTCGATCCTGCCGACGCTGACCCTGGCGCTCTATGCCCAGCGCTATCTGGTCGAGGGATTGTCGCTCGGCGCGGTCAAGGGCTGAGGAGGCGGGCATGAGCTATCTCTCGATCGAGCAGGTGCGCAAGAGCTTCGGCAAGACGACGGTGCTCGAGGACGTCTCGCTCGGCGTCGAGCGCGGCGAGATGGTCGCGATCTTCGGGCCGTCCGGCACCGGCAAGACGGTCCTGTTGCGCCTGATCTCCGGCGTGTTCGGCCCGGATGCCGGCGACGTCCTGATCGGCGGCCATTCAGTGATCGCGCGAGGGCCGGAGGAGCGCGATGTCGGCATGGCGTTCCAGAACTTCGCGCTCTACCCCCATCTGCCGGCCTTCGAGAACATCGCGAGCCCCTTGCGCGCCCGCGGTCTGGCCGGCGCCGAGATCGAGCGGCGGGTGCGCGCCACCGCCGAGCTCTTGAAGATCGACCACGTCCTCCATCATCTGCCGCGCGAGCTCTCGAACGGGCAGAAGCAGCGCACCGCGCTCGGCCGCGCCTTGGTGCGCGAGCCCAAGGTCCTGCTGCTCGACGATCCCTTGCGCAATGTCGACGCCAAGCTGCGCTACGAGATGCGGGTCGAGCTGCCGCGCCTCCTGAAGCGCTTCGAATCGACCGTGCTCTACGTCACCCAGGACTACAAGGAGGCGATGGCGCTGGGCGAGCGGGTGGCTGTGCTCAACCAGGGCCGCTTCCAGCAGGTCGATCGGCCGGCCGCGATCTATACCCGGCCCGGCCGGGTCGAGATCGCGCGGCTGTTCGGCGACCCGACGATCAACCTCTATCCCTGCCGGCCCGCGGCTGAGGCGGACGGGCTCGCGATCGAGCTGTTCGGCAGCCGCCTGGTCCTGCCGCGCGCCGCCGGCGAGACCGCCGGCCGGCCCTGCCTGATCGGGCTCCGGCCGGAGGACGTGCAGATCCAGCTGGAGCCGGCGCCGGGGGCGATCCCGGTCGAGCTGGATGCGGTCACCCCGCTCAACGTGCGCACCGTCTTGTTCCTGCGCGCCGCCGATCGCAGCGAGATCCTGGCGACCTGCTCCGAGAGTGTCGGCGCCCGGTTCGGCCGCGGCCATCGCCAAGTCTTCATGCGCCTCGATCTGGCCAAGGCGCTGCTGTTCGACCAGGCCAGCGGCCAGCATCTGCCGGCCGCGGCCTGAACGGAGACCGACCATGGCAGCCCTCGAGCTCGATCGGGTCAGCAAGATCTACGGCAGCCGCGGCCAGCATGGGCTGCGCGCGGTCGATGCGGTTTCGATGGCGATCAAGGATGGCGAGATCATCGGCCTGCTCGGCTCGTCCGGCTGCGGCAAGACCTCGACCTTGCGCATGATCGCGGGCTTCGAGAGCGTGACCGAGGGCGAGATCCGCCTGGGCGGCAAGGTGGTCAACCAGCTGCCGCCGGCCAGGCGCAATGTCGCCATGGCCTTCGAGGGCTATGCCCTCTACCCGCCGCTCACGGTGCGCGACAACATCGCGTTCAGCCTGCTGCGCGACAAGCGCTCCAAGGCCGAGGTCGAGACCAAGGTCCAGGAGATCGCCGAGCTGCTCGCGATCACCGACCTGCTCGGCCGCTATCCGCCCACCATCTCCGGCGGCCAGGCGCAGCGCACCAGCCTGGCGCGCGCCTTGGTCCGCCAGGCCGACCTCTATCTGCTCGACGAGCCGATGTCGCAGCTCGAGCCGCAGCTGCGCGCGATCCTGCGCGCCCGGATCAAGGACTTCCTGATCCAGCGCCGCATGACCACCGTGTTCGTGACCCACGACCAGACCGAGGCCCTGGCGCTGGCCGATCGGATCGCGGTCATGGAGGCCGGCGTGCTGCAGCAGTTCGCGACCCCGCAGGCGCTGAAGGACCGGCCGGCCAATCTGTTCGTCGCCTCGTTCATCGGCGAGCCGCCCATGAACATCTTCGCCGCCCGGATCGCGCGCGAGGGCGGCAGCTTGCGCCTGACCGCCCTGACCGAGGACGGCGCGGACGCCTTCAGCCTCAGCCTGCCCGGCGCTGAGACCGGCGGCCAGCTGGCCACGACGCTGGGCGGCCGCAGCACCGTCCGGCTCGGCATTCGTCCCCATCTGGTCGAGGTCGGCGCCAGCGGCGAGCTGGCCGGCACGGTCATTTCCAATCAATGGCTGGGCGATCAGACCCATATCGGCGTCGAGCTGGGCGGCGCGACCTTGATCGCGGTCGCCGATGGCGCGCTGGCCGCTCCGGTCCAGAGCGCCGTCCGCCTGGCCCTGCCGATCGAGGCGCTGCATCTGTTCGATGCCGACACCGGGGTCGCCCTGATGCACGGGCTCGAGGTCGCAACGCCCGGCGTCCAGGCGGCCTGAGCGGCGGGCGAGGGTGATGGCCCAGGATCTCCTGCTCGGCATCGATGCCGGCACCTCGATGATCAAGGCGGTCGCCTTCGATCTCGAAGGCCGCCAGCAGGCGGTCGCCGCCTTGCCGAACGCCTATCAGAGCCTGCCCGGCGGCGCGGTCGAGCAGGACATGGCCCGGACCTGGGCCGATGCCGCGCGCGTGCTCCGCCTGCTCGGCGAGCAGCTGCCCGATCTGGCCGGCCGCGTGGCAGCCCTGGCGATCACCGGCCAGGGCGACGGCACCTGGCTGATCGACGCCGACGGCGAGCCGGTGGCACCCGCCTGGCTGTGGCTGGATTGCCGCGCCGCCAGCCTGGTCGACGGCCTGCGCCAGGCCGGCATCACCGCCCAGACCTACCGGATCACCGGCTGCGGCCTGAACGCCTGCATGCAGAGCACCCATCTGCTCTGGCTGAAGCGCCATCGGCCCGAGGTCCTGGCCCGCGCCGCCACCGCCATGCACTGCAAGGACTGGCTGTATTTCAAGCTGACCGGCGAGCGCGCCACCGATTTCGCCGAGGGGGTCTTCACCTTCGGCAGCTACGCCGCGCGCGCCTATTCGCCGGAGCTCCTGGCGCTGCTCGGGATTCCGGAGCTGGCCCACCTCCTGCCGCCGCTCCTGGATGGCACCCAGACCCAGCATCCCCTGACCGCGGCCGCCGCCGCCGCGACCGGGCTGCCGGCTGGCACGCCGGTCGTGCTGGGCTATCTCGACACGGTCTGCACCGGCCTCGGCGGCGGCATCTACGAGCCGCAGCAGTCGGTCGGCTGCTCGATCATCGGCACCACCGGCATGCATATGCGCTTGGCGCAAGGCCTGGCCGATGTCCGCTTGAACCCGGAGGAGACCGGCTACACCAAATGCTTCCCGGTGCCGGACAGCTGGGTCCAGATGCAGTCCAACATGGCGGCGACCCTCAACATCGACTGGATCGTCGATTGCGCCGCCGAGCTGCTGGCGGCGTTCGGCGCCCAGCATGAGCGGCGCGCGGTGCTGCGGCTTCTGGACGCGCGGGTCGCCGACCGGGCGCCCGGCAAGATCCTGTTCCACCCCTTCATCTGCGAGGCGGGCGAGCGCGGCCCGTTCCTCGATTCGAAGGCGCGCGCCCAGCTGATCGGCCTCTCGACCGGCACCGGCTTCTTCGATCTGGTGCGGGCGGTCTATGAGGGCCTGGCCTTCGCCGCGCGCGATTGCTACCTGACCATGGGCCACGCGCCCACCGAGGTCCGGCTGACCGGCGGCGCCGCCCGCAGCGCCAGCCTGCGCCAGGTCCTGGCCGCCGTGCTGGGCGTGCCGGTCCGGCGCAATCTGCGCGAGGAGGCGGGCGCCGGCGGGGCCGCGATGATGGCCGCGGTCGGGCTTGGCCACTATCCCGACATGGCCGCCTGCGCGGCCGCCTGGGTCACGCCCAGCCTGGCCGAGGCGGAAGCGCCCGAGCCGGCGCTGGCCGAGCATTACCAGGCGTTGTTCCCGATCTACCGCGCCGCCTATCAGCAGCTCGCCGGGGTCTGGCAGGCGCTGGATCAGGTCCGCCAGGGAGCCGCCCATGGTTGAGGTCGTGGTCATCGGCGACCGGTTCATGCTGCCCGACCGCTTCAGCGCCGCGCTCCGCCAGCTGGCCGATCCCCAGCTCGAGATCCGCGAGCACACCCTGGACTGGCCGGACACGCCGTTCGTCAACCAGGCACCCGCCGACAGCCCGCTCGCCGGCCTCAAGGAATATCTGGGCGAGCCCGAGGAGCTGGTGGCGGTGATCGGCGAGGCGGCCATCCTGGTGACCCATCTGGCGCCGGTCTCGGCCGGCATGCTGGCGCAGCTGCCCAAGCTCAAGCTGATCGGCGTGTCGCGCGGCGGGCCGGTCAATATCGACATGGCCGCGGCGCGCGCCCGGGGCGTCGCCGTGGTCAACGCGCCCGGCCGCAACGCCAGCGCGGTCGCCGAGTTCACGATCGGCGCGATCCTCGCCGAGACGCGGCTGATCACCCTGGGCCACAGCTCGCTGTCGCAAGGCATCTGGCGCGGCGATCTCTACCGTGCCGACCGGACCGGCGAGGAGCTGTCCGAGCTGACCGTCGGCCTGATCGGCTATGGCCATATCGGCACCAAGGTGGTCCGCCTCTTGAAGCCCTTCGGCTGTCGGATCCTGGTCGCCGACCCCTATGTCCCGCTCAGCGCCGCCGACCAGGCCGATGGCGTCCAGGCGGTGCCCCTAGACGAGCTGCTGGCGCAGGCCGACGTCGTCTCGCTGCACGCCCGGGTCACGCCCGAGACCACCGGCTTTCTGGGCGCCGCCCAGTTCGCGCGCATGAAGCCGGGCAGCTATTTCATCAACACCGCGCGCGGGCCCATGGTCGACTACGGCGCCCTCCACCAGGCGCTGGTTTCCGGCCATCTGCGCGGCGCCATGCTCGAGACCTTCTGGCAGGAGCCGCCGCCGGCCGATGCGCCCTTGCTGCGCCTGCCCAACGTCACGCTCACCCCGCATATCGCCGGCGCCTCCTTGAAGACGGTCAAGGTCGCGGCCGAGCTGATCGCCGCCGATGTCGGCCGCTGGCTGCGCGGTGCGTCCGTGCTCAATCCCTGCTGAGGAGTTAGCGATGGCCGACCAGGAAACCCAGCTGCGCCGCAGCATCGTCGAAGCGGCAAGGCGCATGAACGCGATGGGCATCAACCAGGGCACCTCCGGCAATATCAGCGCGCGCTCGGGCGACCGCATGCTGATCACGCCGTCCGGCGTGCCCTATGACGAGATGCAGCCCGAGGATCTGGCGGCCATGCCGCTCGAAGGCAAGTACGGTGCGTGGCAGGGGCCGCTCGCCCCCTCGACCGAATGGCGCTTCCATCTGGACATCACCCGCGCCCGGCCCGAGGTCGGCGCCATCGTCCACACCCATGCGACCTACGCCACCGTGCTCGCCATGGCGCGCAAGGAGATCCCGGCCTGCCACTACATGATCGCGGCCGCCGGCGGCCCCAGCATCCGCTGCTCGGGCTACGCCACCTACGGCACCAAGGAGCTCTCCGTCGAGGCGTTGAAGGCGCTCGAAGACCGGACCTGCTGCCTGCTCGCCAATCACGGCATGATCGCGACCGGCGCCAATCTCGCCAAGGCGATGTGGCTGGCGGTCGAGCTGGAGACGATCGCCCGGCAATACTACCTGACCTTGTCGATCGGCGGCCCGGTTCTGCTGCCGGACGACGAGATCATGCGGGTCAAGGAGAGCTTCAAGTCCTACGGCCTGCAGCCGAAAGGCGAGGCGAAGCCGGCCAAGCTCAAGGGGGCGAAGCCCGCCGCGGCCAAGCTGGAGGACAAGCCGCGCCGCAAGCTGAAGAAGGCCAGCTGACCGGCCGGCGCGGCTCGTTTCAACCACACGGCAGGAACCCATGGCGGCCAACAGCGAGCACGCCCTCTACGATCTCGTGGTCATCGGCGGCGGCATCAACGGGGCGGGCATCGCGCGCGATGCCGCCGGTCGCGGCCTGAGCGTGCTGCTGTGCGAGAAGGACGACCTCGCGGAAGGCACCTCCTCGCGCAGCGGCAAGTATATCCACGGCGGCCTGCGCTACCTGGAGTACTACGAGTTCCGGCTGGTGCGCGAGGCGCTGATCGAGCGCGAGGTGCTGCTCAAGGCCGCCCCGCATATCGTCTGGCCGATGCGCATGGTCCTGCCGCACAGCCCGGAGCAGCGCCCGATCTGGCTGATCCGCCTGGGCTTGTGGCTGTACGACCATCTGGGCGGCCGGCAGAAGCTGCCCGGCACCCGCACGCTCGATCTGCGGCGCGATCTGGAGGGCGCGGCGATCCGGCCGACCTTCCGGCGCGCCTTCGAATATTCCGACTGCTGGGTCGACGACGCCCGCCTGGTCGTGCTCTCGGCGCTCGATGCCGCCGAGCGCGGCGCCCGGATCCTGACCCGGACCGCCTTCGCCGGCGCCCGCCGGGTCGATGGCATGTGGCGGGTCGAGCTGGCCCATGCCGAGGGCGGCCAGGCGGTGGTCCAGGCGCGCGCCCTGGTCAACGCCGCCGGTCCCTGGGTCGAGGCGGTCCTGGGCAAGGTCCAGGACGTGGCCAGCCGGCGCCATGTCCGCCTGGTCAAGGGCTGCCACATCGTCACCCGCAAGTTCTGGGACGGGCAGCACGCCTATGTCCTCCAGAACACCGACAAGCGCCTGATCTTCGTCAATCCCTATCAGGGCGATCTGACCCTGATCGGCACCACCGACATCCCCTATGACGGTCCGCCGGAGGAGGTTGCCGCCGACGAGGCCGAGATCGCCTATCTGCTCGGCATCCTCAATCGCTACTTCAAGGCCAAGCTGACCCGCGCCGACGTCTTGGCGAGCTTCGCCGGCGTCCGACCGCTCTATGACGACGACGCGGCCAACCCCTCGGCCGTGACCCGCGACTACGTGTTCGAGCTGGATGGCGACCAGCAGAAAGCCCCTCTGCTCTCGGCCTTCGGTGGCAAGATCACGACCTATCGCAAGCTCGCCGAGCATGCGCTCGACCGCCTGGCACCCTTCTTTCCGCAGATGGGCAAGGCCTGGACGGTCGGCGCCACCTTGCCCGGCGGCGATCTGCCGGGGGCTGATTTCGAGAGCTTCGAAGCCGGCGTCTGGACCCGCTGGCCCTGGCTGCCGCGCCCGCTCGCCCGCCACTATGCCCGGGCCTATGGCAGCCGGATTGAGCGGCTCCTGGCCGGTGCTGCCCAGCTGGCCGACCTCGGCCAGCATTTCGGCGGTCTGCTCTATGAGCAGGAAGCCCGCTATCTGCTCGAGCATGAATGGGCGCGCAGCGCGACCGACATCCTGCGCCGGCGCACCAAGCACGAGCTCAGGCTGTCGCCCGAGGAGCGTGCGGCCTTCAGCGCCTGGCTCGCCCAGCTGCCGGCGCAGCCTGCGCCTGCCAAGCTCTCCGCCTGAGGCCCGCCAGCCATGGCCGCCGCCTGCTATCTCGGCCTCGACATCGGCACCTCGGGCGTGCGCGGCATCGTCCTGGACGACGCCGGCCAGCCGCGGGCGCAGGCAAGCGTGCCGATGCCGGCGCCGCTGGAGCAGGCGGGCTCGATCAGCCAGGATCCCGAGATCTGGTGGCAGGCCGTGCATGCGGTCTGCGCCGAGCTTGGCCGCACCGGCGCGCTCCGGGACCTGCGCGCACTCGCCGTCGACGGCACCTCGGGCACGCTGCTCCTGACCGATGCAGCCGGCACGCCGCTGGCTCCGGCGCTGATGTACCACGACCGCAGCGGCCAGGCGTTGGCGGCGCGCATCGCGGCCGTCGCCCCGCCCGAGAGCGGCGCCCACGGCGCCACCTCGCCCCTGGCTCGCCTTGTGCTGCTCCAAGCCGCCCACCCCGCCGCGCGCCATGCGCTGCATCAGGCCGACTGGATCGCCGGCCGGCTGCTCGGCCGGTTCGGCACGAGCGACGAGAACAACGCGCTCAAGCTCGGCTACGACCCGGTCGCGCGTCGCTGGCCTGACTGGCTGGATCAGCTGGCCGTCCGCCGCTCGCTGCTGCCCGAAGTGGTGCCGCCGGGCCGGCCGCTCGGCCCGCTCGACCCCGATGTCGCCCGCGCGCTCGGCCTGCCAGCCACCGCCCAAGTCATTGCCGGCACCACCGACGGTTGCGCCTCCTTCCTCGCCACCGGCGCCGAGCAGGTCGGCGAGGGGGTCAGCGCCCTCGGCTCGACCTTGACCATCAAGCTGCTCTCCGACCGGCCGGTCTTCGCGCCCGAGTTCGGCGTCTACAGCCATCGCCTGGGCGAGCGCTGGCTGGCGGGCGGCGCCTCCAACAGTGGCGGCCAGGCTCTCTTGCGCTTCTTCGGCACCGCCGACATCGTCCGGCTGACCCCCGCCTTGCGACCCGATCAGCCGACCGGCTTCCATTGGCACCCCTTGCCCGGCATCGGCGAGCGCTTCCCGATCGCCGACCCGGCGCTCCGCTTCGAGCCGGCCCGGCCTGCCGACGATGCGCGCTTCCTGCAAGGCTTGCTGGAAGGCATCGCGGACGTGGAAGCCGAGGCCTATGCCCGCCTGCAAGCCCTCGGGGCCCCGGCCTTGCGCTCGCTGCGCAGCGTCGGCGGCGGCGCCGCCAACGAGGCCTGGACCAGGATCCGCGCCGCTCGGCTCGGCGTGCCGATGCTGCCGCCCTGCAGCACCGAGGCGGCCCACGGCGCCGCCCTGCTCGCGATGACGCCATGGCCCGCAGGTCCGACATGACGCCACCCGCCGCGCTCGCCGAGCTGGCGGCGTTCTCGGCCCGCCTCGGCCGCGATCCCGAGCAGGTCCAGGCGGCCGGCGGCAACACCTCGCTCAAGGAGGCAGGCCTCCTCTGGGTCAAAGCCTCGGGCCTGTGGCTGGCCGAGGCCGACCAGCGGCCGAGCTTCGTGCCGGTCCGCCTGGCGCCGGTGCTGGCCGGGATCGAGGCCGGCGCCGCCGATCCGGTCACCGGCGCGGTCGTGGCCGAGCTCAATCCGGCCGGCCTGCGGCCCTCGATCGAGACCACGCTGCATGCCCTGCTGCCGCACCCGATCGTGGTCCATACCCATTCGGTCCGGACCATCGCGCTCGCGATCCGCGCCGATGCCGAAACCGAGCTCGGCCGGCGCCTTGCCGGCCTGGCCTGGGCCTTCCTGCCATACCGCCAGCCCGGCCTGCCGCTGACCTTGGCGCTGGCCGAGCAGCGCGCGCGGCAGCCGGTCGACATCGTGGTGCTCGGCAATCATGGCCTGGTGGTTGGCGCCGAGAGCATCGCCGCGGCGGCCGCGCTGCTGGCCGCGGTCGAGCAGCGGCTCGATGCGCCGGCCCAGCCAGTCCGCCCAATCGATCCGTCCCCGCTCGCCGATCTGGGCGCCGCCCTTGGCCTGCGCCCGGTCAGCCATGAGCTGGCCCATCAGCTGGCCGCCCACGAACCCTGGCAGCAGGCCGCCATGGCTGGCTCGCTCTACCCTGACCACGTGATCTTCCTCGGCCCCGCCGCGGCCATGCTGCCGGCCACGCTGACCGGCCCGGCGGCCGCCGCGGCCGTCGCGCGCGCCTCAGCACGCGGCCAGAAGCTGTTCATCCGGCCAGGGGCTGGCGTCCTCGTGCCGGCGGGCAGCACCGCCAGCGCCGACGAGCTCGCCTTGTGCCTGAGCCTGGTGCTGGGCCGGCTGCCGGCCTCGGCCCAGCTCGCTTATCTTGGCACCGCCGACGAGGCCGCCCTCCTGAACTGGGATGCCGAGCGCTATCGTCAGGCGCTCGATCGGGCGCGGGCCTGATCGCTGCCGGCTGCTTAACTCGAAATTCATCAATCTGGGGCAGAGTCGGTCGGCTGCAGGGTGGCGGCGTGGAGGTTGCATGGCTTGGAGGACATGGCTGCGGCTCGGTCTGGCTGGTTGGTTCGCCTGGAGCGGACCGGCGGCGGCCAGCATCCTGGAGCTGCACGCCCGCATCGCTGGCAGCGACGTGGCGCGCATCCAGGCTGACGTGAACGAGCTGGCGACGCTCAGCGAGAACCATATCCGCGCGGTCGGTCTGCATGCGGCATTGCGCGACTTCATGGCGCCGCCCTGGAGCCGGCGCTCCAACGGCCTGCATTTGTGGGGCATCACGATCAACGGCACCTCCTGGTTCGATGCCGGCCATCCGGATCTGGTCGGACTGGAGGTCGCCGGCATGGCCGATCTGGAAGGTCGTATCTGGCCTGATCTGGCGCTCGCCTCGGCCAAGGGCAGCGGCCCCGCCATGTTCGAGCTGCTCTACCCCCATCCGGGTTCCGGCCAGGCCGCCCGCAGCTTCCATCGCTGCTTCATGCTGGAAGATGGCCTGCGCCTGCTCTGCGCCGGTGCGTTCCAGGACTTCTGATGGCTGTGTGCCGGCGGTGATCCTCTGGTTGACCAGCCTGCCGCGCCGCTGGTGGCGCGCCATGACGGCTTGGTTCGCCGATCGGCCGATCGCGCTCAAGGTCGTGATCGCGCCAAGCGTCGGCCTGCTGGCGCTGCTCACGCTGGCGGTCGCCGCCTGGCTGACCTTCGATCGGGAGCAGCACAAGACCGCCTTGGCCTTTGACGAGCTCGCCAAGAGCTATGCCACCACGCTCGAGCTGCCCACCCATCTGGCCCAGCTCCAGGCCGAGCTCTACAAGCTCTCGATCTGGCATCAGCTGCGCGTCCAGGGGCCGGAGCTGGCCCGCATCCGGCACTCGATCGAGCAGCGCATGACCGATGTCACGGTCCACCTCGACCGGATGACCCGGACTGGGGCCAGCGACCTCGCCGGGCTCCGCGAGCCGCTCCAGCATTATCTCAAGATCGTGCGGACGGCTGCGGTGTTGATCGGCCGCAGCCCGCTCTTGGGCTCGACCGCGACCCGTGGCGCCGAAGCCCCTTTCCTTGAAGCGATCGCGGCGGCGGAACGGCTCAAGGACGATACCGAGCGGCGCTTCGGGGCCCGCAGCGCCGAGATCGACGCCCGCTTCCACGAGCTCGGCATCAGATTTTCGGGTGCGGTCGTGCTCCTGGTCATCCTGGTTCTGGCGGTCGCCCTGCTGTCGGCCCGGACCATTGCCCAGCCGATCCGCAACATGGCGGCAGCGGTCGATCGGCTGGCGGCCGGCGACATGCGCCACGCCGTGATCGAGCAAAGCCGGGGCGACGAGATCGGCCAGGTCGCCCGGGCGATCGTCGCCTTCAAGGACAGCCTGGCCCGCAACCGCGAGCTCGAGGATCAGCGCCGTCAGGTCACGGCCGAGCTGCAGCAGCTGGCCTATTACGATCCGCTGACCGGCCTGGGCAATCGCGCCTTGTTCCGCCAGCATTTCGAGCAGGTGCTGCGCGGCCGTGGCCTGAGCGAGGCCACGACTGCCTTGCTGCTGCTCGACCTGGACCGCTTCAAGGAGATCAATGACGGCTTCGGCCATGACGCCGGCGATCTCCTGCTGGTCAAGGTCGCCGAGCGCTTGCGGGAGATTTTGCGGCCGGGCGACAGCTTGTGCCGCCTGGGCGGCGACGAATTCGCGATCGTGCTGGCCGAGCTGGCCGAGCCGGCGGCCGTGATTCAGGTCGCCGAGCGGATCTTGCACAGCATCCGGACCCCGTTCGACCTCGATGGCCAGCGGGCCAGCATCGCCACCAGCATCGGCATCGCCCTGGCGCCGGGCGACGGCACGGAGCTGGCCGATCTGGTGCGCCACGCCGATCTTGCGCTGTACGAGGCCAAGGATGGCGGCCGCAATCTCTTCCGCTTCTTCGAGCCGCGCATGAACGCGACGATCCAGCGCCGGCAATATCTCGAGGCAGCGTTGCGCCAGGCGCTCGACGGCAATCTGCTGGAGCTGTTCTTTCAGCCGCAGATCGAGCTTGCGAGCGGCCAGATTGCTGGCGCGGAGGCGCTGCTGCGCTGGTGGCACGAGGGCGAGGGCTGGGTGTCGCCGGCCGAGTTCGTGCCGGTCGCCGAGCGCTCGGGCCTGATCCACCGGCTGGGCGCCTGGGTCCTGGGCACGGCCTGCCGGCAGGCCCGGCTGTGGCGGGCGCAAGGGCTGGCGGTGCCGCCGATCTCGATCAACGTCTCGGCTGAGCAGTTTGCCCGCGACGGCTTCGTCGAGGCCACCATGGCGCTGTTCGAGGAGGTCGGCCTGCCGGCCGGCGCGATCAAGCTCGAGCTTACCGAATCGGTGTTCGTCGACAGCGAGGCAACCACGGTCAAGGCCATGATGGAGCAGCTGCGCAGCGTCGGCTTGAGCTTGTCGCTGGACGACTTCGGCACCGGCTATTCCTCGCTCGGCTATCTGCGCCAGCTGCCGATTGGCGAGCTCAAGATCGACGCCTGCTTCGTGCATGACCTGGGGACCGTCGCGGACGCCGGCGAGCTGGTCGGCGGCATCATCGCGCTCGGCCATAGCCTCGGCATGACGATCGTCGGCGAGGGTGTCGAAACCGAACAGCAGGCAGCGGCCTTGCGGGCCTTGGGCTGCGAGCTTGGCCAAGGCTATGTGTTCGAGCGTCCAATGCCGCAGGCCGCCTTCGCCAGCTTGCTGGCGGCCACTGCCCTTGACCACCGCCTCGATCGGGTCGGCTGAAGCGCGTCCCGGGGCAGCCGGCGGCCGCGGCAGCGCCGCTACACCAGCGGATCGAGCACCGATTGCAGGCGGAGCGCGGCCAGGCGGCCAAAGCGCAGCAGCATCGCCTTGCGCCGCGCCGCCGGCAGCTGACGCTCGATCGCGGCCCGGATCACCTCGGCGGTGAAGGCATCAGCGAGCATCAGGCCTTGCTCGGCGGGCAGGACCGCCACCGGGAAATCGGCCGCAACCGCGAAATAGAAGCGATCGCAAAAGTCCAGATAGTCCTGCCATTTCTGATCCGCCCGGAAATCCGCGAGGCAGGATTTGATCTCGACGATCGTGATCAGACCGGCCCGGTCGAGCGCCACGACGTCGGCGCGCCGGCCGTTGGCGAGCGGCAGCTCCGCCAGCACGGCCTGATCGGCGGCGGCCAGGGCCCGGCCGACGCCGCGCAGCAGGCTGCGGGCGATCAGCGGCTCGGTCATGGCGGCCACGGCTCGAAGGTTCGGCACATCGCCGCCGCATCATCCGGCAACCGGATCTTAAATCAAGCCGGCGCATCATGATCGCCGCGGGCTGGCTGAGGCGCTGGCCGCCGCGCCAGCTTCACCAGGCGGGATCAGGATGACGGCAGGGGCAGGCAACCGTCCGATCATGACGCCGCATGCGAGCGGGCCGCTGGCCGGCCAGCCAGTCGATCCGGCGCTGATCGAGGCGCTGCGGCAGTTCCGCTCGAGCGCGCCGACCAAGATCCGAGTCGCCCTGGCGACCGAGTTCGGCCGGCATTACGACCGGCTGGTGCGCACGCCCGAGGCGGCGCTGGTGGCGACCGTGCTCGAGCAGCTGCTCAAGGACACCGAGCTGATGGTCCGCCAAGCGCTGGCGGCGATGGTCGCGACCAGCCGCCGCCTGCCCAATGATGCGGCTGCCCGGCTGGCGCAGGATGCGATCGAGGTGGCCCGGCCGGTGCTGGAGCAGAGCCCGGTGCTGGACGACGCGCTGCTGGCCCGGATCGTGCGCGAGCTGGCCCTGCCCTACGCGCTGGCGATCGCCCGCCGGCAGCCGCTCTCGGCCGAGCTCTCGGCGCTGATGGTGGCGCAAGGTCAGCTGGCCCTCCTCCAAATGCTGCTCGCCAATCCGGCCGCCGAGCTGGCCGATGCCAGCATCGAGCAGATCCTGGCCAGCCATGGCGACGACGAGATCATCCTGGCCCATGTGGCGCGCCGCCCCGTCCTGCCCAACGCGGTGGTCCAGCGCTTCGTCAGCCAGATCGGCAATGAGCTGCAATGGCCGCTGATCAGCGGCCGCCGCCTCAAGCCGAAGGAGCAGGCCCGGCTGCCGACCGCGCGCACCGCGCATGTGTTTCGCGGCTATCCGACCGGCAGCGAGCGCGAGCAGGCCGTGCTGGCCGAGGCGCAGGCCAGCCTGACCAGCGGCCAGCTGGCGCCGCGCGCGGTCCTGGCCCTGCTGCGTGACGGCAAGATCGGCCAGATGGAGGCGGCGCTGGCAGCCCTGGCCAAGGTCGAGCTCCGCCAGGTGCGCCTCCTGCTGTACGACAGCGACAAGCGCGGCCTGGTGGCGCTCTGCGTGCGCGCCGGCTTCACCACCGCCGAATATGTTGCCTTCCGCATGGTGCTGGGCTTGGCCGAACAGGCCGGAGATCGGCGCGACCGCGAGATCGTCTACAGCGAGGACGCGATGGGCTTCGTCAAGGCGCAATATGAGCGCTCGATGGCCAATCCGGCGCTGCTCCGTGGCTGGTTCGGCCAGAGTTGAGCCCGAACCGCCGGCCATGACGGCGGACCCACCACGAGACACTGGCGGCGGAGCGCTGGACCGGCGAGCCGATCGCCCGACCAGGTGCCTGACACGTGACATTGGGCGCATCGACCTGGTGGTCCTGGCCAGTCGCCGGGATCGCCGCGTCGCGGCTGCCGCTTTGGCAGCAACCCGCTCCACGCCAAGGCAAGCCGATCCTGAAGCGGTCGTGGAACTCGAAGATCGTGGCGCAGCCGGCTGGGCCGGTTCGCTTTTGTTGGACTTCATTGGCGCAGCCCTGCTCGCATCCAGCTGGCAGCCCGCCCGCCGCGCTGCCGTGCTCAGTCCACGCCCTGCGCTTTCTCCACAGGTTCCACAAGCTCGCGAGTCGAAATGGCGCGGCACTGAGCGCATCGCCATGCTATAGACCGAGGCCATGTCCGGCAGCGATCTGATCGTCTCAGAGCGGCCCGGCGCGCAGCTGGCGGTTGGCTTGCGCGCCCAGCCGCACAATATCGACGCCGAGCAGGCGCTGCTCGGCGCGATCCTGATCAACAACGAGGCCTATCACCGGGTCGGCGAATATCTCCGGCCGGAGCATTTCTACGAGCCGGTGCACCGCCGGATCTTCGAGGCGGTCGTCCGGCTGATCGAGGGCGGTCGGCTGGCCGACCATGTCACCTTGAAGGTCGCCTTCGACGAGGACGAGGCGCTGCGCGAGCTGGATGGTGCTCGCTACCTCGCCAATTTGGCACGCGCCGCCGAGACCATTCTGAACGCTGAGGACTATGGCCGGCTCCTGCACGACCTGGCGCTCAAGCGCGGCCTGATCCATGTCGGCGAGGAGGTCGTCAACAAGGCCTTCGACCCGACCGTCTACGAGACCGGCCGCGAGCAGATCGAGCAGGCCGAGCAGAAGCTGTTCCAGCTGGCCGAGCAGGGCGAGGCGGAAGGCGGCTTCGAGGGTTTCGGCTCGGTCCTGACCGCGACCATCAACCTGATCGAGGCGGCCTATCACAAGGCCGGACGGATCACCGGCGTGCCGACTGGCCTCACCAGCCTCGACGACATGCTGGGCGGCCTGCAGCCCTCGGATTTGATCATCCTGGCGGCCCGGCCGAGCATGGGCAAGACCGCGCTCGCCGTGACCATGGCGGCCAATGCGGCCGCCCAGCGGGCGGTCGGGCTGGATGCCGAAGGCCTGTCCAGCGAGAACTACGTGGTCGGCGTGTTCTCGCTGGAAATGTCGGCCGAGCAGCTGGCGATGCGTCTGATGTCGGCCGAGGCCAACCTGCTGGGCGACGAGCTGCGCCGCGGCAAGCTCAGCGACGAGGATTTCAAGGGCGTGGTCCGGGCCAGTCAGTCGCTGGCGCGCCGGCCGCTGTTCATCGACGACACGCCCGCTCTGTCGATCGCGGCGATCCGGACCCGGGCGCGCCGCCTCAAGCGCCGCTTCGGCCTGTCGCTGGTCGTGGTCGACTATCTCCAGCTGGTCCGCCCGGTGACCACGGCGGGGCAGGGCAACCGCGTCCAGGAAGTCTCCGAGATCACCCAGGGCCTCAAAGCCATCGCCAAGGAGCTGTCGGTGCCGGTCCTGGCCCTCTCGCAGCTCTCGCGCGCGGTCGAGCAGCGCGAGGACAAGCGGCCGCAGCTCTCGGATCTGCGCGAATCCGGCTCGATCGAGCAGGATGCCGATGTCGTGATGTTCATCTATCGCGAGGAATACTATCTCTCGCGCAAGGAGCCGCGCCGCAGCGCCAGCCAGAGCGACGAGAAGTTCAATGAGGAATACGCCAACTGGCAGCGCGACCTTGAGCGCTGCCACAATGTCGCCGACGTGATCATCGCCAAGCAGCGCAACGGGCCGATCGGCAATTGCCAGCTGATGTTCGACGGCGCCTATTCGCGCTTCGCCAATCTCGATCCGCACCACCTGGATGGCCACTGAGACCGCGCGCGGCGTCCTGACCATCGATCTGGGCGCCTTGGTCGGCAATTACCGCCGTCTGCAGGCGGCCGCCGCCGGCAGCGAAGTGGCGGGCGTGGTCAAGGCCGACGCTTACGGCCTCGGCATCGGTCCGGTGGCGAGCGCCCTTTGGGCGGCCGGCTGCCGCCAGTTCTTCGTCGCCCATCCGATTGAGGGCGTGGCCCTGCGCTCGCTGCTGCCGGCCGCGACCATCTACATCCTGCATGGCCTGCCGGCCGGCACCGAGGGTGAGCTCCTGCGCAACGGCCTGGTGCCAGTGCTCAACCAGCCGGCCGAGCTGGCCCGCTGGCGGCGCCAGGCGGCGGATGTCGGGCGCCCTCTGCCGGCAGCCTTGCAGCTCGATAGCGGCATGGGCCGGCTCGGCTTCGGCGCGCGCGATCTGGCCGGCCTGGACGAGACCGCGCTGGCCGGCCTCGACCTGCGGCTGGTGATGAGCCATCTGGCCTGCGCCGAGGATCCGGACCAGCCCTTGAACCAGCATCAGCGGCAAGGCTTCGAGGCCGCACGCCAGCGCTGGCCGGGCGTGCCGGCGAGCCTGGCCAATTCCGCCGGCATCTTCCTCGGCTCAGCCTTTCACTACCAGCTCTGCCGGCCGGGCATCGCGCTCTATGGCGTCAACCCGACCCTGGCAGCCGTCAATCCGATGGCGCCGGTGGTCAGCCTGAGCGCGCCGGTGCTTCAGGTCCACGCGATCGAGGCGGCTGGCACGATCGGCTATGGCGCGACCTATCCGGTCGATCCGGGCGCCCGGATCGCCACCTTGGCGCTGGGCTATGCCGATGGCTATCTGCGCGCCGCCGGCGGCAGCGCCAACGCCCGGATCGGCGGCACCATGCTGCCGCTCGCCGGCCGGGTGTCGATGGACCTGATCAGCGTGGATGTCTCCAGCCTGCCGGCCGAGGCGGTCCGGCCGGGCACCATGGCCGAGCTGATCTTCGGCCCGGACGGCGTCGCCGAGCTGGCCAGCGCCGGCGGCACGATCGCCTACGAGCTGCTGACCCGCCTTGGCACCAGGCTGGCGCGGCGCTATACCCGGCCAGCACCAGGGGACGAAGCTGGATGAACCCATTGGCCGCGCTTGGCCGCCTGTTCTTGGATTTCCTGGCCGCGGTCGGCGATCTCTCGCTGTTCGCCGGCCAGACGATCATCCAAGGCTTGCGCGGGCCGTACTATCCGCGCGCGATCCTCAGGCAGATGGTCGACATCGGCTACTATTCGCTGCCGGTGGTCGGCCTGACCGCGATCTTCACCGGCATGGTGCTGGCGCTGCAGAGCCATACCGGCTTCGCGCGCTTCGAGGCGCAAAGCGCGGTCGCGACGATCGTGGTCCTGTCGATGACCCGCGAGCTCGGGCCGGTCCTGGCCGGGCTGATGGTGGCCGGCCGGGTGGGGGCCTCGATGGCGGCCGAGATCGGCACCATGCGGGTGACCGAGCAGATCGACGCGCTGACCACGCTCTCGACCGATCCCTACAAATACCTGGTCTGGCCGCGGGTGATCGCCGGGCTCCTGATGCTGCCGCTCCTGGTCCTGGTCGCCGACATCATCGGCGTGTTCGGCGGCTATCTGGTCGGCATCTACAAGCTTGGCTTCAGCGCGCCGGACTACCTGCGCCGGACCTTCGAGTATCTCGAGACCGAGGACGTGGTCTCGGGCCTGGTCAAGGCGGCGGTGTTCGGCTTCATCGTGGCGCTGATGGGCTGCTATCAGGGCTACTACTCGCGCGGCGGCGCCCAGGGTGTCGGCGCGGCCACGACCAAGGCCGTGGTCTCCGCCTCGATCATGATCCTGACCGCCAACTACATCATCACCGAGCTGTTCTTCAGCCAATGACCGAGCCCGCCAGCCAGCCCAAGATCCGGATCCGCGACCTGCACAAGAGCTTCGGGGCGAAGCGGGTGCTGGCCGGGGTCGATCTCGATATCAACGACGCCGAATCGGTGGTCGTGATCGGCGGCTCGGGCACCGGCAAGTCGGTGCTGCTGAAATGCGTCCTCGGCATCCTCCAGCCGGAGCGCGGCAGCATCCAGATCGACGGCCGCGAGGTCACCAACCTGTCGCGCGGCGAGCGCCAGAAGGTGATGCAGCAGTTCGGCATGCTGTTCCAGGGCGCCGCCCTGTTCGACAGCCTGCCGGTCTGGGAGAACGTCGCCTTCGGCCTGCTCCAGGTCGACCGGCTCGGCCGCGACGAGGCGAAGCAGCGGGCGATCGAGACCTTGGCCAGGGTCGGCCTCGGGCCGGAGGTGGCCGAGCTGTCGCCGGCCGAGCTCTCGGGCGGCATGCAAAAGCGGGTGGGCCTCGCCCGGGCGATCGCGAGGCGGCCGGAGATCCTGTGCTTCGACGAGCCGACCACCGGCCTGGATCCGATCACCGCCGACGTGATCAACGAGCTGATTGCCCACAGCGTCCGCGAGCTGGGCGCCAGCGCGCTCTCGATCACCCACGACATGGCGAGCGTGCGCAAGATCGCCGACCGGGTCGCCATGCTCTATCAGGGCAAGATCATCTGGGATGGCCCGGTCAAGGAGATCGACCGCAGCGGCAATCCCTACGTCGACCAGTTCATCCACGGCCGCGCCGAGGGGCCGATCCAGCAGACCGTCAAGGTCGCCTGAGGCAGATCGCCCGGCTCGCAGCCGGCGAGCGCTCTAACAGCGCGCGCGCAACGGTCGGACGACCCATTCCACCAGGGCTGGCAGATCGTGATGCCCGGCCTTTGGCGCGTGCCTGGCAACCATGCTGCCGCCCGCCATCCAGCTGATCGCCGGCCAGGGTTGCAACGCCGATCGCTGCCGCAGCTTTTTGGCAATGCAGGCAACCGGGGCCGTCGCCACTCCTGGGCGCGGCCCGATCGAGCGCAGGCTCGGACGGCGTCAGGGCTTCGACCGCATCGCCACATGCTAGGGCTGCTCGCCAGCAACCTGCGCCCCGCTGTCATGGGCGCCGCAGCGATGATCCGGTGGCCTGAATTAACTCGACAGAAGGCCTGGCGCGCCCGGCGAGGCGGATCGCCCATCGGCAAATGGGCGAGCTGACCACGTCGGTGCCATCAATGGCCGCCTGGCCTGGCGCCGCCGGTTCCGCTCCATCAATGTCAGCTACCCAGCGGCGACGAGCCGCCCCTGCCTCGATCGCGCCCGGATTCCGCCCAAGTCGCATACTCCCGATCAGCTCATGCGGCCAGTCACTGAAGCCTACCCGCCGCTGCTGCCATGGCCGCCGGCACCCTCGCTCGCTCTGCCAACAATTCCTTGACGTCTTCGGCGGAAGCTGATGCAGCCTGCCATGGGCAGGATTGCCGGGCTGGCTGAAGATCGGGTCAATCAGGCGCCACCGCTTAGCCTGATTGGGTGTTGCCCCTAGCGCGAGGTCAGCACCCGGCCTTCGCGGCCGGCCAGATCCTGGACATACTGCCAGGCGACCCTACCTGAGCGGGCGCCGCGGGTGGTCGCCCATTCCAGGGCGTCCCGGCGCAGCAGCTCCGGCTCGACCTCGAGCCCGGCATGGCGGCAATAGCCGCGCACCATGGCGAGGTAGTCGTCCTGCGAGCAGGGATGAAAGCCGAGCCACAGGCCGAAGCGGTCGGACAAGGAGACCTTCTCCTCGATCGCCTCGCCGGGATTGATCGCGGTCGAGCGCTCGTTGTCGATCATGTCGCGCGGCATCAGATGGCGGCGGTTGGAGGTGGCGTAGAACAGGACATTGTCCGGCCGGCCCTCGAGCCCGCCCTCCAGCACGGCCTTGAGCGACTTGTAGCTGGCGTCGCCGGCATCGAAGCTGAGGTCGTCGCAGAACAGGAGGCAGCGGCGCGCTTGCCCGGCCAGCAGCTGGAGCAGGAGGGGCAGGCTGTCGACGTCCTCGCGGTGGATCTCGATCAGGGCGAGGCTGCCGGGCGTGGCCAGGTTGATCCGGCGCTGGATCGCCTTGATCAGCGAGCTCTTGCCCATGCCGCGGGCACCCCACAGCAGGGCATTGTTGGCGGGCAGGCCGCGGGCGAAGCGCTCGGTGTTGGCGAGCAGGATGTCGCGCACCCGGTCGATGCCGACCAACAGCTCGAGCGGCACCGCCGCGACCTTGGCCACGGCGCGCAGCTCGCGCCCGCGTGGCTCCCAGACGAAGGCGTCCCAGGCCTGCAGATCGACCCCGGCCGGCGGTGGCGGTGCCAGCCGCTCGACCGCGCTCGCCAGCCGCTCCAGGGTTGCCAGCAATTGCTCCATGCTCATGGCGGCAGAAGCTAGAGAGTTGCGCCCTCCGGATCAACCGCGCGCAGCCGATTTGACTTGACGATTGACCCGGACGGCTGGCGGACCAATCTTTTTGGCTATGGCGACCTGGCGGCGGCCGAGGTCGCGGCCGCGCTGTTGGCATTTCGCCAGGGCGTGGCTATAGTCCGGCGCCGACCGAGCCTCATCCCCCTTGGCATGCCTTAGGTGACCTGATGCTGATCTCCCCGGCCTACGCTCAAGCGGCGGGCCCCGCCGGCCAAGGCGACTTCCTGGTGTCGCTGCTGCCGCTGATCCTGATCTTCATCGTCTTCTACTTTCTGCTGATCCGGCCGCAGCAGACCAAGATGAAGGCGCATCGCGCGATGCTGGCGGCGGTCAAGCGGGGCGATCGGGTCCTGACCGGCGGCGGCATCATCGGCCAGGTGGTCAAGGTCGAGGAGGGCGAGGACGTGGTCCTGGTCGAGATCGCCAAGGACATCCGGGTTCGGGTCGCGCGCGGCTCGATCTCCGACGTCCTCGGCAAGGCCCAGCCGGGCGGCGCCATCGAGCCGCCGGTCGCCAATGATGCCGGCCAGAAAACCGGCCTGATGGCGCAGCTGTTCGGCAAGAAATAGGCGAGGTCGATGCTGCGTCTCTCGGGCTTCACCACCGGCCTGGTCTGGACCATCTGCGCGCTTGCGGTGATCCTGAGCCTGCCGAACCTGTTCTCGCGCGAGCAGATGGCGGCGATGCCGAGCTGGCTGCCGCATCAGCAGATCAATCTCGGCCTCGATCTGCAGGGCGGCTCGCATCTGCTGCTCGAGGTCCAGCTCGAGGCGGTCGTCACCGAGCGCATGAACAGCCTGGTCGACGAGATCCGCGCCAGCCTGCGCAAGGAGCGGATCGGCTATCGCGGCCTGGGCATCCGTGGCGACGTGGTCAGCCTGACCCTGGTCGACGCCGCCCAGGCCGAGGCGGCCCAGGCGATCCTGGCCAAGCTCAATCCCAACACGTTCCTGCCCGACTACCAGATCGAGGCCCAGGATGGCGGCCGGATCGACATCAGCCTGACCGAGCAGGCGGCGACCGCCTTGAAGCAGTCGGCCCTGCAGCAGTCGCTCGAGATCGTGCGCCGCCGGATCGACGAGGTCGGCACCCGTGAGCCGACCATCCAGATGCAGGGCCAGAACCGGATCCTGGTGCAGGTGCCGGGCGAGAAGGATCCCGAGGCGATCAAGCGGCTGCTCGGCCAGACCGCCAAGCTGACCTTCCACCTGGCCGACATGGAGACCTCGCTCGCCCAGGCCCAATCCGGCAACCTGCCGCCCGGCTCGGAGCTCCTGCCCAACGAGGACGGGCAGGGCCAGATGGTGGTCAAGAAGCGGGTCGAGGTCAGCGGCGAGAGCCTGGTCGACGCCCAGCCGACCTATCAGAACAACGAGCCGGTCGTGAACTTCCGCTTCGATTCGGTGGGGGCGCGCAAGTTCGGCGCGGTCACCAAGGAGCATGTCAACGAGCTGCTCGCGATCGTCCTCGACAACAAGGTGATCAGCGCGCCGCGGATCAACGAGCCGATCCTGGGCGGCAGCGGCGTGATCTCCGGCAGCTTCACGACCGAGAGTGCGACCGAGCTCGCCGTGCTGCTGCGCGCGGGCGCCCTGCCGGCTCCGCTCGAGATCGTCGAGGAGCGCACGGTCGGACCCGATCTCGGCGCCGATTCGATCGCGGCCGGCAAGGTCGCCGGCATCGTGGCGCTGGTCGCGGTCGCCGCCTTCATGCTGTTCTATTACGGCGTGTTCGGCGTGGTCGCCAACATCGCGCTGCTGACCAATCTGTTCCTGATCGTCGCCTTGATGTCGCTGATCCAGGCGACCCTGACCCTGCCGGGCATCGCCGGCATCGTGCTCACCATCGGCATGGCGGTCGACGCCAACGTGCTGATCTATGAGCGCATCCACGAGGAGGTCAGGACCGGCAAGTCGCCCTTGAACGCGATCGACACCGGCTTCAAGGAAGCGATCCGCACGATCATCGATTCCCACCTGACCGGGCTGATCGCCGCGATCATCCTCTACATCTTCGGCTCCGGACCGGTGCGCGGCTTCGCGGTCACGCTCGGCATCGGCATCATCACCTCCATGTTCACCTCGATCTGGCAGAGCAGGCTGATCGTCGGCTACTGGTTCCGGCGCACGCGTCCTGTCGCCTTGCACGTCTAAGGAGCAGGCGATGGCCTTCCGGCTGATCCCGGACGACACCCGGATCCAGTTTCAAAAGTATCAGTACGTCGCCTATGCGGCCTCGCTGCTCCTGATCATCCTGACCTGCATCCTCGTGCCGGTCCGCGGCATGGAGCTGGGCATCGACTTCCAGGGCGGCACGATCATCGAGGTCCGCATGCCGGCGGCCCCCGATCTCGCCGCCATGCGCGCCAATCTGGGCGGCCTCGATCTGGGCGAGATCGCGCTCCAGGAATTCGGCGCGCCGACCGATATCCTGATCCGGGTCCAGCGCCAGGCGGGCGGCGAGGAGGCGCAGCTGGCCGCCGTCAACCAGGTCAAGGCGGCGCTCGAGCAGGAGTTCGGCACGGGCATCAGCTACCGGCGGGTCGAGTTCGTCGGGCCGAAGGTCAGCTCGGATCTGTTCTGGGCCGGGACGCAGGCGGTCATCTGGTCGATCGTGACCATCCTGATCTACATCTGGTTCCGGTTCGAATGGCAGTACGGCATCGGCTGCGTGTTCGCCCTGGTCCACGATGCCGTGACCACGGTCGGGCTCTACAGCCTGTTCGGGCTGGAGTTCAACCTGACCTCGATTGCCGCGATCCTGACGATCGTCGGCTACTCCTTGAACGACACCGTCGTGATCTTCGACCGGGTGCGGGAGAACCTCCGGCGCTACAAGTCGATGCCGATGCCGGAGCTGATCGACCGCTCGATCAACGAGACCCTGGCACGCACCGTGATGACCACCACGACCACCGTGCTGGCCCTCCTGGCGCTCTTGATCTTCGGGGGCCCGGTCCTGCGCGACTTCTCGATCGCCATGCTCTGGGGGATCGCGGTCGGCACCTACTCGACGATCTATGTCGCGACCCCGATCCTGGTGCATCTGAACCTGCGCGGGCGGCCCCAGGAAGGCCCGAGCAAGCCATCGCCGGCAACGCCTTAGCCGCAGCGGCCAACCCTCGAGGGGAGCAGCCGGTGGAGCTATACCAGGACATCAGGCCGGGCCGGCAGGTCATCCAGGCCTATGGCGATGGCGGCTTTCGGATCGCGGGCGTGCGGCGTCAGGGCTCGGTGCTGATCCTGCCCGATGCCAGCCACGCCTGGCCGGTGGCCGATCTCGCCGCCTTGTCGCTCGACAGCCTGGACCCGGTGCTGAGCGCGGACCCACCGGTCGAGCTCTTGCTGCTCGGCTCCGGGGCGGACTTCCAGCTCGCGCCGGCCGAGCTTCGGACCGCCTTGCGTGGGCGCGGCATCGGCCTGGAGGCCATGGCCACGCCGGCGGCCTGCCGCACCTTCAATTTGCTGCTGGCCGATGACCGCCGGGTCGCGGCCGCCTTGATCGCGGTCTGAGCCGCAGGGCGCCGCTCAGAACAAGCCGGCGATCGAGCGGCTCAAGCCTTCCACCAGAGCCGGCGTCGCCTCGGCGATTTCGAGATTGGCCTGGTTCGCCTCGCTCACGATCCTGGTCTGGTAGCGCTTCCAGTCGGTCACCGTGCTGGCGCGCAGCACCCGCATGCCGCCGGTGCCCTGCTGCAGGTCCTGCTCCAGGCTTTCGGTCACCATCATGCCGTCGCTGGCTCGCTCCGACAGCTGCAGGTCGGTCACGATCGTGTAGGTCACGTCCTGCACGGCGCTGCCGGTGACCGCCTCGACCGCGGCGCCGAGCAGGCCGCCCGCGATGATCGGGCCGGTCTCGCTGGTCGCCGCCCGGCTGCCGACCGCGCCGACCGCGCCACCGAACAAGGCGCCGCCGAAGCCGCTGGCGAACATCTGCTCGCTGGCGGTGGGGGAGCTGCGGCCGATCTGCAGGACATTGGCCTGGAGCATGTACTGGGCCGTGGCCGGATCGGTCACGATCCGATAGCCGCGTGCCTTGAGCGCGCTCGCGATCGACGGCTCGAGGTCGAAGGCCGGCTGATCCGAGGTGTTGCGGATCTGCAGGAAGATGCTGCGCTGGTCCGGCGCCACTGGCTCCAGAAAGATGGTCGCGGTCATCCTGGTCTGGACGTCGAGGTCGCGCTTGCCGACCAGGGTGGTTGTGGCGGCGCACGCCGCCAGCAGCAGGCTGGCAGCCGGACCCAGGAAGCGGGCAGCGGGACCCAGGAGGCGGAACGCGGGCAGGGGCATCGGGCCGATCTCCGGCGCCGGGGCTGCCTTCGCAGCGGGCGCATGCGCGACGGGATCAAGCCGAGATGAGGCGCCGGACGAACAAAGAGGGGCACCCTCGCTGGCCGCCCCTCCCTGAGCCTTGCTTGCTTGGTGGCGGGCGTGAGCCCGCGGTCGTGGTTAGGCGAGGCCTTTATGCAGCTCCGCCTCGACCTCGGCCCAATTCACCATGTGATTGAGGAACGCCGCCACATATTCCGGCCGGCGGTTCTCGTAATCCAGGTAGTAGGCATGCTCCCAGACATCGATGCCGAGCAGCGGCACCATGCCCTCGACCAGCGGATTGGCGGCATTGCCGGTCTTGGTGACCTTGAGGGTGTCGCCGTCCAGGGCGAGCCAGGCCCAGCCGCTGCCGAACTGGGTCACGGCCGCGGTCTTGAACTTCTCCTTGAAGCTCTCGAAGCTGCCGAAGGCGTCGTCGATCCGCTTGGCCAGCTCGCCGCCGGGCGCCCCGCCGCCGCCCTTCTTCATGATCCGCCAGAACAGATTGTGGTTCCAGTGCTGGCCGGCATTGTTGAAGATCCCGGCCTTGGCCGGATCGTTGGCGGTCGCCTGGACGATCTCTTCCAGCGACTTGCTCTTGAGATCGGTGTCGCCAATCAGATTGTTGAGATTGGTGACATAGGTCTGGTGGTGCTTGTCGTGGTGGAGGTGCAAGGTCCGCGACGACATGTACGGCTCGAGCGCTTCATAGCTGTATGGGAGGTCGGGCAATTCGAAGGCCATGGTGTCCTCGCCTCGCAAAGGTCGTGGTGCCGGGTCCGATGCTTCGCTAGATAGTCGATCGGCTGTGGAATGCAAACCCCGGCCGGCAGCGCGGTTCCGCCGTGTCCGCAGTAGGGATCGTGTGCGGATGTGATCGGCCGCGCGCCCGGCCTTGTGGAATGATGCCGCCGATCGATCACCGGGAGCCTGCTGCCATGCTGGGTCATGCCCTGGCCGACGACCGTCAGCCGCCACCCTCCGCCTGGCGGCGGCTGGCGACGCTGGTGGTCGGCCCGCCCTTGCCGGCGCGGGTGCCCGCCAGGGTCCAGGCGGCGATCGAGGCTGATCAGGACCAGAGCGAGGTGCTGGTCAGCCTGATCCAGCTGCTGGCGCTCGCGACCTTCGCCATCCTCTACAGCCTGACGCCCAAGGCGTTCCCGGCCAATGTGCCGTTCGAGCCGGTGCCAGTCACGCTCGCAATCTACTGCTTGTTCACCTGCGGCCGCTTGTGGCTCGCCATGCGCCGGCGGCTGCGGCCCTGGTTCCTGGCGCTCTCGGTGGTGGTCGACATCGTGATGCTGATGCTGACCATCTGGAGCTTTCATCTGCAGTATCAGGCGCCGCCGGCGCTGTCGCTGAAGGCGCCGACCTTGATGTACGCCTTCATCCTGATCGCCTTGCGCACGCTCCGCTTCGAGCCGCGCTTCGTGGTCCTGGCGGGGCTCACCGCATCCGCCGGCTGGCTGTTGATGGTCGCCTATGCCGTGCTTGGTGATCCGGACGCCCAGATCACGCACAGCTTCAAGACCTATGCGATGTCGTTCCAGATCCTGCTCGGCGCCGAGTTCGACAAGGTCGTCTCGCTGCTGATGGTGACCTTCATCCTGGCGGTCGCCCTGTTGCGGGCGCGCAAGCTCCTGATCCGGGCGACCACCGACCAGCTGGCGGCCGACGAGCTGTCCCGCTTCTTCGCACCCGAGGTCGCCGGCCGGATCCGGTCGACCGACCTGGCGATCGAGCCGGGCGATGCGGAGCTGCGCGAGGCGGCGATCCTGATGACCGACCTGCGCGGCTTCACGCCGCTCAGCGAGCAGCTGCCGCCGCGCGCGGTCATGGCGATCCTGTCGGAATATCAGACCCGGGTGGTCGGCGCCGTCACCGACGCCGGCGGCAGCATCGACAAGTTCATGGGCGACGGCATCCTGGCGAGCTTCGGCGCCACCCGGACCAGCCGGACCTTCGCGGCCGACGCCTTGCGCGCCACCGAGGCGATCCTGGCGACCAGCGCTGCCTGGCAAGCCGAGCGCCGCGCGGCCGGCCTGCCAGCGCCCGGGATCGGTGCTGCGGTCACCACCGGCCGGGTCATGTTCGGCGCGATCGGCGATGCCGCCAGGCTCGAATACACCGTGATCGGCGAGCCGGTGAACCTGGCCGCCAAGCTGGAGAAGCACACCAAGGTCGAGGGCGTGCGGGCGCTTTGCACCGCCGACGCCTACGCGCTGGGCCAGGCCCAGGGCTGGCCGGGCAATGGCGGCCAAATGCGGCCCGGCGCTGGCGTGGCCGGGGTTGCCCAGCCGGTCGATCTGGTCGTGCTGGGGTGAACGACCGGGCGGCGCCGCCGGCCCTGTCCGAATGCGGCCAGCTCGCCCGCCAGCATCAACCCGACCGCTACCTGGCCGCCCTGTTCGCGCCGGCAGCAGCGCGCGAGGACCTGTTCGCGCTCTACGCCTTCGACCACGAGATCGGCAAGGTGCGCGCCCTGGTCAGCCAGCCCATGGCCGGCCTGATCCGGCTGCAATGGTGGCGGGACGCGCTGCCGCTGATCGCCGAGGGCCACCCGCCCGCTCAGCCGGTGGCGCTGGGCCTCGCCCGCTTGGCATTGGACGGCCGCCTGCCGACCGCCTGGCTGGAGCAGGCGATCGCCGCGCGCGAGGCCGAGCTGGAGGCGACCGCGCCGGCCGATCTGGCCGCCCTGGAGGGCCATGTAGCCAGGCTGGCCGGCGGCCTGACCGAGGCCGCGCTGGCCCTGCTCGGACCGGCGCCCCCCGATCTCCTGGCCAAGGGCCGCCTGGCCGGGCTGGGCTTGGGCCTCGTCGACCTGATCGCCCGCCTGCCGGCCGATGCCGCGGCCGGCCGGCTGTGGCTGCCGGCTGACTGGCTGGCCACGGCCGGCGGCGAGCCCGATCGCCCGGACCTCGCCCGCCGTCTCGCCGCCGCCGCCAGCACCGCCCTGCAGGCCGCCAGCGCCGCCCCCGGCGCTGTGCCGCGCTGGGCGCTGCCGGCCTTGCTGCCGGCCAGCCTCGCCCGCCCGCGCCTGCGCCGCCTGGCCCGCCACGGCCACGACGCGGCCACCTTGGCGCTGCCGATCGGCAATGCCGCCTTGCGCCTGCTGAGCCACCGCCTGCTCGGCGGCTGGTGAGCCCAAGCGCCGCATGACAGCAGCATGAGCGCCGCCTATAGTCTGGACCATCCAGAGGAGGGCAGGTGAGCGATCCGCGGTCCCAGGCGCTGCTGACAGAGCTGATCGGCTTCGATACCACGAGCCGCAACTCCAACCTCGCCTTGATCGAGTTCGTCCGGGCTTACCTCGCCGAGCTCGCCATTGCCGCCGAGCTGGTGCCGGATCCGACCGGGCAAAAAGCCAATCTGATCGCCTCCTTCGGCCCCAAGGACGCAGCCGGCCTGGTCCTGTCCGGCCATACCGACGTCGTGCCGGTCGACGGCCAGGCCTGGACCAGCGATCCGTTCACCTGCGTCCGGCGCGAGGATCGCTTCTACGGCCGCGGCACCGCCGACATGAAGGGCTTCATCGCCTGCGTCCTGGCGCTCCTGCCGGATTGGCGCCAGCTGCAGCTGCGCCGGCCGATCCACCTGGCGCTGAGCTATGACGAGGAGGTCGGCTGCCGGGGCGTGCCGGGCCTGCTCGACCGCCTGGCCGAGCGCCTGCCGACCGCCCCTTTCGGCTGCCTGGTCGGCGAGCCCACCAGCATGCAGGTCGGCAATGGCCACAAGGGCAAGGCCGGCTATGTCTGCACCGTGACCGGCCGAGCCAGCCACTCGGCGCTCAACCACCAGGGCGTCAACGCGGTCGAGATCGCCGCCCTCCTGATCGCCGAGCTGCGGCGCATGAACGGCGAGCTCAGCCGGCAAGGACCGTTCGCCGAGGGCTACGATCCCGCCCACACCACCTGCAGCACCGGCCGGATCGAGGGTGGTGGCGCGCTCAACATCGTGCCGGCGCGCTGCCGCTTCGAGTTCGAGTTCCGGACCCTGCCGGGCCAGGATCCGGACCAGCTCCTGGCCGCCCTGCAGCGCTACGGCGCCACGTTGCTGCCGGCGATGCGGGCGGTCGCACCCGAAGCTGCGATCGACTGGGCGCCCTTGATGAGCTATCCAGCGCTCGGCGGGGAGCCCGTCAGCGAACTGGAGGCGCTCGCCTGCCGCTTGACCGGCACCGTCCGGCCGGACAAGCTGTCGTTTGGTACGGAGGCCGGGCATTTCGCGTTGCGCGGCATTCCCGCCATCGTCTGCGGCCCCGGCAGCATCGCGGTGGCCCACAAGCCGGACGAATATGTCGAGGCCGCGCAGCTGCTGGCTTGCGAGGCGTTTCTTGGCCAGCTGGTGCACCAGCTGGCGGCTGCCTGAGGCGAGCGACCGATAGCCTGCATGACCGAGTATCCGATCGAGATCGTTGCGCCTGACATCACGCCCTACCGTAGCGGCAATACCGACATCCCCTATGTAACCATGCTCGATAGCGGCCAGCCCGGACCGCATGCGGTGATCACCGCCCTGGTCCATGGCAACGAGCTGTCGGGCGCCTGGGCCCTGATCCGGCTGCATGAGCTGGGCATTCAGCCGATCCGCGGCCGCCTGTCGCTCGCCTTCGTCAATGTCGGCGCCTATCGCCGCTTCGATCCGGGCAATCCCAAGGCCGCCCGCTACCTCGATCAAGACTTCAACCGCTTGTGGGACCCGATCACGCTCGCCGGCCGCGCCCGCTCGCGCGAGCTGGAGCGGGCGCGCCAGCTGCGGCCCTTGATCGAAAGCGCCGACTACCTGCTCGATCTGCATTCGATGCAGCAGCCGGCCGAGCCGCTGTTGCTGTGCGGCCTGGCGCCCAAGGGCGAGGCGCTGGCGCGCGCCATGGGCTATCCGCGCCTGATCGTGGCCGACGGCGGCCATCGGAACGGTGCGCGCATGCGCGATTTCGGCGCCTTCGCCGACCCTGCGGCCGGGCCGACCGCGATGCTGGTCGAATGCGGCCAGCACTGGGCCAAGGCCAGCATCGAGGTCGCGATCCTGACCTGCCGGCAGTTCCTCCAGGCCCTCGCCATGGTGCCGCCGGCAGCGCTCGACCGGCTGGCGCCAGCGCCATCTTGCCCGCCGCAGCAGCTGATCCAGGTCACCGACGCCATGACCGTCCAGGCCGGGCCGTTCCGCTTCGCCCGCTCGCTGAAGGGCCTGGACGTGATCCCCAAGGCCGGCACGCTGATCGCCTTCGACGGCGCCAAGCCGGTCACCACGCCCTATGACGATTGCGTCCTGATCATGCCTTCGCCGCGCCTGGCGCCCGGCCTGACCGCCGTGCGCCTTGGCCGCTTCGTCGACTGAGCCCGCCGGCCATGGCCGCGACGATCCGCCCGGCGCTGCCCGAGGACGCGGCTGCGCTGCTGCGCCTGATCCAGGCCTTCAACCAGGAAGAATCCGGCCGGGCCAGCCCGCTCACGGCCGCGCTTCTGGACGAGGTCCTGTTCGGTCCGGCCCCGCGCTTTGCCGTCCAGCTGGCAGATGAGGCCGGCGCGCTGGTCGGCTATGCCGCCTATTTCCCAAGCTACGACACCGACCATGCCGCCAAGGGCCTTTACCTGCAGGACCTGTTCGTCCTGCCGGCCGCGCGCGGCCAGGGCATCGGCCGCGCCTTGCTGGCCGCGGTCGCCACTGCCTGCCTCGATCAAGGCGGCCAGTACATGTTCTGGAATGCGCTCGAGCGCAACCGCGCCGGCCGTGCCTTTTATCGCGCGATCGGAGCGCGTGAGCAGCCAGTGGTCACGCTGGCCTTGCGCCCTGCCGAATTGCGCGCCTTGGCCAAGCGCCGCGACGGCGACTGAACGGCGTTTCGCCTCAGGCAGCCTTCGCCGAGGCCGCCAGCCAGCCGTCCAGATCGGCCAGCGCCCGCCGCGCCATCGCGGGCTTGCGCTCGGCCTTCTTGACCTGGCCGGACAGCGGCGGGAACAGGCCGAAATTGATGTTCATCGGCTGGAAGGTGGCCGCTTCGGCGCCGCCGGTGATATGGGCCAGGAGCGCCCCCATGGCCGTGGTCGCTGGCGGCGGGGCAGGCGCCAGGCCGGCCGCCTCGGCGGCGGCGAAGCGGCCGGCGAGCAGCCCGATCGCGGCACTCTCGACATAGCCCTCGCAGCCGGTGATCTGGCCGGCAAAGCGCACATTCGGCCGAACCTTCAGGCGCAAGGTCGGATCGAGCAGGCGGGGGCTGTTCAAGAAGGTGTTGCGGTGCAGGCCGCCGAGGCGTGCGAACTCGGCCTGCTCCAGGCCCGGGATCAGCCGGAAGATCCGCTTCTGCTCGCCATAGGTGAGCTTGGTCTGGAAGCCCACCATATTGAACAGCGTGCCGAGCGCGTTGTCCTGGCGCAGCTGGACCACCGCATGGGGCCGCTGATCGCTGCGCGGATTGGTCAGCCCGACCGGCTTCATCGGGCCATGGCGCAGGGTCTCGCGGCCGCGCTCGGCCATCACCTCGATCGGCAGGCAGCCCTCGAAATAGGGCGTCGAGCTTTCCCAGGCCTTGAAGTCGTGCTTTTCAGCGGCCAGCAGCGCGTCGATGAAGGCGCCGTACTGGGCCTCGTCCATGGGGCAGTTGATGTAGTCGGCGCTGCCGCCGCCCGGTCCCGGCTTGTCGTAGCGCGACTGGAACCAGGCGATCTCGAAGTCGATGCTCTCGCGATGCACGATCGGCGCGATCGCATCGAAGAAGGCCAACGCACTTTCCCCAGTCAGCGTCGCGATCGACGCGGCCAGATCGGGCGAGGTCAGGGGCCCGGTCGCGACAATGGTGGGGCCCGCCTCGGCCGCCGGCAGGGCTGCCACCTCGCCGCGTTGGATCGTGACCAAGGGCTCGGCCTCGAGCGCTGCCTGGACCGCGGCCGCGAAGCCCTCCCGATCGACCGCGAGCGCGCCGCCGGCCGGCAGCTTGTGGGCGTCGCCCGCGGCCAGGATCAGGGAGCCCGCCCGGCGCATCTCCTCATGGAGCAGGCCGACGGCATTGTTCAGGACATCGTCCGAGCGGAACGAGTTGGAGCAGACCAGCTCGGCCAGCCGGTCGGTCTTGTGGGCGTCGGTGCCGCGCACCGGCCGCATCTCGTGCAGCACCACCGGCACGCCCGCCTTGGCCAGCTGCCAGGCCGCCTCGCTGCCGGCGAGACCACCGCCGATGATCTGCACGCTTGCCATGAGCTCTCCATCAAGGGTCGGATCCTGGCGCCCATCATCCGGATTCGCCGCTGGAGAGCAAGCGCCGCGCCGCCAGCCGGCGGCGGTCCGGCACGGAGCCTGTTGACCTCGCCGCCGGCTTGGCCCGCTATGGGGGCGGAGAGCTACAGCAACAAGGGAGGCAAGGCGTGCGCATCGTCTTCTTGGATCGGGGCACGATCGGACCGACCGTCACCATCACGCGGCCGGGCTTCGCGCATGACTGGATCGAGCACGAGCAGACCGCGGCCGACCAGATCGTGCCGCGCCTCGAGGGCGCCGAGGTGGCGCTGGTCAACAAGGTGCCGATCAGCGCCGAGACGCTGGCCCAGCTGCCGGACCTGAAGATGATCGGGATCGCCGCCACCGGCTATGACCGGATCGACGTCGCCGCCTGCGGTGCCCGGGGCATCGTGGTCTCCAATGTCCGCGGCTACGCCATCAACACCGTGCCCGAGCATACCTTCGCCTTGATCCTGGCGCTGCGCCGCTCGGTGATCGGCTACCGGCAGGACGTGATCGACGGCAAGTGGCAGCAATCGGGGCAGTTCTGCTTCTTCACCCACCCGATCAAGGACCTCGCCGGCTCGACCTTGGGCATCATGGGCGAGGGCGTGATCGGCCAGGCGGTGGCCAAGCTCGGCCAAGCCTTCGGCATGCGCACGCTGTTCGCGGCCCATAAGGGCGTCACGGGCCTGGGGCCGCTCTACACGCCGTTCGAGCAGGTCCTGGCCGAGAGCGACGTGATCACGCTGCACGCGCCCCTGATGAAGCAGACCCGCAACATGCTGGCGCTGCCGGAGTTCGAGCAGATGGCCAAGCGGCCGCTCTTGATCAACGCCTCGCGCGGCGGGCTGGTCGACGAGGCGGACCTGGTGACCGCGCTCGAGCGCGGCCTGATCGCGGGCTTGGGCTTCGACTGCCTGACCAGCGAGCCGCCCACGGCCGACAATCCGCTCCTGGCCGTGCTCGAGCGGCCGAACGTGATCGTGACGCCCCATGTCGCCTGGGCCAGCGAGGAGGCGATGCAGACCTTGTGGGATCAGCTGATCGGCCATGTCGAGAACTTCCAGGCCGGGCGGCCCAGCAATGCCGTCGCCTGAGCTGCCGCCGATCATCGGCCATCGGGGCGCGGCCGCGGCGGCGCCCGAGAACACCCTGGCCGGGCTGCGCGCGGCCCATCGCCTGGGGGCGCGCTGGGTCGAGTTCGACGTCAAGCTCAGCCAGGACGGCGTCCCGATCCTGATGCATGACGACCGGCTGAACCGGACCACCAACGGCCGCGGCAAGGTCGCGAAGCTGCCGATGGCGGCCTTGGCGGAGCTGGATGCCGGCGCCTGGTTCGGGCCGCAATTCACGGGCGAGCGGATCCCGACCTTCGAGCAGGCGCTCGATCTCTGCGCCGAGCTCGGCCTCGGCATCAATGTCGAGCTGAAGCCTTGTCCAGGCCGGGCGGACGAGACCACCCGCCGGGCGCTAGCCGTCCTGCGCGAGCGCTGGCCGCAGGGCCTGCCGCTGCCGCTGATCTCCAGCTTCGAGCATCGGTGCCTGGCGCTCGCCGCCGAGCTGGCGCCGGAGCTGCCGCGCGGCTACTTGTGCGGCCGGCTGGCGCGCAACTGGCCGGCCGAGCTCGCCCGCTATGGCTGCCAGACCCTGCATGCCAGCGCCCGCTGGGTCCGCCAGAGCCAGATCGCGGCGGTCCAGGCCGCGGGCGTGCCGCTGCTGCTGTACACGGTCAACGAGCCAGGCCCGGCGCAAGCCCTGCTGCGCGCCGGCGCCACGTCGCTCTTCACGGATCGGATCAGCGAGGTCGGCGCGGTCGCGGCCGGACACGGCCCCGAGCGCCTGGCGGGCTAGCGCCGCGCCTGGCCTAGTAGCTGCGCATCAGGCCGGCCAGGCGGCCTTGCACCTTGACCCGGTTGGGGCCGAAGATCCGCGTCTCGTATTGCGGGTTGGCGGCCTCCAGGGCGACCGTGGCGCCCTTGCGGCGCAGGCGCTTCAAGGTGACCTCCTCGTCGTCGATCAGGGCGACCACGATGTCGCCGTTCTCGGCGGTGTCGCAGCGCTGGATGATCACGACGTCGCCGTCATGGATGCCAGCCTCGATCATCGAATCGCCGACCACCTCGAGCGCGTAGTGATCGCCGGCGCGGACCAGATGGGGCGGCACCTCGACCTGCGTGCTGTGGTCGCGCAAGGCGGCGATCGGCGTGCCGGCGGCGATCCGGCCATAGAGCGGCAAGCTGTTGACGCTGCCGCCATTGACCGGCTTGCCGACCCGGCTGCCGAAATTGGCCTGGACCACGTTGGAGGCATGGTCCTCGCTCTCGAACACCTCCTCGTGGCCCTGGCGATGCAGGTTGGCGGGCAGGCGGACCACCTCGAGCGCGCGCGCCCGGTAGGCCAGGCGCCGGATGTAGCCGCGCTCCTCCAGCCCCATGATCAGCCGATGGATGCCGGATTTCGACTTCAGCCGCAGCGCCCCGCGCATCTCCTCGAACGAGGGCGGCACCCCATGGTTGTCGAGATAGCCATGGATGAAGCTCAATAGCTGGTGTTGGCGCTGGGTCAGCACCTCTCGCCCCCCTTCGTGTCTCGTGGCGGTTAGTGGCCGAGAGTCACGGGATGTTCTATATAAGTTCCCATCCGACGTCAACGCCAACCCGCCGAGCGAAAATACCTGATTTTACGGAGAATTCCAACGTTCGGCCGGTTCAGGCCACGGATTTGTGACAATTTGGCAACAGCCGGGCGAGCGCCCTAGACGTGCAATCCGAGGCCGGCCAGCGGGATCACCTGGACCTGGCTGCCGACCGGCATGGCCGGCGCCAAGGCCGGCCGCTTGATCAGACAGTCGGCGCGCGCCAGGGTCGCCAGCATGGCGCTGTCCTGGCGCTCGGCCGGGACCACCTCGAGCCGGCCATCCGCCTGCCAGCTGGCGCTGGCCCGCAGATATTCCTCGCGCCGGTCGTTGGCGCCCAGCGCCCGGCCGAGCACCGCTGGGACCAAGGGTGGGCTCGGATCGGCGCCCTGCAGCGCCAGCATCGCCGGCCGCAGGAACAGGATGGCGCAGACGCAGGCGGACACCGGGTTGCCGGGCAGGCCGAGCAGCGGCACGCCGTTCAGCCGGCCGAACAGGACCGGCTTGCCCGGCCGCATCGCCAGCTGCCAGAACGCCAGCTCCAGGCCGTGCTCGCCCAGCACCTGGCGCACCAGATCGCGCTCGCCGACCGAGGCGCCGCCGGTGGTCACGACCAGATCGAGCGCGCGCAGCTCCGGCACCAGCGCCGCCGTGGCCGCGACCTGATCGGGCAGGATGCCGAGATCGACCGGCTGGCCGCCCCACAGCTGGACCATGGCAGAGAGGGCGACGCTGTTGCTGCTGGCGATCTGATCCCGATCGAACGCACCACCCGGCCGGACCAGCTCGTCGCCGGTCGCGAGCACGCCGACCCGCGGCTGCCGGCGGACCGGCAGCCAGGCCTGATCCAGCGCCGCCGCGAGGCCCAGCGCGCGCGCGCCCAGCCGGGTGCCGCCAGCCAGGCCCAAGGCACCGGCCGCGATGTCGAGCCCCTGGCGGCGCACGAAGGTGCCAGGCTCGATCCGGCCAAGCAGCCGCACGCCATCGGCCTCCGGGCTCGCGTTCTCCTGCAGCGCCACCGCGTCGGCACCGTCCGGCAGCGGGCCGCCGGTGAAGATTCGGACCGTCTCGCCGGGCCCCACCGTGCCGGCGAAGCGGCCGCCGGCGGGAGCCGTGCCGATCAGGCGCAAGCGCGCTTCGCCCGCGGCGAGATCGGCCGCCCGCACGGCATAGCCGTCCATCGCCGAGATCGCCTGGGGCGGCTGGTCGCGCGGCGCGGTCAGATCCTGCGCCAGGATCCGGCCATGCGCCCGATCCAGCGGCAGCCATTCGGTCGGCAGCGGCGCCATCGCCGCCAGGATCTGGGCCAGCGCGTCGTCGACCGGGAGCATCACTCGGCCGTGTAGCTGCCGGACTTGCCGCCGGCCTTGTGGCGCAGCCGGATGTCGGTGATCCGCATGCCGCGATCGACCGCCTTCAGCATGTCGTAGACGGTGAGCGCCGCGACGCTGACCGCGCACAGCGCCTCCATCTCGACGCCGGTCCGGCCGGCCAGCTTGCAGGTGGCGCTGATCTCGATCGAGGGCGGCTCGGCGCAAGCGGCGAGCTCGACCTTGACCGAGGACAGGGCCAGCGGATGGCAGAGCGGGATCAGCTCGGGCGTGCGCTTGGCGCCCATGATGCCGGCCAGCTGGGCGACCGTCAGGACATCGCCCTTGGCCACCCGGCCAGCTTCGACCAGCGCCAGGGTCGCGGGCTGCATCAGGACCCGGCCGCTCGCGGTCGCGGTCCGCTCGGTCTCGGCCTTGGCCGTGACATCGACCATGACCGCGTTGCCGGCGTCGTCGAAATGGGTGAGGCCGCTCATGCCGCGGCTGGCTCGCCCAGCAGGCACCTGGTCGCCTGGCGCAGGTCCGGCTGGCGCATCAGGGCCTCGCCGACCAGGAAGCAGCGGGCGCCGGCTGTCGCCATCCGGGTCAGATCGGCATGGCTGAACAGGCCGCTCTCGGCCACCACCAGGCAGTCGGCGGGCACCTGCGGCGCCAGGGCCTCGGTGGTCGCGAGGTCGACCTTCAAGGTCTTGAGGTTGCGATTGTTGATCCCGATCAGCTGGCAGCCGAGGCGCAGTGCCCGCGCCAGCTCCGCCTGGTCATGGACCTCGACCAGGACATCCATGCCCAGCTCGGCCGCGAGCTGCCCCAGGCTGCGCGCCTCGCCATCCTCGAGCGCCGCCATGATCAGGAGAATGCAGTCGGCGCCGATCACCCGGGCCTCGAGCACCTGGTACGGATCCAGGATGAAGTCCTTGCGCAGGCAGGGCAGGGTGGTCGCGGCGCGGGCCTCGGTCAGATGGGCATCGGTGCCCTGGAACCAGCGCGGCTCGGTCAGGACCGAGAGGCAGGCAGCGCCGCCGTCCTGATAGGCGGCAGCCAGCGCCGCCGGCAGGAAATCGGCGCGGATCAGGCCGCGCGATGGCGACGCCTTCTTGATCTCGGCGATCAGCGCGAAACGCCCGGCCGCCAGCTTCGCCGCGAGGGCGTGGCGAAAGCCGCGGGCTGGCGCCGCCGGCAGCTTCGCCTCGAGCCTGGCCCAGGGCAGCTGGGCGCGCGCCTGGGCCACCGCGGCACGGCGGGCGGCGCAGATCTCGGCCAGAATGTCAGCCATGGCTGGCCTCGGCCTGGGTCAGGCTCACCAGCCGCGCCAGGACCTGGGCGGCGGCGCCGCTGTCCACGGCGGCGGCCGCCAGCGCCACGCCCTGGCGCAGGTCGGCGGCACGTTCCGCCACCACCAGGGCGGCCGCGGCGTTCAACAGCGTGATGTCGCGATAGGCGCCGGGCTGGCCCGCCAGCACCGCGCGCAACGCGGCCGCATTGTGCTCGGCATCGCCGCCCTTCAGATCCGCCGGCCGGGCGCGGGCGAGGCCGGCCTGCTCGGGCGTGATCTCGAAGCCGCGCACCTCGCCCTCGATCAGCTCGCAGACCTGGGTCGGGCCGGTCGTGGTGATCTCGTCCAGGCCGTCGGAGCCATGCACCACCCAGGCCCGGCGCGAGCCGAGCCGGCCCAGCACCCGCGCCAGGGGCTCGACCCAGCCGGCCGCGAACACGCCGATCAGCTGGCGGCCGGCGCCGGCCGGATTGGACAGGGGGCCGAGCAAATTGAAGATGGTCCGGGTGCCGAGCTCGACCCTGGGGCCGGCCACGTGCCGCATCGCGCCATGGTGGCGGGGCGCCATCATGAAGCCGATGCCGATGGTGCCGATCGCCTGCTCGATCACCGGCATCGGCGCCTCGATGTTGACGCCGAGCGCCGTCAGCACGTCGGCCGAGCCGGCGCGCGAGGACAAGGCGCGGTTGCCGTGCTTGGCGACCGGCACGCCGCAGGCCGCGACCACCAGGGCCGCGGCGGTCGAGACATTGTAGGTGCCGGCCGCATCGCCGCCCGTGCCGCAGGTGTCGATCGCCTCGGCGGGTGCGGCGATCTTGGTCATCTTGGCACGCATGGCGAGCGCGCCGCCGGTGATCTCGTCCAGGCTCTCGCCACGCACCCGAAGCGCCATCAGCAGGCCGCCGATCTGGGCCGGGGTGGCGTCGCCCGACATCATGATCTCGAAGGCCAGGCGCGCCTGCTCCAGATCGAGCGGACGGCCCTGGGCGGCCAAAGCGAGCAGCGGCTTGAGGTCGCCCGCGGCCTGGCTCATGCCTGGCCCTCCGCCGGCACCAGGGCCAGGAAGTTGGCGAGCAGCTGATGGCCGGCCTGGGTCTCGATGCTCTCGGGGTGGAACTGCACGCCGTGGATCGGCAGCGCGCGATGGCTGAGGCCCATGATCACGCCATCGGCGGTCTGGGCGGTGACCTCCAGGCAGTTGGGCAGGCTCTCGGCCTCGGCGATCAGGGAATGGTAGCGGGTCGCGGTCAAGGGTGCTGGCAGATCCTTGAACACGCCGCGCCCTTGATGCTCGATCGGGCTGAGCTTGCCGTGCATGACCTGCGGTGCCCGCACGATCCGGCCGCCGAACGCCTGGGCGATCGCCTGGTGGCCGAGGCACACGCCGAGGATCGGGCAGAGGCTGCCGGCCGCCTGGATCAGCGCCAGCGAGATGCCGGCGCGGTCGGGATCGCAGGGGCCCGGCGAGATCACGATCGCCGAGGGGCGCAGCGCGATCGCCTCGGCGACGCTCAAAGCGTCGTTGCGGACCACCCGGACCGTCGCGCCCAGCTCGCCCAGATAGTGGTACAGATTGTAGGTGAAGCTGTCGTAGTTATCGAGCAAGAGCAACATGCGGCCCCCCGTCCGACCGTCTGCAGGGCGACCCGCCGCGCGGCGCCAGTGCTGCAGGAAACCGGGCCGGCCTGCCGCCGTCAAGCAGATTGCGGCTTGCTGCCGGCCGCCGGCGCCCGCCCGCCGGCCGACGCCTGTGCCGTGCTGGCCACAGCGCGTGGCGAATGGGTGTCATGGTTAACCCTGACCCTTGCCAGATCAACTCCGCCGCGGGTTCTATGGCGCTGCATACCGGGCTATCAGCCCAGCGCTTGATTCGCCGACCCACGGTCGTGATATGGTGACGGCCGTTGGCTCGGCGGGCCGCCTTGCTGATGTCATCCGGCCCATCGATCGCCTTGACTGGAGCTTCTCCGGAGCATGACGCCGTATCGGTCCGCCAGGCGCCGCCGTCGCAGCCGCTGGAGCACGCTCGCCCAGCGCTGGCTGCCGCGCCAGTTCGGCGCAACCGAGGCGGCATTGGCGGCGCTGGCCGTGGCGGTCGTGGTGTGGCTGGCCTGGCCCGCCCACCAGGCCGCGGACGACCATCGCCGGGTCTGGCTCGCGAGCCTGCGCCAGGCCAACGTCGATTCCCGCGATCCGGCCGATCAGCTGATCGCGGCCCTGCCTTGGCGCAGCCCGGCGATCACCGCTTTGACGCGCGCCGGCCAGCGCGGCTCGCCCACGGCCGAGACCAGGAGCATGGCTGCCCTCGCCACGCGCGCGGCACCGCCGCTTGATCTGCGCCCCGGCACCCCGGCCGCGCCCATGCCCTCGCCGCAGCACTTCGTCGAGCGGCCGACCGAGGCCGACGACTATGCCGAGGCCCTGCGCGCCGCGCGGAGCCGCCCGCCGGCGCCCGATGCCGACCTGGCCGCCCTCAGCCCGCCCTCCGAGCCCCGGCTGGCCCGGCCGCGCCAGGAGCTGGCGGTGCTGCCGACCTGGCTGCGCAACGCGGTCAGCCAGGTCGCCCTGGATGACCGGCCGGCGATCGCCCTGGTGCTCGACGACCTCGGCATGAACCGCGGCAACACCGCCGCCCTCAACCGGCTGCCCGGCCCGCTGACGCTCGCCTTCCTGCCCTATGCCGAGGACCTGGCGCGCCAAACCGCGGCGGCGCACCAGGCCGGCCACGAGCTCCTGGTGCACATGCCGATGGAGCCGATCGGCGCGGAATGGCCGGGCCCGCAAGCGCTCCTGACCTCGCTCGACGACCAGGAGTTCACGAGCCGGCTGGAAACCAGCCTCGACCGCTTCGGCGGCTATGTCGGCATCAACAACCACATGGGCTCGAAGCTGACCACCGATGCCCACCGCATGGCCCTGGTCATGGCCGTGCTGCAGCGGCGCGGCCTGATGTTCCTGGACTCGCGCACCAGCCCCAACTCGGTCGGCGTCGCCGAGGCGCGGCGCCAGCATGTCGCCTATGCCGGCCGCGACGTGTTCCTCGACAACCAGGTCGAGCTCGGCGCGATCCAGGTCCAGCTGGCCCAGGTCGAGCGGGTCGCTAGGGCGCGCGGCAGCGCGGTCGCGATCGGCCATCCCCACGATGCCACGATCGAAGCCTTGCGCGGCTGGCTGGGCGGCCTGTCGGCGAAGGGCTTCCAGCTGGTGCCGATCAGCGCCATCGCGGCGCGCCAGGCCTGCGAGGACGGCCTGGTCGCCAATGTCTGCGGCCGCTACCTCCAGGCCCAGCGCAGCACCCAGACCGCCCGCGTCAACTAGCGACCGCGCCACGCCGGCCGGCTAGCGGCTGCCTTGGGCGAAGCGGACCGCTTCCTCGGCGGCTCGCAAGAGCGCCTTCGCCTTGTTGCGGCTTTCCTCGTATTCGGCATCCGGATCGCTGTCGGCGACCACGCCGCCGCCGGCCTGGACATACATCGTGCCGTCCTTGAGCAACGCGGTGCGCAAGGCGATGCACGTGTCCATGTTGCCATCGGCGCTGAAATAGCCGACCGCGCCGGCGTAGAAGCCGCGGCGCACCAGCTCCAGCTCGTCGATGATCTCCATCGCCCGGATCTTGGGCGCGCCGCTGACCGTGCCGGCCGGGAAGCCGCCGATCAGCGCATCGAGCGCATCCGCATCCGGCCGGATCCGGCCCTCGACGTTGGACACGATGTGCATGACGTGGCTGTAGTACTCCACGATCATCTTCTCGGTCACCTTGACGCTGCCGATCTGGGCGACGCGGCCGACATCGTTGCGGCCCAGATCCAGCAGCATCAGATGCTCGGCCAGCTCCTTGGCGTCGCCCAGCAGCGCCTCGGCATAGGCCTGGTCCTCGGCCCGGTCGGCGCCGCGCGGCCGGGTGCCGGCGATCGGCCGGACCACCACCGTGCCATCGCGCAGCCGGACCAGGATCTCGGGGCTCGAGCCGACCAGGGCGAAGCCGTCGAAATCCAGATAGAACAGGAACGGCGAGGGGTTGAGCCGGCGCAGCGCCCGATACAGCGCCAAGGGCGGCAGATCGAAGGGCAGGCTGAAGCGCTGGGAGGGCACCATCTGGAAGATGTCGCCCGCCCGGATGTAGGCCTTCGCCTGCTCGACCATGGCGTGGTACTGGGCGCGGGTCACGTTCGAGACCGGTGCCGGCAGCGGCGTGCGGCGCGGCGGCTCGGGCCGGTGCGGCAGGCCACGATCGAAGTCGGCGACCACATCCGCCAGCCGCTCGCGGGCGAGGTCGTAGGCGGCCCGGGCCCCCAGCTCGGCCGACGGCCAGACCGGCGTCACCAGCACCACCCGATCCTCGATATTGTCGAAGATCGCCATCACGGTCGGCCGGACCAGCACCGCGTCCGGGATGCCGAGCTCATCCGGATTGGCATCCGGCAGGCGCTCCATCAGCCGGACCATGTCGTAGCCGAGATAGCCGAACAGCCCGGCCGCCATCGGCGGCAGCGCCGCCGGCAGGTCGATCCGGCATTCGGCGATCAAGGCGCGCAGCGAGGCGAGCGCGCCGTCGGCGCCGGCCTCGAAGCTGCGCAGATCATGGCGCGCCTGGCGATTGATCTCGACCCGGTCGCCAAAGCAGCGCCAGATCAGATCGGGCTTCATGCCGATCGCCGAGTAGCGGCCGCGCACCGCCCCGCCTTCGACCGATTCCAGGAGGAAGCTGTAGGGCCGGCCTTCGGCCAGCTTCAGCATCGCGGAGACCGGGGTCTCGAGATCCGCGACCAAGGAGGTCCAGACCACCTGCGCTCGCCCGGCGGCATAAGCCTCGGCGAAGCGCGCGAACTCGGGGCTGGGCTGCATCAGTAGTCCGACGGCAAGGTGGGCGGCCCGGCGGGCAGATCCAGCTCGTTGCTGATCAGCCGGTTGAGCGCGGCATTGTCGATCTCGACCGGATGGGCCTGCTGCAGCGCCAGCTGATACTGGCTCAGCAGGTCCTGGCGCTGACCGTCATCCAGCTGCTGCTGCAGCGCCGTGACGCCAGCCTGGTCGGTCGCCGGATCGGCTGGGATCACCTGGTCGGTCTGGACCACGGCATAGCCGTCTTGCACCGGCACCGGCTGCTCGGCGAGCTGGCCGGGCGCGGTCGCGAACAGCGCCTGGACCAGCGCCGGCGGCACGTTCTGATCGGCGGGCGCGCCGCCCCGCTTGACCGGCTGCACGGCATCGACCACGAGCCGCCGGTCGCGCGCGACCACGCCCAGCGAGCGTCCCTTGGCGATCTCGGCGCGCAGGGCGGTGGCCTGCTCCTTGGCCAGCCGGTCCCGCTGCTCGGCCTGCCACAGCTCGGTCACCTCGGCCTTGACCTCGTCCAGGCTCTTTTGCCGCTCGGGCGTGATCTGGTCGACCTGCAGCACGAAGTAGTTGCCGTCCTGGGTTTCCTCCAGGAGGCTCGGCTGATTGACCGAAGCGCCAAAGGCGGTCGTCAGGAACTCCGGCCAAGCCGGCAGCTCGGCCGGCTGCTGGCCGGCGGCGTCCTGGCCCTGGCGGTTGACCGCCGGCAGCGTCTTGACCGCGAGGCCGACCGCGTTCGCGGCGTCCTTGACGCTGCTGCCAGCCGCCAGCTCATCGTCCAGGCGGTTGGCGAAATCGGGCAGCTTGTCATGGGCCTGCTCGAGCGCCAGCTCGCGGCCGAGCTCGACCTTGGCGGTCTCGAACGGCGTCACCACCTCGGGCTCGTTCGCCGTGGCGCGGAACAGATGCCAGCCGAACGGGCTCTCGACCGGCGCGCTCAGCGCGTTGACCGCCGGCGCGAAGGCGGCATCGCCCAGGCCCAGCGGCAGGTCCTGCTTGGTGACCGAGCCCAGCGTGTCGGCGGTCACGCCCGCCGCCGTCATCGCCTTGGCGGCATCGGCGAAGCTCTTGCCCTCGTTCACCAGCTTGGCCGCCTGCTCGATGGTCGCCTGGTCCTTGGCCAGCAGCTGCTCGATGGTCCGCCGCTCGGGCGTGCGGAACTGCGCCTGGCGTTCGTCATAGGCTCGGCGGATCGCCGCCTCGTCCGGCATGAACTCCGGAATCAGCGCCTCTGGCGTCAGCGCCACGAAGCTGACCGTGCGGAACTCCGGCACCGCGAAGCGCTTCAGATTGCCCTCGTAGAGCGTCGTCAGATCGGCCTCGGTCGGTGCCGGCACATTGGTGATCGCAGCGGTCCGGACCGTCGCGTAGCGGCCGGTCCGCTGCTCGTTCTGGTAGCGATAGAGACGATCCACCAGGAAGCTCGGCGTCTTGACCGGCTGGGTCACGCTGCTGGTCAGGCTGGTGCGCAGAAAGTCCTGGCGCAGGCCGGCGACATAGCTTTGCTCGGTCAGGCCATTGGCGCGCAGCAGCTGCTCCATCCTGGTCCGATCGAACGTGCCGTTGGTCTGGAACAGCTCGTTGTCGACCACCATCTGGCGGAGCGTGTCGTCGGCCACGGCCAGGCCCAGCGTATGCGCTTCCTGATCGATCAGCCGCTGCGCCACCAGCTCCTGCAGCGAGCGCTGCATCAGGCCAAGGCCGATCGCCTGCTCGCGATCGAGGGTCGTGCCGATCTGCTGCTGCACGGTGTCGAGCGCGCGCTTGAAGGCCTCGTCGAGCTCCTGGGTCTTGATCTCGGCGCCGCCGACCTTGGCGACGGTGCTGCTCTGGCCGCCGCCGAAGAACACGTCGCCGATCCCCCAGATCGCGAAGCTCACGACCAGCAAAAGGAGGAGGGCCTTGACGACCCAGGAGCTAGCCTGTTGGCGGAGAACGTTGAGCATGGGCGATCAGCAACATTGCGAAGGTCAAGGCGCGCTCGTGCGCCACGGCTTGGGCGGCAATCTAGGCAGCGCCGCGGGGATGGGCAACCGGCAAGTTGGCTGCCGCGGCGCTGGCCAGCGGCGGGGTCGTGTGCTAGATCCCCGGGCAACCCCTGATCTCGCGAGCAGACCTGGTAGCCGCCATGCCTTGGGCACGTCCGATCATCGCCGGCAATTGGAAAATGAACGGCCTGCGCGCCGATGGCCTGGCGTTGGCCGACGCTCTGGTCAACGGCGCTAGCCAGGGCAGCGGCGCCGGCACGCTCGCGATCTTCCCGCCCGCCACGCTGCTGGCCGCGATCGCCCAGCGCCTGGCCGGCAGCCAGGTGCTGCTGGGCGGCCAGGACTGCGCGCCGCAAGCCAAGGGTGCCTTCACCGGCGACCTCAGCGCGCCGATGCTGCAGGATGCCGGCTGTCGGCTGGTGATCGTCGGCCATTCCGAGCGCCGGCAGGGCCATGGCGAGACCGATGCCCTGGTCCAGGCCAAGGCCAAGGCCGCGCACGCCGCCGGGCTGGCGGTGGTGCTCTGCATCGGCGAGACCGAGGCGGAGTGGCAGGCCGGCCAGACGCTCGCGGTCCTGGACCGGCAGCTCGAGGGCAGCCTGCCCGAGGGGGCCAGCGCGGAGTGGCTGATCGTCGCCTACGAGCCGGTCTGGGCGATCGGCACCGGCCGCACGCCGACCGCGGCCGATATCGAGCGCACCCATGCCCATCTCCGCAAGCGGCTGGGCCAGCTGGTGCCGGATGGCGCCTCGCTCGGGCTGCTCTATGGCGGCTCGGTCAAGGCCGCCAATGCCGGCGAGATCCTGGCGATCCCGGAGGTCGACGGCGTGCTGGTCGGCGGCGCCTGCCTGCAGGCCGACGAGTTCCTGGCGATCCGGCAGGCCGGCAGCCGGGCGGCCCGATGAGCGAGCGCGCGGCCGATACTGACGACGCACTGACAGGCTGGAGGCGATAGCCCTTCCATGATGACGGTTCTCTTGATTGTCCATCTGATCATCGCGGTCGCGCTGGTGGCCGTGATCCTCCTGCAGCGCAGCGAGGGCGGCGCGCTCGGCATGGGCGGCGGCGGCACCGGCGGCATGATGAGCGGACGGGCCTCGGCCAATCTGCTGACCCGGACCACGGGCCTGCTCGCCGGCGGCTTCATCTGCACCAGCCTGGGCCTGGCGATCCTGGCGACCCATCAGCCGGCGACCCGCTCGATCCTCGATGTGCCGGCCGCTGGCAGCCCGGCGACCGCGCCCGCCGCCACGCCCGAAGCGCCGCCGGCCGCCAGCCCGGCGCCGGCGGTGCCGGCTGAGCCCGCCAAGCCCAGCGCGCCCACGGCGGACTGAGGCGCCCGTGCCGCAGCCTCGTCGCCTGGTCCAGCCGGCGCCCAGCCGGTCGCCGCGATTGCCTTTTGCTCACCGTTCGTCGATACTCTGGCTCCCATGACGCGCTTCGTCTTTATCACCGGCGGCGTCGTGTCGTCCTTGGGCAAAGGGCTGACCTCCGCCGCGGTCGCAGCCCTCCTCCAGGCGCGCGGCTATTCGGTCCGCATGCGCAAGCTCGACCCCTATCTGAACGTCGATCCGGGCACGATGAGCCCGTATCAGCATGGCGAGGTCTACGTCACCGACGACGGTGCCGAGACCGACCTCGACCTCGGCCATTACGAGCGCTTCACCGGCGTCCCGGCGCGCGGCAGCGACAGCGTGACCGCCGGCAAGATCTATTCCTGGGTGCTCGCCAAGGAGCGCCATGGCGACTATCTGGGCGGCACCGTCCAGGTCGTGCCGCACGTCACCGACATGATCAAGCAATGCGTCCTCAAGGACGTGGACGACGCCGATTTCTGCCTGGTCGAGATCGGCGGCACGGTCGGCGACATCGAGGGCCTGCCGTTCCTGGAGGCGATCCGCCAGCTGGGCTTCGAGCTCGGCCGCGACCGGGTCGCCTATATGCACCTGACCCTGGTGCCCTATCTGGCCTCGGCCGGCGAGCTGAAGACCAAGCCGACCCAGCATTCGGTCCGCGAGCTGCGCGGCATCGGCATCCAGCCCGACGTCCTGATCTGCCGGACCGAGCATCCGATCCCGCCCGAGGCGCGCCGCAAGATCGCGCTGCAGTGCAACGTCCGCCCCAGCGCGGTGATCCCCGGCCTCGACGTCAAGACCATCTACGAGGTCCCGATCTGCTACCACGCCGAGGGCCTCGACACCGAGCTGCTCCGCCATTTCGGCCTGCCGCACGAGGCCGAGCCGGACCTGTCCCGCTGGCACGAGATCGTCGACCGGCTGAAGCGGCCGGAGGGCGAGGTCACGATCGCGGTGGTCGGCAAGTATACCGGCCTGCAGGACGCCTATAAGTCGCTCGACGAGGCGCTGACCCATGGCGGCATCGCCAACCAGGTCCGGGTCAACACCCGCTGGCTGGATGCCGAGATCTTCGAGGCCGACGAGGCGGCGCTGCATCTGCAAGGGGTCGACGGCATCTTGGTGCCGGGCGGCTTCGGCGAGCGCGGCGCCGAGGGCAAGGTGGCTGCGGTGACCTTCGCGCGCGAGCGCCGGATCCCGTATTTCGGCATCTGCTTCGGCATGCAGATGGCGGTGATCGACGTGGCCCGCAATCTGGCTGGCATCGAGAAGGCGGCCTCGACCGAATTCGGCCCGAGCGAGGAGCCGGTGGTCGGCCTCCTGACCGAATGGGACCGGGCCGGGCAGAAGGAGACCCGCAAGGCCAATGGCGATCTCGGCGGCACCATGCGCCTGGGCGCCTATCCCTGCGATCTGACCGTCGGCACGCTGGCGCACAGGATCTTCGGCGAGGACCGGATCGACGAGCGCCATCGCCATCGCTACGAGGTCAACCCCAACTACATGAACCGCCTGTCGGCGGCCGGGCTGGTGTTCTCCGGCATGTCGCCGGACCGCCGTCTGCCCGAGATCGTCGAGCTGCCGGATCACCCCTGGTTCGTGGGCGTCCAGTTCCACCCCGAGCTGAAGTCGAAGCCTTTCGCGCCGCATCCGCTGTTCGCCTCGTTCGTGCAGGCGGCGGTGCGGCAATCCCGCCTCGTCTAGCGGCGCCTGCCCGCCATGCCCGGCCAGCAGACCTCGCGCCAGGTCGCGATCGGCGCGCTCCAGCTCGGCAATGACCGGCCGCTGGCGCTGATCGCCGGGCCTTGCCAGATCGAGAGCCGGGAGCACGCGCTCGAGACCGCGGCCGCCCTGGTCGAGCTCTGCCGGCCGCTCGGGCTCGGCCTGATCTACAAGAGCTCGTTCGACAAGGCCAACCGGACCAGCGCCGGCAGCCCGCGCGGCGTCGGCCTCGCCAAGGGCGTGGATATCCTGGCCGAGGTCCGCCAGCGCTTCGGCTGCCCGGTGATCACCGACGTCCATGAGAGCCAGCAATGCGCGCCGGTCGCCGCGGCGGTCGACCTGCTCCAGATCCCGGCCTTCCTGTGCCGCCAGACCGACCTGCTCGCCGCCGCCGCCGCGACCGGGGCCGCGATCCATGTCAAGAAGGGCCAGTTCCTGGCACCTTGGGACATGGCCAACGTGGTCGCCAAGCTCGAGCAGTTCGGCGCCGAGCGCATCTTGATCGGGGAGCGCGGCACGTCCTTCGGCTACAACACCCTGGTGAGCGACCTGCGCGGCCTGCCGATCATGGCCCGGACCGGCTGGCCGGTGGTGTTCGATGCCACCCACTCGGTCCAGCAGCCGGGCGGCCTGGGCGGAGCCAGCGGCGGCCAGCGCGAGTTCGTGCCGGTCCTGGCGCGTGCCGCCCTCGCGGTCGGCGTCGCCGCCTTGTTCCTCGAGACCCACGCCGATCCCGATCGCGCGCCTAGCGACGGCCCCAACATGGTGCCGCTCGCCGATCTGCCGACCCTGCTGCCGGTCCTCCAGGCCTTCGACCGGCTCGCCAAGCAACATCCGATCAACCTGCCATGCTAGCGAGGCAACGCATGCTGGAGACCGAAATCGTCGACATCAGCGGCCGCCAGATCCTGGACAGCCGCGGCAATCCCACCGTCGAGGTCGAGGTGGTCCTGGAGGGCGGCGGCCACGGCCGGGCCGCCGTGCCGTCCGGCGCCTCGACCGGCTCGCGTGAGGCGATCGAGCTGCGCGACGGCGACCAGGACGTCTATCTCGGCAAGGGCGTGACCATGGCGGTCGATGCCGTCAATGGCGAGATCTGCGAAGCCCTTCTGGGCCAGGACGCGATCGAGCAGCCGCTGGTCGATCAGCTCCTGATCGAGCTGGACGGCACCGAGACCAAGAGCCGGCTTGGCGCCAACGCGATCCTGGGCGTCAGCCTCGCGGTCGCGAAGGCCGCGGCCGACCAGCTGGAGCTGCCGCTCTATCGCTATGTCGGCGGCGTCTCGGCGCGCATCCTGCCGGTGCCGATGATGAACGTGATCAATGGCGGCATGCACGCCGACAATCCGATCGACCTGCAGGAATTCATGATCATGCCGGTGGGCGCGCCGACCTTCTCGGAGGCGCTGCGCACCGGCGCCGAAATCTTCCACGCGCTGAAGAAGGCGCTGAAGGATGCCGGCCACAACACCAATGTCGGCGACGAGGGCGGCTTTGCCCCCAACCTCGCCAGCGCGGATGCCGCCTTGAGCTTCCTTGCCAAGGCGGTCGAGGCAGCCGGCTATCAGCTGGGCGAGGAGATCGTGTTCGCCCTCGATGCCGCCGCCAGCGAGTTCGGCAAGGATGGCCGCTACGAGCTGAAGGGCGAGGGCAAGACCCTGGATCAGGACGGCATGGTCAGGTTCTACGAGGATCTGTGCAACCGCTACCCGATCCTCTCGATCGAGGACGGCATGGGCGAGGACGACTGGCAAGGCTGGGGGGCGCTGACCAGCGCGCTCGGCGAGCGGATCCAGCTGGTCGGCGACGATCTGTTCGTGACCAATCCCAAGATCCTGGTCCAGGGCATCGAGCAGGGCCTGGCCAACGCGCTGCTGGTCAAGGTCAACCAGATCGGCACGCTGAGCGAGACGCTGGATGCGGTCGAGCTGGCGCACCGTGCCGGCTACGCCTGTGTCATGTCCCACCGCTCCGGCGAGACCGAGGACAGCACCATCGCCGATCTCGCGGTCGCGACCAATTGCGGCCAGATCAAGACCGGCTCGCTCTCGCGTTCCGATCGACTTGCAAAATATAATCAGCTACTTAGGATCGAAGAGGGTCTGGGATCGGCCGCGCGCTACGCGGGACGCAGCGCGCTCAAGCGGTGAGGCGAGCCAGTGCGGATGCCATTCGAGCTGAGGATGCGGCTGCGCTGGCAGCATTGGCTGCTGGTCATCGGGATCGGCCTTGCGGCCTATTTCGGCTATCACGCCGTCAATGGCAGCCGCGGCTTGCTGGCCTGGCAGAATCTGAGCGTCGAGGTCGATCTGGCCGAGCGCCAGCTGGCGGGGCTCGAGGCCGAGCGCACGTTGCTCGAGCGCAAGGTCGGCCGGCTTCGGTCGACCAGCCTCGATCCCGACCTGCTCGACGAGGAGGCGCGGCGCAGCTTGAGCCTGGTGGCGCCCCAGGACGTGATCATTTTGCTCGATCGCAACCAGGCCGCGCAGTAGCCTGATGGCTGGCGTTGCTCGCACGCCGTGCATGCCTGCCATGCGCGCCACGGTCTTAACATGCCGTGCTGGATGATGTTTAACCCGCTGCGGCTGGCTGGGCTGGCTGCAGGTCGAACGATCGCTGGGCTGGGAGGCTGAACGGAATGGCGACGGCGCGCCGTGGATCGAAGCGGACCAAGGCCGAGGCCGACGGCATGGATCTGCCGGCGACCGAGGAGCTGCTCGGCTACTATCGCGACATGCTGCTGATCCGGCGCTTCGAGGAGAAGGCGGGCCAGCTCTACGGCATGGGTCTGATCGGCGGCTTCTGCCATCTCTATATCGGCCAGGAAGCGGTCGCGGTCGGCATGCAGCATGCCCTTAAGGAGGGCGATTC
>CADEGR010000012.1:27568-58861 GCA_902826935.1 uncultured Alphaproteobacteria bacterium | reverse complement strand
ACGGCGCTGATCGTCACGTCGCGCGAGCCGCGCCATTCGGACACGATGCGATCGAGTTCGAGCCGATCAGGACCCTTCAACTCGATGCCGAGCACATCGAATCGCGGCGAGAACGTGTAGCGGCCCACCGCATAGCGAGGCGCACCGCGGCGCAGGCGATTCTCCACGACGGCAGATCGCTGCGCACTCGCGGCCGGGGTATCGAACATCAGCGCCGCGCGGATCGGCAGCTCGCCGCTCGCGGTACCCGCGCGCGTCACGAAACGCACCCGGTGCTCACCGTCGGCGCGCACACCCGCCATCGGAATCGACAGCAGTCCATCGTTGAACGTCGCGCCGCGCAGCGGCTGACCCGGCCGGCGGTGGTCTGACCTGCTGCCGCCAAGGAGATCGATCATGGCCCTAGCTGCTCTGCCAACGCTGCCGGCGCTGCGGCCCGCCTGTCTGCTTCGGGTCATGGGGCAGGAGCCCCTGCTGGCGGGGGCGACCCTCTGCCTCCTGGCCATGATCCCGCCGACCCTGGTCGCCCTGGCCCTCGATCCGCGGACCTTGCACGGCATCAATGTCTGGGTGAAGCCCCTGAAGTTCGAGATCGCGCTGGCGGTCTATCTCGGCACGCTCGCCTGGTTCGCCAGCTGGCTGCCACCCGGCATGCCGCAGCGGCCCTGGTTTCGGCGCTATACAGCCGTCGTGGTGTTCTGCATTGCGGCCGAGCTGACCTGGATCGTGGGTGCCGCGGCCTACGGCGTCGGCTCGCACTTCAATCGCGCGACGCCGGCCCTGGCGACGCTCTACGGCCTGATGGGCCTGTTCGCCGTGGTCCTGACCTCGCTGTCGCTGGCCTATGCGGTGCTGATCGCGCGCCATCCGGCGCCGCTCGATCCGGTGCTCCGCCTGGCCCTGGTCAGCGGTCTCGGGCTGACCTTCGTGCTGACCGTGCTGGTCGCGGGCTACATGGCGAGCGGGACCGGCCACTGGGTCGGCGGGCAGCGCTCGGATCAGGCTGGCCTCGCGCTGATGGGCTGGGCGCGGGCTGGCGGCGATCTGCGGGTCGCGCATTTTTTTGCGACCCATGCCATGCATGCCTTGCCGCTGTTCGGCCTGACCGCCAGCCGGCTGCTGGCGCCGTCGGCCGGCCGCCTGGCGGTCTGGCTCTTCAGCGGGCTCTATGCCGCCGGGGTTCTCTATACGTTCAGCGCGGCCCTGGCCGGCCAGCCGTTCCTGGCCTGGCTCGGCTGAGCCGGCTCAGTCCGCCGCTGCCGGCGCCAAGCCCAGGCTGACCTCGACCACGCGCAAGGGCTGGCTGCCGGAATTGCGCAGCCGGTAGTGGCCGGCCGGCAGGCTCAGGCACTGGCTGGCGACGAGCGGCTGATCGGCGCCGGCCTGCTCCAGCTGCCCGGTGCCGGCCAGGATGGTCCAGTGGGCGGGCAGGGCGCTGCTGGCGGCCAGCTCGGCGCCCGGCAGCAGCATCAGCTCGCGCACGGTGAAGTCCTCGCCCTCGCACAGCGTCCGGCTGCTGCCCCAGGCTTGCTGGCGCAAGGCCGGGTGGACCGCCTCGCTGCGCGCCACCGCCTTGAGCTGGGCGACCAGCGCCTTGATCGGCTCGCCAATGCTGCGATCGGCCACCAAAAGCGCGTCCTCGGTCTCGATCACGGCGAGATCGCGCACCCCGGCGCAGGCGACCAGGCGATGGCCGGCCTGGATCAGGCAGCCGCTGACATCCTCGAGCAGCACGTCGCCGACCACGGCGTTGCCGGCACCATCCTTGGGCAGCTGCTCCCAGATCGCGTGCCAGGAGCCGAGATCGGTCCAGCCGGGATCGCACGGCACCACAGCGAGCCGGGTGGCGCGCTCCATGACCGCCTTGTCGATCGGGCTGGAGGGGATCCGGCGGTACAGCTCCAAGGGCGGCAGCGTGGCGCCCTCGACGCGCTCGGCGGCGGCCAAGGCGGCCTCAGTCGCGCTCAGGATCTCGCCGGCATGCTGGGCCAGCTCCGCCAGGATCCGATCGGCCCGGAACATGAACATGCCGCTGTTCCAGTAATGCCCGCCGGCCGCCAGCATCGCCTCGGCCGCGGCGCGCTCGGGCTTCTCGACGAAGCGCTCGACCCGGCGCGCCGTGGTCTGGCCGGGCAAGGGGGCGCCGGTCCGGATATAGCCATAGCCGGTCTCGGGCCGGGTCGGGCTGATGCCGAAGGTCACGAGGTCGCCCGCGAGCGCGACCGGCACGGCCTGCTCGACCGCCGCGGCCAGGGCATCGGCGTCGCTGATCAGATGGTCCGAGGGGCAGACCCAGAGCACCGCCTCCGGGGTCATGTGATCGGCGGCATACAAGGCGGCCAAGGCGATCGCGGCGGCGGTGTTGCGGCCGATCGGCTCGATCAGCCGGTGCTGGTTCAAGGCCGGGTCGATCGCGGCATATTGCCGGCGGATCAAGAGGTCCTGAGCTTGGGCTGCGACCGTGATCAGGTGGCTGGCCGGTGCGTGGCGCAGCAGCCGCCGGGCGGTCCGCTGCAGCAGCGTGTCCGGCCCGATCAGCTGGGCCAGATGCTTGGGCAGGGCCTCGCGGCTGACCGGCCAGAGCCGGGTGCCGGAGCCGCCGGCGAGGATCACGGGCAAGATCGTGGTCATGGCATCACGCTGCTGCTCGCTGCCTGGGGCGCCGTCCGGCTGAGCGATGCGGGCGGCTTGAGGCAGCGGTTCCGGGGGCGGCGCCCCGACCGCAGGCATTGATAGCGGTTTTGCCGCTGGAGTCGACCTGTCAAATCGGTTGAGGGCGGGCCCTGTCCGCGACAATCCGCAGCTGGGTTGCCGGTCCGGCCAGCGCGCCCATCGGCAGTTTGCTTGACCGGAGTGATCGGCTCATGGCATGGCCGAAGGGGTAGAGACGGCCGTGCGGCGGCCGGCGTGGCAAAGGACTCATGATGGCGACCATCAAGCAAGTGCTGATCGTCGATGACGACGATACGTTGCGCCGGTCGCTGGCCGAGCAGCTGGAGCTGCATGAGGGCTTCGCCGTGCATCAGGCGGCCGATGGCAAGCAGGCGCTCAGCCTGGTCAAGGAGCACCATTTCGAGGTGATCCTGATGGATGTCGGCCTGCCGGACACCGATGGCCGCGATCTCTGCCGGCTGATGCGCCGGCAGGGAGTCAAGACTCCGATCATCATGCTGACCGCGGCCGATTCCGACGCCGACACGATCCTGGGGCTGGACAGCGGCGCCAATGACTACATCCCCAAGCCGTTCCGGCTGGGCGTGCTGCTGGCGCGGCTGCGCGCCCAGCTGCGCCAGTTCGAGCTCAGCGACGACGCGACCTTCCCGATCGGGCCCTATTCCTTCCGGCCAAGCGCCAAGATGCTGGTGGTGCCGGAGACCGACCGGCGCATCCATCTGACCGAAAAAGAGACCGCGATCCTCAAATATCTCTACCGGATGGGCGATCGCCCGATCGCGCGCGAGGTGCTGCTGGACGAGGTCTGGGGCTACAATGCCGGCGTCACCACCCACACCCTCGAGACGCACATCTATCGCCTGCGCCAGAAGATCGAGCCTGATCCGACCAGCGCCAAGATCCTGGTGACCGAGCCGGGCGGCTACCGGCTGGTCCGGTAGTCAGTATCAGAGCAATGCCGGGACCTGGGTCTCGTCCGGAGGCTCGGCAGGCCTTCGCCTAGAGCAGCTCGACCTTGTCCGCCATCGGCCCCTTTTGGCCCATGCGGGTGGTCACCCGGACCCGCTGATCGGCCACCAGGGTGTTGATGCCGGTGCGATTGAGCGTGCGGGCCGAGACGAACACGTCCTTGCCGCCGTCATCCGGGGTGATGAAGCCGAAGCCCTTCTCTGCGTTGAAGAACTTGACCTTGCCCTCGACCACCTCGGTCGGGCCGCCACCGTAGCCCCCACTGCCACCGCCACCGCCATAGCCGCCACCGCTGCTGTAGCCGCCACCGCCGCCGCCGTAACCACCGCCGCCGCCGCCATAGCCGCCCCCGCCGCCCATGCGCGGCCGGAACGTGCGGCCGGCCGGCGGCTCGGTTGGCGCCTCGACGCTGTGGATCGCCGAGACCTGCGGTCCGCGGGGGCCGCTCGCGATGTCACAGACGATTTGGGTGCCTTCGGCCAGCTCTTGATAGCCGGCCTGGCCGACGACGGAGGCATGCAGGAAGGCGTCGGCGCTGCCATCAGCTGGCTTGACGAACCCGAAGCCCTTGCTCTGATTGTACCACTTCACAACGGCCGACACTTTCGAGCTATAATCGCCCGACCAACGGCCGCTATCACTGACCATCCCTCAGAACTCCACCCAGCGCCACGTTGCATTCATAGCCGGTTTGCGGGGACGGGACCAGAGGGAAACGATCACGGCACCAGCAAGACGCCGGCTGGCCGATCACTTTGCAGGTGAGACGAGAAGTTGGCCAATCAGACCGCCAGCTGGATGCTGACCGGCACGTGATCGGAGGGTTGCGGCCAGCCGCGCGCCGGGCGCAGGACCGTGGCGCTGCGCAGGCTGCCCGCCAAGGGCGGCGACACCCAGATATGATCCAGCCGGCGGCCGCGGTCGGTTGCGGCCCAATCGCGGGCGCGATAGCTCCACCAGCTATAGAGGCGCTCGCTCGGCGGCACGAAATGGCGCACCGCGTCGACCCAGCCAGCGCTCGCCTGGAGCTGGCCGAGCGCTGCCACCTCGACCGGCGTATGGCTGACCACCCGCAAGAGCTGCTTGTGGCTCCATACGTCGGTCTCGAGCGGGGCGACGTTGAGGTCACCCAAAACGACCGCTGGGCCGGCGCCGGTGCGGCGGGCGGCGAACCACGCGGTGAGCTCCGCCAGGAAGTCCAGCTTGTGGGCGAACTTGTCGTTCAGCTCGCGGTCCGGCAGGTCGCCGCCGGCCGGCACGTATAGGTTGTGTAGCTCCACTCCGGAGGCCAGGACGACACGCAGATGGCGGCAGTCCTCCTTGCCGCACCAGCCATGGGTCTCGACCTGCGCGAAGGGCTGCCGGGCGAACACCGCCACGCCATGATAGCCAGGCTGCCCATGGAGCACGTGATAGGGGTAGCCGAGCGCTTCGATGGGCGCGATCGGGAATTGATCATTGACCACCTTGGTTTCCTGCAAGCACAGGATATCCGGGGATATTTCCTGGTGCAGACGGGCCAGGCCGTCGAGCCGCAGGCGGACCGAGTTGACGTTCCAGGTGGTGATCGTGATCGTCATGTTGGTCTCAAGTTGTTCAATCTTGCGTTGTGGGCGGCTGGCCCGATGGCCAGCCCGATAACAGCGATTGCAATGGCTGACCGCACGTGATAGCACGCGCGCTCGTTTTGGTTGATGAAGCGCTCCGTCGGGTGCCGCCAGTCAGCCGGGGTTCTTACGAACTTCTCATGGATGAGGAAAGACCATGTCGCTGGCGGTTTTCGGCAAGCATCTGATCGTCGACGCGGCCGGATGCAATGAGCGCATCCGCGACGGGGCCGCGATCGCGGCCTTCTCGCGCCGGCTGGTCGAGGCGATCGACATGAAAGCATTCGGCGAGCCGATCGTCGAGCATTTCGGCCATGACGATCCCAAGACCTCGGGCTATTCGCTGGTCCAGCTGATCGAGACCAGCAACATCACGGCGCATTTTTGCGACTTCACCGGCGAAGCCTATTTCGACATCTTCTCCTGCAAGGACTTCGATGCCGAGATCGCCCTTGGCGTGATCCGCGAGCACTTCGCGCCCAGCGACTATCACAGCCAGTTCATGACCCGCCAGGCGCCCCGGGTGGCGGCGATGGCGCAGACCAAGCTCGCCGGCTAGCCGAGGCTTGCGGCCGTCCGCCGGCGCAGGGCCGCCAGCGGACGGCCGTCGACCGCCGCCAGGCCGAGCGCGATCAGGCCCATGCCGGCGGCATCGTTCAGGCCCAGCTGCTCGCCCAGCAAGAGGCTGCCGAGCAGCAAGGCGCTGACCGGCACCAAAAAGGTCACCAGCATCAGGTTGGTGGCGCCTGCGGTGGTCAGGATCCTGAAGAACAGAAGATAGGCAAGCGCGGTCGCGACGACGCCCAGCGCCAGGAGCGCGCCGATCGTGGTCAGGCCAGGCGGCGGCAGCTGCCATGGCCGGTCGATCGCCAGGACCAGGGGCAGCATCATCACGCTGGTCATGGTGACCTGGCCGGTCGCGATCAGGAGCGGCGGGATGCCGCCGAAGCGCCGGCCGAAGATCGTGCTGAGCGCATAGCAGAAGGCGGCCCCCAGGATCGCGAGCTTGCCGAGCAGGGAGCCGTCCAGGCGGAGCGAGCTTGGCCCCATGATCAAGGCGACCCCGGCCACGCCCAGGAGCACGCCCGCCAGCCGGTTGGCGCTGAGGCGCTCATCGGTGGTCAGGCGATGGGCCAGCAGCACCCCGAACAAGGGCGTCGTGGCGTTCAGGATCGAGGCGAGGCCGCTGTCGATCCGGGTCTGGCCCCAGGCGATCAGGCTGAACGGCAACAGGTTGTTGAGCACGGCCAGCAGGGCGAAGCCGGCCCAGAGCCTGGGCGAGCTAGGCAGGCGCAGGCCGCGCGCCTGGACCAGCAGATGCAGGCAGAGCGCGGCGATCCCGACTCGGCACAGCACCAGGGTGAACGGCCGGACCTCCAGGAGCGCCAGCTCGTTGAAGAAGAAGGAGCCGCCCCACAGGAGCGAGAGCAGGCACAAGCGCAGCCAGTCGCCGCCGCTCATGGGAGGATGGGATGCTGCCGCCAAATCGGGCTCCTGCGCGCTCGCCGGAGCCCGAAGCTGCCGCAGGCCGCTGGCGGGCGCCACCCAATTCTTGCGCTGCCGATGCGCTCAGCTGTCGAGCAGCAGATAATCGCCGGGCTGCCAGGCGACCCAGCAGGGATCGCCGACCTTGAAGGCGACGCTGTCCTGGCGGCTCTGATTGGCCCGGGTGCAGGCGATCCGCAGGCCGCTCTCCAGCTCGACATAGATGTTGCTGCTGTCGCCGAAATAGGCCAGCTGGGCGATCTTGCCCGGCCAGGCGATCAGCTCGCCATTGGGCTTATCGCGCAGCAGCTGGATCTTCTCCGGCCGGATCGCGATGCCGACCTCGCCCTTGGGGACATAGCCGCGGTCGAGCTCGAAGGTGCCGAGGCCGCTGGTCTCGATGGTCAGCCGGGTGCCCTCGGCGCCGGTCACCCGGCCGGACACCAGGTTCATCTTGCCGATGAAGTCGGCGACCATCTGGCAATTGGGCGCCTCGTACAGCTCCTGGGGCGGTGCGACCTGCAGCATCTTGCCCTTGTCCATGACCGCGATCCGGTCAGCCATGCTGAGCGCTTCCTCCTGGTCGTGGGTCACGATCACGAAGGTGATGCCGACCGCCTGCTGCAGCCGGACCAGCTCCAGCTGCATCTCCTCGCGCAGCTTGCGATCGAGCGCCGAGAGGGGCTCGTCCAGGAGCAGGACCTTGGGCCGCTTGATCAAAGCGCGGGCGAGTGCCACCCGCTGGCGCTGACCGCCCGAGAGCTGGTCCGGCCGCCGGCCGCCGAAGCCCTCGAGGCGGACCATGGCCAGCGCCTGCTCGACCCGCGGGCCGATCTCGCCGGCCGGCACGCCCACCACCTTCAGGCCGTAAGCGACATTGTCGGCGACTGTCATGTGCGGGAACACGGCATAGGACTGGAACACCATGTTGACCGGCCGGCGGTTCGGCGGGACGGTCGCCATGTCCTCGCCGTCGATCAGGATCCGGCCGCCGGTCGGCTGCTCGAAGCCGGCCAGCATGCGCAAGAGCGTGGTCTTGCCGCAGCCGGATGGGCCGAGCAGGGCGAAGAACTCGTTGGCAGCGATGTTCAGCGAGACGTCGTCGACGGCGGCGACATTGCCGAACCGCTTGGACACCTGCTCGATCTGGACCATGGGACGGCCGCCGTTGCTCACGCCTGAAGCTCCTTGTCCGGCCGCTGCAGCAGCATTGCGATGACGGTCAGCACGATGGTGATCACGATCAGGAGGGTCGAGGCGGCGTTGACCTCCGGCGTCGCCCCGAACCGGACCATGGAATAGACCTTGACCGGGAAGGTCAGGGTCTCCGGGCCCGAGGTGAAGAAGGTGATGACGAAGTCGTCGAGCGACAGGGTCATGGCGAGCAGGCCGCCGGCGATCAGGCCGGGCTGCATGTAGGGCAGGGTGATGTAGCGGAAGGTCTGCCACTCGCTGGCGCCCAGGTCCTTCGAGGCCTCTTCCAGCGAGCGGTCGAAGCCGACCATGCGGGCGCGCACCACGATCGCCACGAACGGGAAGCAAAAGGCGACATGGCCGACCGTGATCGAGGCGAGGCTGAGCGGCCAGGGCATCTGGGTCGGCCAGCCGATCCGGGCGAAGAACGCCATCAGCGCCACGCCCATGCAGATCTCGGGGATCACGATCGGCAGCGCCATGGCGCCCTCGAACAAGGGCTTGACCGGGAAGCGGAAGCGCCACAAGGCGAGCGCCACCAGGGCGCCGATCACGGTGCTGATCGCGGTCGCGATCAGGGCGATCACCAGGGTGTTGACGAAGGCCTCGATCAGGGGCGCGTTGTGCCAGGCCTTGACGTAGTAGTCCAAGGTGAAGCCGCGCCAGACGATGTTGCGCTTGCTGTCGTTGAAGCTGAACAGGACCAGGATGACGATCGGCGCGTACAGGAACACGAACACCGCCAGCAGCCACAGGCGCAGCCAGAGCTTGCGGCTGTAGTCGAGGGGGCCCGGCCGGTCAGACATCGCGGTTCATGAACATGGAGCGCAGCGCCAGCACCGCGAAGGTCACATACATCAGCAGGAACGACATGGCAGCCCCGAGCGGCCAGTTGTTGGCGGCCTTGAACTGGCGCTCGATCACATTGCCGATCAGCTGGCTGTCCGGGCCGCCCAGGAGGTCCGAGATCAGGAAGGTGCCGAGCGCCGGGATGAACACCAGGATGATGCCGGAAATGATGCCGGCCTTGGCCAGCGGCACGACCACGTTGAAGAAGGTCCGCCACTGGCCGGCGCCGAGATCGAGGCTCGCTTCCAGGAACGAGCGATCCAGCCGCTCGAGCGTGGCGTAGAGCGGCAGCACCATGAACGGCAGGTAGATGTAGACGATGCCGATGATCACGGCGGTATTGTTGTAGAGCAGGGTCAGCGGCTGGAAGGCGGGCAGGGCGCCCAAGCCAACCGTGGCGGTGGCGGCGCTGACGCCGTTCCACACGCCCTCCAGGCCGTAGTTGATATAGCCGTTGGTGCGCAGGACCGCGATCATCGCGTAGGTGCGGATCAACAGGTTGGTCCAGAACGGCAGGATCACCAGCAAGAGGAGGATCGGCTTCATCTGCCGGCTGGCGAAGCTGACCGCCAGCGCCACCGGAAAGCTCACGATCAAGGTCGCCAGCGTCGCGATCGCCGCGATCCATAACGACTTCCAGAACAGGCCCAGATAGAGCGGCTCGAGCGCTTCCCAGTAGTTCGCCAGGGTGCCGGTGATTTCAATGCCGATCACGCCCGCCCGTTCGCCGAACGAAAACAGCCAGACCAAGGCAAGCGGCGCCATGAAGAACAGCAGCAGCCAGAGGCCGCCCGGCAGGATGAAGATCCAAAAGACCAGCGGCTGCTGGCGCCAGCTTTCCATGGGTTTGGATCGAGCCTAGGCCGCCAGCACGCGGGTCAGCGCCTTTTCCATCAAGGTGTCGCGCTCGGCATCGAAGATGTTGGGCTCGCAGCGCGCCCGGACCTCCTCCGGCGGATACATCGCCGGATTGTCGCGGTCTTCCTCGGGGATGTACTCCAATGCCGCTTTATTGGGCAGCGGATATTTCACCTCGGTCGCGATCTCGCCGTGAATCTTGGCATCGAGGATGAAGTTGATGAAGATATGGGCATTCTCGAGGTTGGGGCCGCCCTTGGGGATCGCCATGGTGTCTTCCCACAGCAGGCTGCCTTCCTCCGGCACGATGTAGTTGAGATCGTCATCTTCCAGCATCACCTGCAGGATGTCGCCATTCCACTCCTGGCAGATGTCGATCTCGCCGGAGATCAGGAGGTCCTGGCCGGTATCGGGCGCGAAGGCCTTGATCCCGGGCTTGGCCTTGATCAGCGCCTCGGCCGCCTCGTCGATATGCTTGGGATCCTTGTCGTTCAAGGAATAATGCAGGTATTTCAACGTGATCCGGATCACGTCGCTGTCGTTCAGGAAGGCCATCCGGCCGGCGAAGCGATCCCCGCCCAGCATGTCGACCCAGCCTTTGGGCGGCGTGTCGCCGGCCGCCGAGATGCGATAGCCGATGCCCATGGTGCCCCAGAAATAGGGCAGGCTGTGCTTGCGGCCGCGATCGAAGGCGGGATCGGTGAACGCGGGATCGAGATTGGCGATGTTCGGGATCTTGGCGTGGTCGAGCGGCAGCAGCATGTCGGCCGCGACCATGCGCTCGACGAAGTTGCTGGAGGGGAAGATCACGTCGTAGCCGGGATTGCCCTCGCGCAGCTTGCCGAACAGCTCGTCATTGCTGGCATAGAGGTCGTAGCGCACCTCGATGCCGGTCGCCTCGGTGAACTGGGCCAGCGTGTTCTCGCCGATATAGGTGTCCCAGTTATAGACATTGACCTGGCCCGCGGCCCGCGCCGGACGGGTCAGCCAGGGCAGGCTGCCAGCGACCGCGGCCGAGCCCTGCAAGAAGCGGCGCCGACTCGTGGGACAGGGTCGCATATGCCAAGGGCTTGCGGTCATGCTGGTGTCCCCCTCATTGTGCCACGTGCTTGCAGGCACCGGTTCTTTGTAAGCAACGTATTGTTCTGCAAGCATCATGCCGAACCCGACCGGCCTGTCAACGGCAGGCGCAGCCGCATGCTCGAAGCCCTCAGATATCTTGCTGAACGGGATCGTGGAGGCTATATTATCTACCTTAGGTTTAAATAGCCGGTGCTGGACATTGCCCATGCACGTCCCTGCCAGCGAGACCTTGCGGGCCGCCCGCCGGCCCGTATCGAAAGCACGGTCGCGTTCCCAGGCCGATCGTGCCTTGCTGCGGACGATCGAGCGCTGGGCGGCCGGGCCGGAGCTGACGGCGCGCCCGGCGCGCTCGAGCCGGCAAGGCGGGCTGCTGCTGGCGGCCGTCTGCGCGGGCCTCGCCTGGCTCGCCTGGCGCTGGCTCGCCTAGCGAGCCGGTCAAATCGCCCATTGCCGCTGGCCGGATCGCGGCGCGCCACCTATGAAGAAGAGGGTGACGGTGGCGCGGGGGAGGCGGCGGATGCAGCGGCTGATGGCACTTTGCGTGGCGCTGGCGGCCCTTTGGGGCGGCATATCGGCGGCTCAGGCGAAGGACGAGCTGGTCATCGGCATCACCCAGTTCCCGGCGACCTTCCACCCCAATATCGAATCGATGGCCGCCAAGAGCTACATCCTCGACATGGCGCAGCGGCCGTTCACGACCTACGACGCCGACTGGCAGCTGGTCTGCATGCTGTGCACCGAGCTGCCGACCCTGGAGAACGGCAAGGCCGTGCTCGAGCCGGGCCCCAACGGCAGCCAGGGCATGGCGCTGACCTACAGCATCCGGCCGGATGCCGCCTGGGGCGACGGCACGCCGATCACGACCCAAGACGTCCAGTTCACCTACGAGCTCGGCCGCCATCCGCAAAGCGGCGTCAGCAACGCCGAGATGTATCGCCGGATCACCAAGCTCGACCTGATCGATGAGCGCAGCTTCGTCATGCATATCGACCGGGTGACCTTCGACTACAATGGGATCAACGATTTCCGGCTGGTGCCGGCGCATCTCGAGCGGCCGATCTTCGCGGCGGATCCGGCCGCCTATCGCACCCGCACCAGCTTCGATCGCGACCCGACCAATCCCGGCTTGTATTTCGGCCCCTATCGGATCAGCCAGGTCGCGAGCGGCGACTATGTGGTGCTGGAGCCCAATCCGCGCTGGGCCGGCAAGGCGCCTTTTTTCAGGAAGATCGTGGTCCGGGTGATCGAGAACACGGCAGCGCTCGAGGCCAATCTGCTCTCGGGCGGCATCGACATGATCGCGGGCGAGCTCGGCTTGAGCGTCGACCAGGCGCTGGCCTTCGAGCATCGCCACGGCGAGCGCTTCCAGATCGTCTACAAGCCGGCCTTGTTCTTCGAGCATATCGATCTCAATCTCGCCAACCCGATCCTGGCCGACCGGCGGGTGCGCCAGGCGCTGATGTACGGGATCGACCGCGAGCTCCTGACCAAAAAGCTGTTCGAAGGCCGCCAGGAGGTCGCGACCGGGCCGGTCAGCCCGCTGGATTGGATCTACGCCGCCGACGTGCCGCGCTATGCCGAGGATCTGGCCGCCGCCGGCCGGCTGCTCGACGACGCCGGCTGGACCGAGCAGACCGATGGGATCCGGCACAATGCCAAGGGCGAGCCGCTCAGCCTGGAGCTGACCACCACCGCCGGCAACCGCACCCGCGAGCTGGTCCAGCAGGTCCTGCAGGCGCAGTGGCGCCGGATCGGGGTCGAGGTCCGGATCAACAACCAGCCGGCGCGGGTGATGTTCGGCGAGACGCTGACCAAGCGGCGCTTTCCGGCGATGGTGATGTTCGCCTTCGTCAGCTCGCCCGAGAACGTGCCGCGCACGATCCTGCATTCCGACCAGGTGCCGAGCGAGGCCAATGGCTGGGCCGGGCAGAACTACAACGGCTACCAGAACCCCAAGATGGACCAGCTGCTCGACCAGATCGAGCGCGAGCTGGACCGGCCCAAGCGGCAGGCCTTGTGGCGCCAGCTGCAGCAGCTCTATGCCGAGGAGCTGCCGGCCTTGCCGCTCTATTACCGCAGCGATGTCCATATCTGGCCGCTCTGGTTGAAGGGGGTGCGGCCGACCGGCCATATGGGCTACAGCAGCCTCTGGGTCGAGGACTGGCGGGCCGAGGGCGGCTGAGCCGGGCGCGGCCGCCGATGCTTCGCTATCTGGTCCAGCGCGCGCTCGAGGCGCTGGCGGTGCTGCTCTTGATGTCGTTCGTGATCTATCTCCTGCTCGGCCTGATGCCGGGCGATCCGATCGACCTGATGGCGAGCGGCGATCCCAGGATCACGCCCGCCGACATCGCCCGGCTGAAGGCGCTCTACGGGCTCGACCGGCCGCTCCTGGAGCGCTACGGCCACTGGCTGGCCGGCAGCCTCACCGGCGATTTCGGCTATTCCCGGATCCATGCCGTGCCGGTGCTGGAGGTGCTGGCGCCGCGCCTGGTCAACACCGTCTGGCTGATGGGCCTGAGCTTCCTGCTGGCCTGCCTGATCGCCTTGCCGGCCGGCGTGCTGGCGGCGGTGCGGCCGCAAGGCTGGCTCGACTACGGCATCAACCTGGTCGCCTTCGCCGGCCTGTCGCTGCCGTCCTTCTGGCTCGGCATCCTCTTGATCCTCCTGTTCTCGGTCGAGCTGGGCTGGCTGCCGGCGGGCGGCGTCGGCACGGTCGGCGGCGGCGGGCTGGGCGACCGGATCCTGCATCTGATCCTGCCGGTCCTGGCCTTGACCCTCTTGACCACCGGCCGGCTGATCCGCTTCACCCGCGGCGCCATGATCGAGGCCCTGCGCCAGAACCATATCCGCACCGCCCGCGCCAAGGGCCTGGCACCCGCCGCGGTGGTGCTGCGCCATGCCGTGCCCAATGCCATGATCCCGGTGGTGACCGTGCTGGCGCTCGATTTCGGCTCCTTGTTCTCGGGCGCCTTGGTGATCGAGACGATCTTCGCCTACCAGGGCATGGGCAAGCTGATCTATGACGCGATCCTGGGCAACGACTACAACCTCGCTCTGGTCGGGCTGCTGTTCGCGACCTTGCTGACCCTGCTCAGCAACCTCGCCGCCGATCTGGTCTATGCCTGGCTCGACCCGCGGATCGCCTATGCGCCGGCCTGAGCCGCTGGCCTGGCCGCCGGCAGGCGTTGCCGGCGCGCGGACGGGCGCCCGGCGCAGCCCCGGCCGGCTGCTGCTGCAGCGCTTCCTGCGCCACCGCCTGGCGCTCGCGAGCGGCCTCTTGCTGCTCGGCCTGGTCGCGGCGGCGTTGGCCGCCCCGCTGGTGGCGATGGCGCTGGGTCTGGATGCCAATGCGGTCGACCTGCTCGATCGCTTCGGGCCGCCCAGCGCCGCCCACCCGCTCGGCACCGACGAGCTGGGCCGGGACGTGCTGCTGCGCCTGCTCTATGGCGGCCGGGTGTCGCTCGCGGTCGGCCTCTTGGGCGCGCTCGCGGCGGCGCTGATCGGCACCGTGATCGGGCTGCTCGCGGGCTATGCCGGCGGCCGCACCGACGCGGCTCTGATGCGCCTGACCGATGCCGTGATCGCCTTGCCGCTGCTGCCGCTCCTGATCGTCCTGGCGGCGCTCGACTACAGCAAGCTTGGCCTGCCCGGCGGCCTGATGCGCAGCGAGCAGGGCAGCCTCTACGTGATCTTGATGATCGTCGCCCTGGTCGGCTGGACCACGGTCGCCCGGCTGGTGCGCGGCGCCACCTTGTCGGTGCGCGAGCACGATTTCGTGCGCGCCGCGCGGGCGCTCGGCGCCGGCCCGGCCTGGATCATGGGCCGCCATATCCTGCCGAACGTGCTCTCGCCGATCATCGTGGCGACGACCTTGTCGGTCGGCAACATCGTCCTGACCGAATCGGTCCTGTCGTTCCTGGGCCTCGGCATCCAGCCGCCCTTGCCCAGCTGGGGCAACATGCTGACCAACGCCCAGGACACGATCTGGCAGGCGCCGGCCCTGGCGATCTGGCCGGGCCTGATGATCTTCGTCACCGTGATCGCCTTCAACTTCCTGGGCGACGGCCTGCAGGACGCCCTCGACCCGCGCTCCGGCCAGCATTGAAGCGCGTCGACGGCAACGCCAAAAGCGCGAAGTTCTCGGACCTTATTCCCGAATTAGGCCTAAATCGCCTTGTTCCGACTAACGCTCTATGGTAGCTTATCTTTCTATTCAAATCCCTTAATTGTTTTGCCGATGAAGGGGTCCGACGGCGGCCGGCAAAGGGCGCGCCAGCCTGCCGGCCGATCCGGCATGCCGGCCGCGGCCGGTGGTTGGACGCGGGGCGCGGCAAGGCAGGTTGGCGCGAAGGTTGCGGAGCATGGCGAAGGACAGTCTGCCGATCATCGGGAGCGCGCCGGCAGAGGAGGTCAGCGACGCGCTCAATCTGCGGGAGATCTGGCGCGCTCTGGCGCGGCGCAAGCTGGTCCTGCTCGCGACCGTGCTCGCGGTCACCGGCGCTGCCTTCCTCTACTGCCAGCGCCAGATGCCGCTCTACACCGCCGAAAGCCTGATCATGATCCAGAACCGGAGCAAGGCTCTGGTCGAGCTGGATCAGGTGGTCGACGATCTGGTGGCCGATCCGGCGACCATCGAAAGCGAGATCGAGCGGCTGAACTCGCGCGCCTTCCTGCGCCGCGTGGTCGAGGCGCTCGATCTGGCGCGCGATCCGGAGTTCAACCCGAGCCTCGGCCAGGCCGGCGGCGGCTCGCTCACCAGCCTGCTCAATCCCAGCCACTACCTGCCCCAAGGCTGGTTCCAGCAGTGGCTGGTCGACGAGGAGCCGAACGCGATCCGCGAGCAGCTGCCGGCGGATGCGATCGAGATCAACCGAGTGATGGGCCGGCTCGGCGAGGTGATCCAGATCAGCCAGGTCGGCCGCTCCTACGTGATCGCGCTCCAGGTCACCACCGCGGCGCCCAGCAAGTCGGCCAAGATCGCCAATGTCCTGGCCGAGACCTATCTCGACACCCAGCTCGAGGCCAAGTACGAGGCCGGCCAGCGGGCGATCGACTGGCTGGGCCAGCGGATCGACGATCTGCGCAGCCAGGTGCTCGACGCCGAGGCCAAGATCGTGGAGTACCGGGCCCAGCACAAGATCATCGCGACCGAGGGCGGCGGCCCGGTCAGCCTGCAGCTGACCCAGCTCAACACCCAGCTGGCATTGTCCCAGGCGCAGCGGGCCGAGGCGGATGCCCGCCTGACCCAGGCCCAGAGCGTGCTCGCCAAGAGCGGGGTGACCGCGGCCGCCAAAGTGCTGAGCTCGCCGCTGATGGCCGATCTCCGGGTCCAGGAGACCACCCTGCAGCGCCAGATCTCCGAGCTCACCAGCGAGTTCGGCGAGCGCCATCCGCAGATGGTCAATCTGCGCGGCGAGCTGGACAGCGTGCGGGCCAAGACCACCGACGAGGTCAAGCGCGTGATCCAGGACCTGGCCAACGAGGTCGCGGTCGCGAAGGCGCGCGAGCAGGAGCTGGAGACCAGCCTCGGCAAGCTGCAGGGCGACGCCTCGACCGTCGAGCTGGCCGAGGTCGAGCTGCGCAGCCTGACCCGCGACGCCGAGGCCAACCGCGAGCTGTTCGAGACCTTCCTGACCCGCTTTCGCCAGATCGTCGAGCAGCAGGAGCTGCAGGAGGCGGATGCCCGGATCATGTCGGCGGCCGACCCGCCGACCGTGCCTTCCCATCCCCAGACCTCGCTGATCACGGGCCTGGCCTTCGCGGGCTCCTTGGTGCTGGGCGGCCTGCTGGTGTTCCTGCTCGAGCGCTGGGATGCCGATTTCGGCTTTCGCAGCGCCGAGGAGGTGCGCGCCCAGGGCATCAGGGCGCTGGCGCTGGTGCCGGATCTGACCCGGCGCGAGACCGAAGGCATCCTGGCCGAGGACTATATCCTGGAGCGGCCCCATTCGGCCTATGCCGAGGCGCTCCAGCGGGTCCGCACCAGCCTGTTCCTGGCCCAGGGCGAGAAGCGCTGCAAGACGCTCCTGGTGACCTCATCGGTGCCGCTCGAAGGCAAGTCCACGATCGCCTCGGCGCTCGCCCGCCAGTCCGCCCGCTCCGGCCTCAAGGTGATCCTGGTCGATGCCGATCTGCGCCGGCCGCGGCTGCACGAGGTGATCGGGCTGCCCAACCAGAACGGCCTGGCCGAGGTCCTGATCGGCCGCGCCAATCCCGAGACCGCGATCAAGCGCGACGAGAAATCGGGCCTGGACTTCCTGCCGGCCGGCTTGTGCGCCGCCAGCCCGCCGGACCTGTTCCGGTCCGCCACCATGCGCATCCTGCTGGACGAGATGGCGGCCTATTACGACCTGGTGATCATCGACAGCCCGCCGGTCGCCGCGGTCTCCGACAGCTTCACCCTGGCCGGCCTGGTCGACCAGGCGATCTACGTGGTGCGCTGGGAGCAGACCCCGCGCAATGTGGCGCTGGCCGGCATCCAGCAGCTGGTCGAGGCCGGCGGCAACCTCGCCGGCGTGATTTTGTCCCGGGTCGACGTCAAGAAGCATGCCCGCTACGGCTACCCGGATTCCGGCCACTACCAGGGCCATTACCAGCGCTACTACACGAATTAGCGCCGCGTGGTGGGCGGGCCGCTTCTAGAGGGCTTGGCCGCGCATCAGGCGGGGCAGGTCGCCCAGAAGGCCCATGGCGTGGTGCATGAAGAAGCGCTTGAGCGGCGGCGTGCGCTCGACCAGGCCCAGGCCCAGCTCGCGGACCAGCCGGAGCGGCAAGAGATCATTGCCGAACAGCCGGTTCAGGCCGTCGGTCACCGCGATCAGGGCCAGCGAGTCGAACCTGCGCCAGCGCTCGTAGCGCGCCAGCAAGGCGGGGCTGCCGACGTCCAGCCCGACCCGCTTGGCATCGACCACCAGCTCGGCGAGCGCCCCGACATCGCGCAAGGCGAGGTTCCAGCCCTGGCCGGCCAGGGGATGGATCGCGCGTGCGGCATCGCCGACCAGCGCCAGGCGCGGCGCGGTGTAGCGCTTGGCCTGGGTCATCGACAAGGGATAGTGCCAGCGCGGGCCGGCCAGGCTGATCTCGCCCAGCCGGTCGCCGATCCGCTCCGCCAGCTCCTCGGCGAAGGCGTCGTCCGGCAGCGGCACCAGATCGCGCGCCAGGCGCTCCTGCGCCGCCCAGACGATCGACGAGCGCTGGCCGATCATCGGCAGGACCGCGAGCGGACCGTCTGGGAAGAACCGCTCCAGGGCCAAGCCGCCATGGGGCTGCGCATGGGCGATGGTCGCGACGATGCCGACCTGCCGGTAGTTCCAGCGTAGGACGTCGATGCCGGCCAGGCGGCGCAGCATCGAGCCCTTGCCGTCGGCCGCGACCACCAGGGTCGCTGACGCCGCGCCGCCGCCCGCCAGGCGCAGCTGCACGGCCTGAGCCTCGGGCTCGACGCTGACCACCTTGTCCGGCATGGCCAAGGTCAGCGCCGGCCCGGCCAGCGCCTGGGCGCGCGCCAGGAGGCTGCGCCGCAGGGTCCGGTTCTCGACGATATGGCCGAGCGGCTCGCTGCCGACGCTCTGATGGTCGTAATGCACGGTCAGGCGGGAATCCCGCTCGCCGACGATGATGTCCTCGATCGGCGCCGCCTCGGCGGCCAGATCGGCCCAGACGCCGAGCGTCGCCAGCAGGCGCCGGCCGCCCGGTGCGACCGCGGTGACCCGGCCATCGAACGGGGCCGCCAGAGCGGCCGCGGCCGGCATCGGCTCGACCACCAGCGTGCGCAAGCCGCCGGCGGCGCTGGCGATCGCCAGCGCCAGGCCGGTCAGGCCGCCGCCGATGACCGCGAGGTCATAGGAATCCACTGGCTGGGGATCTGCTGCTTTCGCCATGGCCGGCAAATTGGACGCTTCGGCGGGCCGCACCGCTGTGGCACAGAGTCGCAGCTACGACCGGCCGCCCGATCGCGCGGCGGACGCGGCGTATCGCCTCGCAAGGCTGCGCACCGGTGACGCTGCCTGCCGCCTCTGGCATGGCGCTTGCTGCGTACCACTTGGTGGCGAGTGGCGCAGCTGCGCTGCCCGCGACGCCGGTGCCTGGTATGGTGCATCGGCCGACTGGCTGCTGGGCAGGTCCGCCGGCGCGCCGCGGAGGGCGCAGCGACGGTTTTTTTGTTCGGTTGAAGAGCGTTGCGCCGGAATGCTAAGGTCAGCCACGATTTTGCCTGGCCGCGGGCTGTCCTCACACGACGAGACGCTATGCTCAATCCTAGGCTTGACGGCCTGAACGACTATTTTTTCAAGCGGCTGGCCCAGCTCCTGGCGCCGGTGGCGCCGGCTGCTGCCCATGAGCCGATCGATCTGTCGATCGGCCAGCCGATGCATCCGGTGCCGCGGCTCCTGACCGAGACGCTGCAGGCCGAGGCGCAGCTGTGGGGCCGCTACCCGCCGGTGCTGGGCACGGCCGAATTCCGGGCGGCGGCGGCGAGCTGGCTCCGGCAGCGCTACCGGCTGCCCGATGGCTGGCTCGATCCGGAGCGCCATGTGCTGCCGGTCGCCGGCACCAAGGAGGCGCTGTATCTGATCGCCCAGGCGGTGACGCCGCCGGCATCGGCCGGGCGGCCGCCGCCGGTGATCCTGATGCCGAACCCGTTCTACAACGTCTATCTCGGCGCCGCCGTCATGGCCGGCGCCGAGCCGGTGCTGCTGACCGCCTCGGACGCTTCCGGCCAGCTGCCCGACCTCGATCAGCTGACGCCGGAGCTGCTCGAGCGGACCGCGGCGTTCTATCTGTGCTCGCCGGCCAACCCGCAAGGGGTCGCCGCCGACGAGGCCTATTTCACGCGCGCATTGCAGCTGGCGCGCAGCTTCGGCTTCCTGCTGGTGGTCGACGAGTGCTACGCCGAGATCTACACCCGGACGGCGCCGACCGGCGCCTTGCGGGCGGCGGCCGGGCTGGGCCAAGGGCCGGCCAATCTGGTGGTCTGCCACTCGCTGTCCAAGCGCTCCAACGCCGCCGGCCTGCGCTCCGGCTTCGTCGCCGGCGATGCCGACTTCATGGCCAGCTTCGCCCGGCTGCGCAGCTATGCCGCCGCGGTCCAGCCCTTGCCGGTCATGGCGGCCGCGACCGCCTTATGGCGCGACGAGGAGCATGTCCAGGCGAACCGCGCGTTGTATCGCGCGAAGTTCGATCTGGCCGACAGCTGTCTCGGCGGCCGGTTCGGCTATCGGCGGCCGGCCGGCGGCTTCTTCTTGTGGCTCGATGTCGGCGACGGCGAGCAGGCGGCGCGGGCCTTGTGGGCGGAGGCGGCGCTGAAGGTCGTGCCCGGCGCCTATCTCGGCCGGGCGGATGCGAGCGGCCGCAATCCGGGCGCCCATGCGATCCGGGTGGCGATGGTGCATGACCTGGTCACGACCGAGCAGGCTTTGGCCCGGCTGGTCAAGGTGCTGGGCTAGGCCGGCGGCGGGGGAGGAAGGGCAGGCGATGGCGGCCCGATCGATCACCGGCTTGGAGCGCTCCGGCCTGGCCGGATTCCTGGCCCGGCGCCTGAGCGAGGCGGGCGGCTTCGCGCTCTGCCTGCTGGCTTTGCTGCTCGCCACGGCCTTGCTCGGCCACGACGCCAACGATCCCTCGTTGAATCACGCGACCGCCGGCCCGAGCCACAATCCGCTCGGCCCGGTCGGCGCCAGCTTCGCCGATCTCGGCCTGCAGACCCTGGGCTTCGGCATCTGGCTGCCGGTGATCGTGCTCGGCCTGTGGGGCCTGCGCCTGCTGCTCGGCCGCGGTCTCGCCTGGGCCTGGCTCTCGATCGCGGCCTTGCCGCCCGGCATGCTGGCGCTGGCCGCCTTCCTTGCGACCATGGACGTGTCGCAGGACTGGCCCTACCGGGTCGGCCTCGGCGGCGTGGTCGGCGACTTCTTCATGCACCGCTTCGAGTCCGCGGTCGGCGGGGCCGGCTATCCATTTGCGACCGGGGCGCTCGCGGCCCTGCTGGCGGCGCTGATCGTCGGCAGCGCCTGGCGCGATCTGGGCGCTGGCATGTTCGGCCTGGCCGAGCTCGCCACCAGCCAGGCGCGCCGGCCGCGGCCGGCTGCGGTCCGGGTCAGCACCGGCCGGCCGCCAGCCGCACCGCCGGCTGAGCGCGGCCGCTGGCTGCGCACCGCCTTCGGCCTGGTCGCGGCGCTAGGTGCGCTGGGCCTGCGCCGCCTGCAGGCGCGCCGGGCGGCGGCACCGGTGCTGCCGGTGCTGGGCGGCGCCGAGCCCGAAGCGGGCTTGCGCATCCGGCGCCGACCGGGTGCCCCTGGGCCGATCGAGGAGCCCGACGAAGCGCCGATCGAGCGGGCCGCTGCCCGGCCACGCCGGCCGGCGCCGGCCGCCCCGGCCGCCAGCACCGAGCCATCGGCCGAGCTGGTGCCGCCCGCCCAGTTCCAGCTGCCGCCGCTCAAGTTTCTGTCCCAGCACAAGCGGCGCGACCGGGTCGAGATCGACGCGGCGACCCTGCGCGGCACCGCCCAGGCGCTGGAGAAGGTCCTGGACGATTTCGGCGTGCGCGGCGCCATCGTCGCGGTCAAGCCCGGGCCGGTGGTGACCCTCTACGAGCTCGAGCCGTCGCCCGGCACGCGGGCGGCTCGGGTCGTCTCCCTGGCCGACGACATCGCCCGCTCGCTGTGCGCCATGTCGGTCCGGGTCGCGACCGTGCCGGGCCGCAACGTGATCGGCATCGAGCTGCCTAACGATCAGCGCGAGACGGTCTATTTGCGCGACCTGTTCGCGGACGGCAGCTACGAGAAGTCGTCGGCGGCGCTCAGCCTGGCGCTCGGCAAGGACATCAGCGGCGACCCGGTCGCGGTCGATCTGGCCCGCATGCCGCATCTCCTGATCGCCGGCACCACCGGCTCGGGCAAGTCGGTGGCGATCAACGCCATGATCCTGTCCTTGCTCTACCGGCTGCCGCCGTCAGCCTGCAAGCTGATCATGATCGATCCCAAGGTGATCGAGCTGTCGGTCTATGAGGGCATCCCGCATCTGCTGGCGCCGGTCGTCACCGAGCCGCACAAGGCGGTGGTGGCGCTCAAATGGGTCGTGCGCGAGATGGACGAGCGCTACCGGCTGATGTCGCATCTGGGCGTGCGCGACATCGCCGCGTTCAACCGCCGCATGGCCGAGGCGATCGCCCGCGGCGAGCAGCTCTCGCGCCGGGTCCAGACCGGCTTCGAGCCGGGCAGCGGCGTGCCGATCTTCGAGCAGCAGCCGATCGAGATGGCGACCTTGCCGTTGATCGTGGTGATCGTCGACGAGGTCGCCGATCTGATGCTGACCGCCGGCAAGGAGATCGAAGGCGCGATCCAGCGGCTGTCGCAAAAGGCGCGCGCCGCGGGCATCCATCTGATCGTCGCCACCCAGCGGCCCTCGGTCGACGTCCTGACCGGCGTGATCAAGGCCAATCTGCCGGCCCGGATCAGCTTTCGGGTCAGCTCCAAGATCGACAGCCGGACGATTTTGGGCGAGCCTGGAGCCGAGCAACTGCTGGGCCAGGGCGACATGCTGCATCTCATTCCGGGCGAGCGCATCTTGCGCATCCATGGCCCCTTGGTCACCGACGAGGAGGTCGAGCGGGTGGTCACCTACCTGCGCAGCCAGGGCCAGCCGGACTATCTGGACGCGATCACCAACGAGGCCATGCTGGACAGCACCGAGAGCACCGCCACCGGCGGCAGCGGCCTCGAGGCGGTCGGCGGCATGGAGGACGCGCAATATGTCCAGGCGTTGCAGATCGTCGCCAAGGAGGGCCGGGCGTCGACCAGCTTCCTGCAGCGCAAGCTGCGGATCGGCTACAATTCAGCCGCCCGCCTGATCGAGCGCATGGAGCAGGACGGCCATGTCAGCCAGCCCGACCATGTCGGCCGGCGCAAGGTGCTGATGGGCGGCGAGGACGGCCCGAGCGGGGTCGACGCGCCATGGTGACCGGGCGCCGGAGCCTGCTGGGCGGCCTGGCGGCGATGGCGCTGCTCGGCGTGGTCCCCTGGCGCGCCCCGGCGGCCGCTTTGCCGCCCGATGCCGACCAGGCGACCGTGCTGCGCGCCCTCGAGGCCTATCTCAACGGCCTGCGCTCGCTGCGCGCGGGCTTCCTCCAGATCAACCCGGACGGCGCCAAGGTGACCGGCAAGCTGTTCTACCGTCGGCCGGACAAGATGCGCCTCGACTACGATCCGCCGAGCCCGATCCAGATCGTCGCCAATGGCGGCCAGGTCATCTACCACGACCGCAAGCTGCAGCAGGTCAGCCATCTGTTCACCAGCCAGACCCCGCTGGCCTTCCTGCTGCAGGACGATATCCGCTTTGCCGGCGGCGTTGCGGTCGCCGATTTCCGCCGCCTGCCCGGCGAGGTTCTGGTCACGGTGGTCCAGACGGCGCAGCCCGAGCAGGGTGCGGTCAGCCTGGTGTTCGGCGACGCTCCGATCGAGCTGCGGCGCTGGGTCGTGGCCGATGCGCAAGGGCTGGTGACCCAGGTGCAGCTGCAGCAGGTCGAGCAGGATGTGGCGCTCGACGACCAGCTGTTCGCGCTGTGCGATCCGACCAGCGTGATCAAGGCCGGCTGCGAGTGAGCGGCCGCCAGCGGCGGACGGCTTGGCCGCCCGCTGCTGGCAGGCCGGCTAGCTAGGCGATCGCGCCGCCGCCCGCCTTGGTGATCACCACCACCGCCGGCCGCACCGGCATGGCGGGATCGAAATCCGGCCAGCGGGTCGGCGGGTTCTCGAAGCTGCCGGGATTGCCCTCGGCATCCTCCTCGCCCGGATGCTGGACGGCCACGAACATGGTCTGGCCGTCCGGCGTGAATTGCGGCCCGCACATCTCGGCGCCGACTGGCACCTGGAAGAAGCGCTTGGCCGTGCCGCGCGCCGCGCCCTCGGTTTCCAGCGCCCAGATGCCATCGGCGCGGCCGGTGCCCTTGGGGCTGTTGCCGTCGGTCGCGATCCACAAGCGGCCCTGGCGGTCGATCGCGCAATTGTCCGGCATGCCGAACCAGCCGTCCTGGCTGGTCGCCGGGTTCCACATCGCCCTGACCTCGGCGATCGCCGGATCGCCGCATTGCACCAGGATCTCCCAGGTGTAGTTGGCGGCAGCGTGGTCGGCGTCGGGCGGGGTCATCTCGACGATGTGACCGAACGCGTTCTCCGGTCGCGGATTGGCCGGATCGACCTGTTCGGCCGTGCGCTTGGTGTTGTTGGTCAGCATCGCATAGACCTTGCCGGTCTTTGGATTGGCCTGCACGTCCTCGGGCCGGTCCATCTTGGTGGCGCCCAGGAGGTCGGCTGCCAGCCGGGTCGCGATCAGCACGTCCGCCTGGCTCTTGAAGCCATTGGCTTCGGTCAGCGGCCCCTCGCCATGGACCAGCGGCAGCCACTCCAGCGAGCCGTCCTCGCTGAACTTCGCGACCGCGAGCGTGCCCTCGTCGAGCAGGTCCAGATTGGCGGCACGGTTGTCGGGATCATAGGCCTTGGCGGTGACGAAACGGTAGATGTAGTCGAAGCGCTCGTCGTCGCCCATGTACACGACCACCCGGCCGTCCCGGTTGAGGAAGGTCTCGCCGCCTTCGTGCTTGAAGCGGCCGAGCGCCGTGCGCTTCTTTGGTGTGGCGGTCGGATCCATGGGATCGATCTCGACCATCCAGCCGAAGCGGTTCGCCTCGTTCGGCTCCTTGGCGACGTCGAAGCGGTCGTGATAGGCGCCCCAATTGTACCAGTTGGCCGGCACGCCATAGCGCTTGAAGTTGGCATGCTCCGGGTGATCCTCGGCCAGCTCGCCCCAGAAATAGCCGTGGAAGTTCTCCTCGGCCGACAGCCAGGTGCCCCAAGGCGTCGTCCCGCCGCCGCAATTGTTGAGCATGCCCAGGACCTTGGTGCCGTTAGGATCGGCCTTGGTCTGCAGGCGGGCGTGGCCAGCGGCCGGGCCGGTCAGCAGCATCGGCGTCTCGGCGGTGATCCGGCGGGCATAGCGGCTGTCCTGCACCACCTGCCAGGCGCCGCCCGCCTGCGCGATCTCCACGACCGAGCCGCCATGGGCCATCATCTCGACCGCGGCCAGCTCCTTGGTCAGCCTCGCGAACTTCGCGTCCTCCTCCTGCGGGCCGCCCATGCCGGGGAACATGAGCTCCTCGTTGGTATATTCATGGTTGACGCAGAGCAGGCCCCGATCGGCGGCGCCGTTCAGGGGGAAGTAGCCGATGAAGTCGTTGTTGTAGCCGAACTGCTGGGCCTGGGCCGCGGCGGTCTGGTTCATCGGGTCAAAGGCCGGCGCGCCCGGCAGGACCGGATCGCCCCAGCGGATCAGCAGATTGGCCTGATAGCCTGGCGCCACATGGTGGTTCTCGTCGACCGTGGCCGCGACCTCGTCGAAGTCGAAGCTGGGCGTGGCCGCCTTGGCCTGGCGCGCGGCGGCGAGTGCCAGCGGCCCCAGGCTGGCACCGATCGCGGTCACGGCCAAGGCACCCTTGAGCCATGCGCGCCGGCCGAAGCGGGCGGCGATCAGGTCGCCCAAGGTGGGGTTGTCCGTCCGATTGCGGCCGACATCTTCCGACTGCTCGCGCCGCTGCTGCAGCGAGGGTTCGCGAGGTTCGTCCATGGTCGCTCTCCGAGGCATGGGGGCTGCTGGCATCGGACGAGCCATAGGGCGCGCGCTTGACGGCATGGTGACGATCCGGTGACCGGACGATGACGGTCAGCCGGCGAGCGCCGTGCCACGGTAGTGGTAGGTCAGCGGGCGCGGACCCGCGATCAGATGGCCGCGCTCCAGCGTGACCGGCCGAAAGCCGGCGGCCGCGAGCAGCTGGTCGACCGGGCGGTCAAGATGGCAGTTGCCGGCCAGCCTGCGCCAGTAGGGCGTGAGCCTGGTCTGCCAGCGGCGCACCCGGTCATCGGCGGCCGCGCCATGCTCGATGAAGATCAGCCGGCCCGCCGGGCGCAGGGCCCGCCGGATCTCGTGCAGCGTCGCCAGCGGATCCTGGACGCTGCACAAGGTCCAGGTCATGACGGCGGTATCGAAGCCCTGATCCTCGACCGGCAGCGCCTCGCCCCGGCCCTGCATCAGCCGGACCGGGAAATGGCACCAGGCGACATGCTGCCGGGCGCGGCTCAGGAGCCCCAGGGACGGATCGACTCCGACCACCTCGATCAGATCGCGCTGATAGAACGGCAGGTTCAAGCCGGAGCCGATCCCGACTTCCAGCACCCGGCCGGCGGCGAGGCCGACCTGCGCCTCGCGCAGTCCGGTCAGGCGCGCCTGGCCCATCGCGCAGTCGATCAGGCGCGGCAGGATCAGCCGCTCGTACCAGCCCACGCTCGTTCGTCCCTGCTCCGCTGCTTTCGGTGCGGCCCGACTGTAGGCTAGGATCGCTGTGCAAGGCAAAGGCGAGGGAGGCGTTGAACCATGGCCGAGCTGTTCGGTCGCGCATACTCGACCGAGGCGCTGATGGCGCGCCTGGGCGCATTGGAGCAGGTCGGCGGCATCGAGCTGGTCGAGTGCATCGACGGTCCGGAACGTGGCGTCCGGCTGCTCGAGATCAGGAACGGCGCCGGCCTTGGCTGCCGGATCGCGATCGATCGCGGCTTCGATCTCCTGGATGCCAGCTATCGCGGCGTCCCGATCGGCTGGCGCTCGCCGACCGGCCCGCGCCATCCCGGCCTCGCCTCGGTCGAGGAGGGCCGCCATTGGGGCTTCCTGCGCTCGTTCACCGGCCTGCTGGCCACCTGCGGCCTGGACCATGCGCTGGCGCCGGCCACCTCGAGCGCGGCCCGCTATGGCTATCCGGGCATCGACCAGGTCGAGTACGGCCTGCACGGCCGGGTCTCCCAGACGCCGGCACGGCTGACCGGCTATGGCCGCCGCTGGCAGGATGGCGAGTGCATCCTGTGGGCCGAGGGCGTGGTCGAGCAGGCGGCGGTGTTCGGCGAGAACCTGGTGCTGACCCGTCGGATCGAGGTCGCCTTGGGCGGCACCAGCCTGACGGTCGACGACCTGGTGGTGAACCAGGGCTACCGACCGACCCCGCATATGATGCTGTACCACTACAATTTCGGCTATCCGCTGCTCGACGAGGGGGCCGAGGTCCTGCTGCCGGCGCGCGCCATCCTGCACCACATCCACGAGCCTCGCGCCCAGGGCGTCGGCTATCGCCACCAGGGGCCGCCGCGGCCTGACTTCCGCGAGCAGGTCTACGAGCATGACATCGTGCCGGGCGCCGACGGCATGGCCAGCGTGGCCTTGATCAATCCGGCCCTTGGCGCCGGCGGCTTCGGCGTCCGGCTGGACTATGACCGGGCGGCCTTGCCCTGCCTGATCGAATGGCAATGCCTGCAATCTGGCCTCTACGTGCTGGGTCTCGAGCCGTCGACCAATCATGTGCTCGGGCGCAAGTTCGCCGAGGAGCGCGGCGAGCTGATCGAGCTTGGCCATGGCGAGAGCCGGAGCTATCGCACCCAGCTGAGCGTGCTCGATGGCAGCGCGCCGATCACGGCGCTCAAGGCCGAATTCGCGGCGCTCCAGCCAGCGCCCGAGGATTTCGCGCCGGCTTCCGGCAGCTGGCCGGCGCTCTGGCGCTAGCGGTGCCGGGCCTCGTGCTTGCCCGTGCCAGGGCGCGATGCTAGCGTGAGCCGACCAAACAACGGCCGCCGCAAGGGCAAAGCCCGCGGCCGGCAGACAAGCAAATCAAGGGGGCTGCGATGAAGCTGGCACGTCGAGGACTGGTGGGCGCCGTGGCGCTGGGGCTCGGGCTGGTGGCGGGCCTGGCGGGGCCGGCGTCGGTGGCTGCGGCCGACAAGGTGACGATCGCGCTGATCCCCGGTCTCACCACCGATGCCTTCTACATCACCATGCGCAAGGGCGCCCAGCACGCCGCCGACGCCATCGGCGCGGAGCTGATCTTCCAGGGCGGTCCGGACTTCAACCCGACCACCCAGGTGCCGGTCCTGAACGCGGTGACCGCGCGCCAGCCGGGCGCGATCCTGATCGCGCCGACCGACAAGCAGCAGCTGATCGCGCCCTTGAAGCAGGCCCATGACGCCGGCATCAAGGTGATCACGGTCGATACCTTCATCGACGATGGCCAGTATCAGGACGGCGAGGGCGCGGGCGACTTCCCCCTGTCCTACATCGCCTCGGACAACGTCCTGGGCGGCAAGATGGCCGGCCACGCGCTCGCCAAATCGGTCGGCGGCAAGGGCAAGGTCTACGTCTCCAACGTCAAGCCCGGCATCTCGACCACGGATCAGCGGGAAGAGGGCTTCAAGCTCGCGCTCGCCGAGTATCCTGACATGGAGGTCCTGGAGACCCAGTTCAACGACGACGACGCCAACAAGGCAGCCTCTCAGCTGCAGGCGGTGCTGGCCCGGACGCCCGATCTGGTGGGCGTGTTCGGCGCCAATCTGTTCTCGGCGATCGGGGCCGCGGACGGGGTCAAGGCGGCCGGCAAGACCGGGACCGTCAAGGTGGTCGCCTTCGACGCGCCCTCGCGCATCGTCGACGACATCAAGTCGGGCCTGATCGACCTCGCGATCGCCCAGCATCCAGCCGAAATCGGCTATTACGGCGTGATGACCGCCTATGCCGCGCTGACCGGTCAGTCGATCCCGGTCGCGGTCGGCACCGGCTTCACGGTCATGGATGCGGCCAACATCGACGATCCCGAGATCCAGAAGTTCGTCTACGCCGAGTGATGGCGGCCGCGGGCCGGTCCCAGGGCCGGCCCCTGCCGTCCCGGTGCACCAGGACCCGGCCTCAGCCATGGCCATGACCGAGGCAAGCCCTGCCGTCGTCCTGCCCGAGGAGCAGCATCCCCTGCTCCGCTTCCTGGCCGGCGCCTGGTCCTGGCTGTTCCTGATCGCGCTCCTGATCTTCTTCGAGAGCTGGGCGCGCGCGGTCTATGGCGTGTCGTTCCTGCTGAACGGCTTGAACGTCCAGAGCATCCTCGTTTATGCCGCCCTGCCGCTGCTGCTGGGCCTGGGCCAGACCTACGTGATCATCTCCGGCGGCATCGACCTCTCGGTCGGCTTCGTGATGGGGCTGGCCGCGGTGATCATGGCCCGGGTGATGCAGCAGCTGACCGACCTGCCGCCCGGCCTGGCGCTCGGCTGCGGCCTGATGGCGGCGTTCCTGGTGGCGCTCATCCCCGGGCTGATCAATGGCTGGCTGATCGCGCAGCTGCGCGTGCCGGCCTTCATCGGCACGCTCGGCATGTTCGGGGTCGCGCGTGGCGCCGGCTTCCTGGCCGCCAATGGCACCACCGTGCCGGTCAACAATCCCTGGCTGTTCGAGATGGGCAACGGCAAGCTCCTGGGCGTGCCGCTGCCGGTCGTGATCACCCTGGTCGCGCTGCTCGCCTTGCACTACGTGCTGGCCCAGACCCGCTTTGGCCAATACACCTACGCGATCGGCGGCAACCGCATGGCGGCGGCGCGCGCCGGCGTCAATCTGCGCCGCCATACCATGATGATCTATCTGATCTCGGCCGGCTGCGCCGGGGTTGCCGGCATGGTCTACACCGCCCGCTTCTCGGCGGGCGCTGCCCAGGCGGGCGAGCCGCTGCTGCTGGATTCGATCGCCGCCGTGGTGATTGGCGGGGCCAGCCTGTTCGGCGGCTCCGGCACGATCATGGGCACCGTGATCGGCGCTCTGATCATCGCCGTGATCCAGTACGGCCTGGTGTTCATCAATGTCGAGCCGTTCTGGCAGTTCGTCGCGGTCGGCGTGGTGATCATCGTCTCGGTCCTGGTCGATCAGTCCCAGAGCCGGCTGCGTGGCGAGCTCCCGGATGCCGAGTGAGGCGGCCGGCGCACCAATCCTGTCGGTGCAGGGCATCACCAAGCGCTTCGGCGGCGTCCAGGCGCTGACCCAGGTCAGCTTCGAGCTGGCGGCCGGCGAGGTGCTGGCGCTGGCCGGCGACAATGGTGCCGGCAAGTCGACCCTGATCAAATGCATCTCGGGCGTGCACCAGCCGGACGAGGGCGAGATCCGCTACAAGGGCCAGCCGGTCAGCTTCGCCGGGCCGCGCCAGGCGCGCGATCTCGGCATCGAGACGATCTATCAGGATCTGGCGCTGGCCGACAATCTCGACGTCGGCGCCAATGTCTTTCTCGGCCGCGAGCCGGCCCGGCGCTATCTAGGCCTGCTGCCAGCGATCGACCGGCGCCAGATGCGGGCGGCGGCCAACGAGGTGCTCAAGCAGCTCGAGATCGAGATCGCGCCGGCCAAGCTCACCAAGCCGGTGCGCACCTTGTCGGGCGGCCAGCGCCAGGCGGTCGCGATCGGCCGGGCGATCTACTGGCAGGCCGAGATCCTGATTATGGACGAGCCGACCGCAGCTTTGGGCGTGCCCGAGCAGCGCAAGGTCCGCGAGCTGATCATGCGGCTGAAGGCCAAGCGGGTCGCGATCATCTTCATCTCGCACAATCTGCAGGACATCTTCGCCGTGTCCGACCGCATCCTGGTTCTGCGCCGCGGCCGCGCGGCCGGCGAGCGCCGGATCGACGTGACCGACCATGACGAGATCGTCAAGCTGATGGTCGGCGCCGACCTCTGAGCCCGGCGAGCGGCGCGCGTCGCCCGCGGCTCCTGGCATTCTCCGCATCACGGATGCCAACTGGCGCCGGCCATGATGGTCGGATCGCTCTGGCACGGCGAGCGCCCCTGTGACGACCGGCAGATCAGCTGCCGATTGCATCGTGCCGACGCGGGGCTGGTCCGACCGCAAGGGCGACTTGGCATGAGCGCGCTGCCGCGGCGCTCGGCCTCGCAATGCGTTCGCTATCGCAGTGATCGCCCTTCGTAGGCGAGGTGCGGGCATGCCTGACCCGCGCAGGCCGTCACGCCCTCGGCGCCGTCTAAGGTCAAAACCCGGTCAGGTGAACCCAATTAATCCAATCTTCAGCAAATCCGGCAATCCTGCCCATGGTCCATGCGACCCTGGGAGCCCGCCCTGCCGAAAAGTCATTTTTTACCGGCGCGCGGATTGCCAGGGTCGCATGGACCACGAAGGCTGCATCAGCTTCGGCCCGAGACATTAAGATTCGGTTCGCAGCCGACCAAGTACGGCGGTATGTGCGAAGGTCGTTCAGCTGCAAGAGCTGAACGAATCTCGGCCCTGGCCAGCGCACGACCACGCCGAATCCTGGTTTCGCGCTGCGTCACCTTCGGCCAAGACATCGAGGCACGGCACATATTGCTGACGAGCGCGGGCGGCGCGCAGGCTGGCCGATCAGCTGCAGGCGCTGATAGGATCTCATTGCTAGGCTGTCTTGTCGGACCGAACCCGTCCTTGGCGCGCCAAAGCGTCAGCTTTGGCCCAAAATGATACGATGCGGTTCGCAGCGCTGACGAGTGCGAGCAGCGATGGCAGAGGCCGGGGACAGGCTGGCCCGCCAGCTGCAGGAGCTGAACGGGATTCGGCCGAACGATGGGCAGCTATGCCGAACCCGATCTCGCGTTGCGTCAGCTTCGGCCCAAAGCGTCTATGCCCACCGTCCGTAGTGCCGACGAATTAGGCAGCGATAGCAGCGGCCAGGCCAACCCTTCCTGGATGTCGCGCCGGATTAGCTTT
>CADEGR010000012.1:23424-27468 GCA_902826935.1 uncultured Alphaproteobacteria bacterium | reverse complement strand
GGGCTGCAGGCCAGGCCGAATCCGTGCTTGGTGTCGTGCCGGGGATAGCTTTCGGCCAGGACGCCAAGGAATAGTTCGCAATGTCGACCAGAGCGGCTGACGATGGCAGCGGTGGCAACCCGGCAAGTCGGCCGACTGCAGGCGCTGAGCGGGTTTCGGCCCTGGGCTGTTGCGGACAGGCTGAACTCGTCCTTGGTATCGCCCGGCTGGTCGGCTCAGCTGGCGCTCGCCAGCGGCTGCGGCTGGTCGTTGAACGCGCCGCCGGCCTGGACGATCTCGACCAGGCAATGGGCCAAGGTCACCTCCTCGACCAGGCGGCCAAGATCGGCCTCCAAGCAGTCGAGCGGTCGAAGCGGGCCGCCGAGACGGAATGGGCGGCTGGCCATCGGCATGGCCAGGCAGAACTGGCGGCCGACGAAGCCGGCACGGATCAGGCCCGGGCCGCTGAGGTCAGCCAGCGCCATGAGCCCCTCGCAGAGCGGGGCCGGCAGCCGGTCGAGTGCTGCGTCCGGCTGGTCGGCATAGACCTCGAAGGCCTGATCGAACGCCTGGTCCGGCAGGGCGACCCGGTACATGCCGTGGATCTGGTCGAGCCAGGTCAGGACCAGGTCGGCGCCGCCGCCCGCCTGGATGATCTTCAGCCGGCCGCTGAACGGCGCCGGCAGCTCGACCATCGCCAGCAGGCCGCGGAAGCCCTGGCGCTCCAGCGGATGATCGCCGCCGGGCGGAATCTCCAGCTCGGCCAGCATGAATCCGGTGCCGCAGTGATGGCCGCGGAACACATTGCCGATCACCCGCCGATCGGCGCCGGGCAGGAGGCCCAGCTGATCCATGCCAAGGAAATCCAGCTCCGGCGCCAGCCCCTGGCGATGGAACACGTCGCCGACCGCCTCGCACAAGGTCGGCATCACGACCTCGCGCAGCGTTTCCTCATAGGTGGTCGCCAGATGATGCAGCCAGCTGGCGCCCAGCACGGCCACGGCGGTCGTCCCGAGCAAAGCCTGGGGCCAGGGAAACCAGCGGAACCAGGCATAGATCAGCACCAGGCCGCTGGCCACCAGCACCAGGCCGACATCGCGGACATGCTGCTGGGTGCGCTCGAGATCGCCGAGCTGCGGCCTGATCTGCCGGCGAAACAAGGACGCCAGGCGCTGCTCAGGCGGCTGCGGCCGGGTCAAGAGGGGGGAATTGATCGCCATCGAGCTTGCGCGCGCTGTCCCGGTCGAGGTCGCTTCCTTGGCAGCTTCGCCGGTCAGCCTTGAGATTGGGTTAATGTCGGCCATCCGATCTTCTCGGCAGCGCCTGGCCGGCTATGATGGCGATGGGACGACCGGTGCCTGAGCGAGGAGAGCGACATGGCGGCCAGCTGGCAGCCTTCGGTGTGCCCGCATGATTGCCCGAGCGTCTGCGCGCTCGAGGTCGAACGCCTGGCGGATGGCCGGCTCGGCAAGGTGCGCGGCGCCGATCGCAATCCCTACACGGCCGGCGTGATCTGCGCCAAGGTCGCCCGCTACGCCGAGCGGTTCCACCATCCGGACCGGCTGAGCCAGCCGCTCCGCCGGAGCGGCGCCAAAGGCGAGGGCCGATTCCAGCCGCTTGGCTGGGACGAGGCGCTGGACGAGGTCGCCGAGGCCTTCGCCCGCGCGGTGCAGCGCCATGGCAGCGAGACCGTCTGGCCTTACTACTATGCCGGCACCATGGGGCTGGTGCAGCGCGACGGCATCAACCGGCTGCGCCACGCGCTCCGCTATTCCGGCCAGCACAGCACTTTTTGCACGACCTTGGCCGATGCCGGCTGGCGCGCCGGCGCCGGGCGGATGTGGGGCAGCGATGCGCGGGAGCTGGCCGCGGCCGATCTGATCGTGATCTGGGGTGGCAATCCGGTCTCGACCCAGGTCAATGTCATGACCCACGTTGCGCGGGCGCGGCGTGACCGGGGCGCCAAGCTGGTCGTGATCGACCCTTACCGCACGCCGACCGCGGCCCAGGCGGATCTGCATCTGGCGCTGCGGCCAAGCACCGATGCGGCGCTGGCTTGCGCGGTCATGCATGTCCTGTTCCGGGACGGGCATGCCGATCGCGCCTACCTGGCCCGCTACACTGACGATGCCGCTGGGCTCGAGGCCCATCTGGCCAGCCGCACGCCGGCCTGGGCCGCCGCCATCACCGGCCTGGCCGAGGCCGAGATTCTGGCCTTTGCCGAGCTTTATGGCCGGACCCGGCGCAGCTTTCTGCGCCTTGGCTTCGGCTTCACCCGGACGCGCAATGGCGCGGTCGCGATGCATGCGGCGAGCTGCCTGCCGGCGATCACCGGCGCCTGGCAGCATCCGGGCGGCGGTGCCCTCTACAGCCAGCGCGATCTCTATCATTGGGACAAGACCCTGATCGAGGGCTGGGATCTGGCCGATCCGAGCGTGCGCATGCTCGATCAGTCCCGGATCGGGCCGATCCTGACCGGCGAGCGGCGGGATCTGGGGGCGGGCCCGCCGGTCACGGCGCTCCTGATCCAGAACACCAACCCGATGGCGGTGGCGCCGGAGCTGGCCAAGGTCCGCCAGGGCTTCCTGCGGTCCGACCTGTTCGTCTGCGTCCACGAGCAGTTCCTGACCGATACCGCCAAGATGGCGGATATCGTCCTGCCGGCGACCATGTTCCTGGAGCATGACGACATCTATCAGGCGGGCGGCCATACCCGGATTCAGATCGCGCGGCGCCAATTCGCGCCCTATGCGGACTGCCGGACCAATCATTACGTGATCGGGGCGCTGGCCAAGCGGCTGGGCGCGCCCGACCATCCAGGCTTCCGGCTGACCGAGTGGCAGCTGATCGACGACCTGCTGCAGCGCTCGGGCTGGCCGGATGCGGCCACGGTCGATGCCGCCGGCGGCTGGGATGCGGCGCCCGACTTCGCCAGCCTGCATCACCTGAACGGCTTCCCGACGCCATCCGGCCGGTTCCGCTTCAAGCCGGACTGGGCAGCCCAGGGGCCGGCCCATGCCGGCATGCCTGCCTGGCCGGATCAGCTCGAGGTGATCGAGCGGCCGGATGACCAGCATCCGTTCCGGCTGGTGACCGCGCCGGCCCGCAACTACCTCAATTCCAGCTTCACCGAGACGCCGACCTCGGCGCGCAAGGAGCGGCGGCCCAGCGTGCTGCTGCATCCGGCCGATGCCGCCCGGCTCGGGATCGCCGCTGGCGATTGGGTCCGCCTGGGCAATGGCCGCGGCTCGGTGCTGCTCCATGCCGAGCCGCGCGAGGGCCAGCAGCCGGGCGTGCTGGTGGTCGAGAGCATCTGGCCGAACAGCGCCTTCGCGGACGGCCTCGGCATCAACGCGCTGACCAGCGCCGAGCCCGGCCTGCCCAATGGCGGCGGGGTGTTCCATGACAGCGCCGTCTGGCTGCGCCCGGAGCCCGTGCCGGGGGTGGCGGAGCAGCCGGCCAATCAGTCCCTCGAGGAGCCCGTGCCGGCATGATCGACCTGTTCAGCGACACCCGCACCAAGCCGACCGCCGCGATGCGCCGGGCCATGGCCGAGGCCGAATGCGACGACGAGCAGGCCGGGCTCGATCCCACCGTCAACGCGCTTTGCGCCCGCGTTGCGGAGCTGCTCGGCAAGCCGGCGGCGGTCTATCTGCCATCGGGCACGATGTGCAACGAGATCGCCTATCGGGTCCATTGCCGGCCGGGCGACGAGATCATCCTCGACCGCACAGCCCATGGCATCATCGCCGAGGCCGGCGGCCCGGCCGCCCTGGCGGGTGCCATGATGCACCCCCTGGACGGGGCGCGCGGCCAATTCACGGCCGAGCAGGTCGCAGGCGCGATCCGGAGCGGCTCGCGCTACGAGCCGATCTCGCGCCTGGTCTCGATCGAGCAGACCAGCAACTGGGGCGGCGGCTCGGTCTGGCCGATCGAGCAGCTGCGGGCGGTTTGCGACGTCGCCCATGAGCGCGGCCTGGCGACCCATATGGATGGCGCCCGGCTGATGAACGCGGTGGTGGCGAGCGGTGTCTCGGCCGATCAGCAGGCGGCACCGTTCGATTC
>CADEGR010000012.1:0-23324 GCA_902826935.1 uncultured Alphaproteobacteria bacterium | reverse complement strand
GACCTGCCGCAGGTCCGGATCCAGCCGGCGCTGGTCGAGACCAACATCGTGTTCTTCGACCTGATGCCCGCCGCGCCCAGCGCCCGCATGGTTGCCGCAAGGCTGCAGGAGCGGGGCGTCCGGATCGGTGCCATGGGCGAGCGGCGAATGCGGGCGGTGACCCATCTGGGCATCACCTCGGAGGCGATCGAGGCAGCACTCATGGCCTTGACCGAGGTGCTGGACTGATCAGCCGCTGGCGCTTCGGCCGAGCTGGCGCTCGCGCTGGAAGACGTAGAGGCCGGCGCCGACGATGATCAGGATGCCAAGCCAGGTCAGGCCGTCTGGAAATTCGCCGAAGATCAGGAAGCCCAGGACCGTGGCGCCGATGATCTCGAGATAGCCGAAGGGGGCGAGCACCCCGGCTGGCGCCAGGCGGAACGCCTTGACCATGAGCAGATGGCTGAAGGTCGCGATCAGGCCGAGGAGCGCCATCATCAGCCAGGCGCTGGGCGACGGCCAGCGCGGATCGAGCAAGGCGATCTCGGCGATGGCGCCGAGCACCAGCGCCAGCGACATGGCGCCGAGCCCGAACAGCCCCGCCCAGAACTGCATGCTGGCGGCATCCGCGCTCGCCGCGAGCCGCCGGGTCAGCACCAGATAAAGCGCGAAGGACAAAGCGGCACCGACCGGCAGCAGGGCGGCCGGCCCGAACACCTGATAGCTCGGCTGGATCACCAGGAGCGCGCCGACAAAGCCGACCGCCACGGCCGACAGGCGCCGCCAGCCGACCGGCTCGCCCAGGATCACGGCCGAGAGCAGGGTCAGGATCAGCGGCTCGACGAAGAAGATCGCGATCGAATCGGCGAGCGGCAGATATTTCAGCGCGGCGAAGAACAGCAAGGTGGCCGCCGCCAGGAGCATGCCGCGGCCGGCATGCAGCCAAAGATGCGGCGGCAGGCCCTGGCGCAAGCGCAGCAGCGCCCAAGGCGCCATGAACAGGGTCTGGAACAGGAACCGGCTCCAGGCGATCTCGCCGGCCGGCAGCTCGCCCGTCAGCAGCTTGGCGAGCGCATCGATCGAGGGCACGACCAGCACGCCGCCGACCATCAGCAGCATGCCGCGCTCGACTTCACGCGGCCGGGGCAAGCTGGCGCTGACTGGCAAGGCAGACATGCCGTATGCTGGCAGCCGAGGATCGGGGGGACAATCGTTTTTCGCCAGCGGTGGACGGCCCTGCCGGCCGACGCCCGCCACAGCCATGCAGCCGCCCGCGTTGCCGCGGGGGCCGATGGCGGCGGTGCCGGATCGCTAGCGGAAGCGGACCTCGACCCGGCGGTTTTGCGGCTCCTGGGTGCCGTCGGCCTGGATCACGCGGGGCTGGGTTTCGCCAAACCACTCGACCTCGATCGCCTGGCCGGCGATGCCGCGCCCGACCAGCGCTTCAGCCACGGCGCGAGCACGCTGCTTGGACAGGCGCTCATTGTAGGCATCTGGACCCGAGCGATCGGCATGGCCTGCGACAATCACCCCTTTGGGGGTCCGGCCGGCATAGTCGGCCTTGATCTGATCGAGCACGGTTTGCGCGACTGGCGACAATTCCGCCTGGTCCCAGGCGAAGAACACCAGATAGGCCTCGTCCTCGGTCCGGGTCATGCCCTCCTCGACCGCTGCCACCTGCTGCTCGAACCGGCCTTTGCATTCCTGGATCAGCTCGGGCGCTGCCCCTTCCTCGGCGCGATCGAGCCAGCAATCGAAGGCCACCTGCGCGCCAGACGCGTCCTCGGGTGCGCGCTTGCGGCCATTGTGATCGAGGGCGGTCATCAGCCGGGCGCGCCCGGCGGCCAGCTCGTTCTGCTGCTCGGCCGTGACCTTCCGGCCGGCCAGCTCGTCGGGCAGCACCATGTCGCCCTTGGCCGAATCGACCGCCTTGAAGGCGAAATGCACGAAGTCCTGGAACTCGGCGCCGGAATATTGCAGGTCGCTGTAGTCGAGATAGCCCTGGCGCAGCCCTTGGAAGAACAGCGGCCCCTGCGGGGTCATCGCCCGGACCGCCTCATATTCGTGCCGCACGACCTCGATGTCGTCCACCAGATCGGGATTGTAGGCCGTGCAGGCCGCGGTCAGACCGAGCAGGACCAGCGCCATGCCCGATTTCCTGAAGGTTTGCATGCTAAGCGATCGCCTTTCGATCCGATGATTTGGCGGCCAGGCGAGCGGGCTCGATCATGGGGCCGCCGGACGCCCACCAACGGGCCGGATAAAAGGCTAATCGGGCGCGTACATCAAGCGCATTATGCTTGACAGCGCAATTTTAGATTGAGTCTGCGCTCTTTGCGCTTTTCCCTATGCTACAAAGGGTTGGACGTCATGCTCCTGGGCCGCTATCGGTCCGTCGGACAAAGACGTCACGGACCTGATCCACCAAAGCGCGCAATTCGTCCAAAAGGCCGGCATCGGGCGCCGTGCGCTCCGCCAGGCGCGCCAGGGCGGCCACGCGGCGGGCGCCGAGATTGGCGCTGGCACCCTTCAAGGCATGGGCCGAGGCCGTCCAGGACTGGCCTTGGCGCAAGGCGCTGGTCATCGCAGCCAAATAGTGGCTGGCGCTGGTCAGGTACAAACCGGCCAGCTCGCGCTCGAGGCTGGCATCGCCATCGGTGAAAGCGTTCAGATGGTCGAGGTCCAGCACCGGTTCATCGCCATGGTGGTGCACCATCGCCAGCGCCGGCGCGGTCATGGCCGCGACCATGCCAGTGGATGGTTGGCGCAAGCGTGCCGGGATCGATCGGTCAGCATGACAACGGTTCCTAAGCAGAACGGGCCAGTCTTTGCGATATCAACTATTGGTTAATTTTGTTCTACTTCGATCGCGCATTCAGTCAAGCCTGTTCCGGAAGCTCCGGCGCCGCATCGCGCGCGCCATGGCAAATCGAGCACACCGGCGGTCTGCGCGAACAGCGGTGGCCGGATGCCATGATCGGCCGCGGCAGTTTATCAGCCAGCGGCTGCAAAGCTTATGGTTTCATGACTTCGTCAAAATTATTACCAAAGAGAGAAAGATTGTTGTCCAGGATCAACAGGTGTCAGGTCTTGTTCGCGCGGTAATTCATTTTGATGGGCAACCGCTCTAAGCTACGCTACTTATCCACAGCTGGCGTTCTTGTGCTCATTGCGACTGTCGTTCTAGCGTTACCGAGGCATTCTCCGCGATGCAGGCCACTTCGGCACCTCCGACACCCGGCGACCGGGTGCGTATGACGCCGGCACCTGGCTGGCAAGTTAAGGCGCGCAAGGCCGCGCCGGCATCCGAGCCGGTGGCGCCGGCCGCGAGCGACGAGCGCTTGGGCACGCCGCTGCGTGCCATGCCCGCGAGCGAGCCAGGCATTCGGACGCCCATGCCGCCGCGCCTGAGCCAAGGCATGATGCCAAGGCCCATGCAGCGTCCCACCGCGCGGCGGGACGGCTGGTGGCTGATCGCCGCCGCGATGCTGGTGATCGTGGTCTCGGTCGGCTTGGCGGCCAGCTCGCTCGGGCTCGGCGGGCGCTGGGTGCCCGACCTCGCGGCGCTCAGCCTTTGGCCAAAGGCGGGTGCCGAGCTGCCGCCGCTGGAGCAGCAACCCAACACGCTGCCCGCACCGGCGCCGAGCTTGCCGGCGCAGGCCGACCCGGCTCCGGCCCGGGCGCAGGCCCAAATGCCGCCGGTCCAGGCGATGGCGGCATTGCCAGGCGGCGAGCCGGCGCCGGTCGCGCGCAGTCCGGAGTCGCTGAACGCCGAAGCGGCGCTGCGGGCGCTGGTCCAGCTGTCGCAGCTGGAGCTGGCGCGTCAGGCCCCGCCGGCGCCGCCGCCCGCACCACCTCTGGCCACGCTCGAGCCGGCCGCGGCGCCGGCCATGCCGGGCAGCAACCCCGCCGTCGCGGCACCTGCGACCCGCGGGCTGACCGTGGCGCCGCCTGTGGCCAGCACCCGCTATCAGATCCAGCTGGCCGCCCTGTCGGATGCCGATCAGGCGCGCCGCGCCTGGGATCAGCTGAGCGATGCGGCCGGGCCGGTGCTGGCTGGCATGCAGCCCAGCTTCGAGCAGGCGAGCACCAAGAACGGCATCTTCTATCGGGTCCAGGTCGGCGATTTCGGCAGCAGCGGCGAGGCCGATGCCACCTGCAACGAGCTGCGTGCGTTGCAGCTGTCCTGCTTCGTGATCCACCGCTGATCCACGCTGCCGCGGCGAGCAGAGGCTAGCACCGGCGGCGTTCTGCCAGGCAGGCGGCGAGCCGGCCGGCCAGCGCGGCGTTGGCCTCCGCCAGCGCGCAATTGACCTGGACCGTGCGGCCGCCGCTCCGCTCCGCCATGTGGCGCAGCATGAACGGCGTCTGCGCCGCCCCGGTGATGCCGGCGGCAGCACTGGCCGCCTGGGCATCGGCCACCAGCCGGTCGACCTCCTTGCGCGCCATGGCGTGCTCGGCCGGCGGCGGCACCGTGATCACGACGCCGCCGGGCATGCCCAAGCCACGTTGCGCCTCGATCAGGGCGGCCAGCTCGGCCAGCGTGTCGAGCCGTGGGATCGCAAGGCCGCTCGCGGCGGTATAGAAGCCCGGCAGCTCGGCGCAGCCGAAGCCCACCACCGGCACGCTTAAGGTTTCCAACCGCTCCAGCGTGCGCGCCTGGTCGAGGATCGACTTCACGCCGCAGCAGATCACGGCCACCGGGCTGCGCGCCAGCTCGTCGAGGTCGGCCGACATATCGAGCGAGGCCGCGCCGCCCAGATGCACCCCGCCGAGACCGCCGGTCGCCATCACCTGGATGCCCAGGCGTGCCGCCACGAAGATGGTCGCGGCGACCGTGGTGGCGCCATCGCCGCCGCGGGCGAGCACCAGCGGCAGATCGCGGGTCGAGCATTTGGCGACGGAGTCCGCAGCCGCGAGCTTGGCGAGCGCCCGAGGCGACAGGCCGGCGCAGAGGATGCCGCGCTGGACCGCGATCGTCGCGGGCACTGCGCCGGCCGCCGCAACCGAGGCTTCCATGCGGCGCGCCAGCTCGCCATTGGCCGGCCGCGGAATGCCATGGCAGATCAGCGTGGACTCCAGCGCCACGACCGGGCCGTGGGCGGCCAGCGCGGCGGCAACGGGCGGCGAGCTCTCGATCATCATGCCTGGTGTCCCCGGCGGTGGGATTGACTATGGTGGCTGCCGCCCGCAGCACTAGCGGATGCCGCCCGGCGACGCCACCGGGTGGCCAACATCGTCAACTATCGAGAGCCGCATGCAACGTCCGATCGATGAACATACCGCCTTGATCTTCACCATGGTCCTGGTATCCGCCGCCGAGGGCGTCATGACCGATCCCGAGCTCGACGCGATCGGCCGGCAGGTGCGCTATCTGCCGATCTTCCGCGGCTTCGAGCATGACCGCCTGGTGGCGGTCGGGCGGGACTGCGCCGAGCTGCTGCGCCGCGAGGACGGACTCGATCTGGCCTGCCGCATGATCGCCGAGGCGCTGCCGCCAAGGCTGCGCGAGACCGCCTACGCCATGGCCTGCGACGTCGCGGCGGCCGACGAGAAGCTCGCGCGCGAGGAGGTCGACATGCTCGACATGCTGCGCCAGACGCTCAAGATCGACCGGCTGATCGCGGCCGCGATCGAGCGTGCCGCCCATGCCCGGCATTTGACGCTCTGAGCGCTCCGGTGACTCTCTGAGCGCACCGGCCACCATGGCAGCGCCGGCCGCCGCCGGGCTCTACAGCGTCGCCCAGATGGCCGCGGCCGATCGGCTGACGATCGCAGGCGGCACACCCGGCCGCAGGCTCATGGCGCGCGCTGGCGCGGCGGTCGCCGAGGCCATCATGGCCCGCCACGCCGCCCGGCCGACGCTGGTGCTGTGCGGCCCCGGCAACAATGGCGGCGATGGCTTCGTCGTGGCCCGCCTCTTGCGTGCGGCCGGCTGGCCGGTGCGCGTGGCGCTCCTCGGCGCGCGCGAGCGCCTGGCCGGCGATGCCGCCGATGCCGCGGCGGCCTGGCCAGGCGAGGTCCTGCCGCTTGACCCGGCGCTGATCGAGCCGGGCCAGCTCACGATCGACGCGTTGTTTGGTGCCGGTCTCGCCCGGACGCTGGACGGAGCCGCCAAGGCAGCGCTGGAGCGGCTGGCCGCGCAGCCTGGCCCGGTGGTCGCGGTCGATCTGCCCTCAGGCGTGGCGGGCGACAGCGGCGAAGTCCTGGGCACAGCTTGCCCGGCCGATCTGACCGTGACCTTCCATCGCGCCAAGCCCGGCCATCTGCTGCTGCCGGGCGGGACATTGCGCGGCGAGCTGGTGATCGCCGATATCGGCATCACGGCGCAGGCCGATCGGACGCTGGCGATCGACACCTTCTGGAATCAGCCGGACTGGTGGGGCCCGCTGCTGCCGCGTCGCACCGCCGCCAGCCACAAATACCGCCATGGCCACGCCTTGGTGCTGGGCGGCGGCGCGGCTGCGTCAGGTGCAGCGCGCCTGGCCGCCCGCGCCGCGCTGCGGGTCGGTGCCGGACTGGTCACGGTGCTCTGTCCGATGCCCGCCTTGCCGGTCTACGCCAGCCAGCTGACCGCGATCATGGTCCGCCCGGTCGCGGACGATGCTGAGTTCGGCGGGCAGCTGGCCGACGATCGGCGCAACGCGATCCTGCTGGGGCCGGGCGGCGGCGTCGGGGAGGAGCTGCAGCGCCGGGTCCTGGCGGCGCGTGCGGCCGGCAAACGCTGCGTGCTCGACGCCGATGCGCTGACCAGCTTTGCAGATGAGCCGGAGCGGCTGTTTGCGGCCCTGGCTGCGGACGACCTCATGACGCCCCATGAGGGCGAGTTCGCGCGGCTGTTCACGTTCGCCGGCGACAAGCTCGGCCGGGCGCGCGCCGCGGCCAGGCTGTGCGGCGCCGTGGTCCTGTTGAAAGGGCCGGACACGGTGGTGGCAGCTCCGGACGGCCAGGCATCGATCCTGAGCGATGCGCCGCCCTGGCTGGCCACCGCCGGCACCGGCGATGTCCTGGCGGGCCTGGCGCTCGGGCTGATCGCGCAAGGCATGCCGACCTTGGCGGCCGCGAGTGCTGCCGCCTGGCTGCATGCCGAGGCGGCCAGGCGGTTCGGCCCGGGGCTGATCGCGGAAGATCTCAGCGAGCAGCTGCCAGACCTGCTGGCCGATCTGGCCTGAGCCCCAGACCGGTCAGAGCCGATCAGCGCCGCTCAGCCGCTCGGGTTGGGCTCGCCATTGTCCGGGGCCAGGGCCGAATGCCGGCAGCGGCCATCGGAACCCGGCGCACAGATGGTCGTGCCGTCGGTCCAGCGGGCGCCATCCAGCTTGGCATGCAGCAGGTCGGCCTTATCGAGCTTGGCGCCGGTCAGGTCAGCGCCGCTCAGATCGGTCCGGAACAGCTTGGTCAGCGTCAGATCGGCGTTCTTGAGCGACGCCCCGGCCAGATTGGCCTTGGTCAGATCGGCCCGGACCAGATTGATGCCATCGAGCTTGGCCCGCTCCAGGGTGGTCGATATCAGCTTGGCCCGGCGCGCATCGGCGTCGATCAGGATCGCATCGCTCAGATCGGTGCGCAGGAACGAGACCTCGACCAGGTTGGCACGGGACAGATCGACGCCCCGCATATCCTCGCCATTCTGCTGGCAGCGGCGCCACTGCACCTCGGGCGCCGGCGCGTCGCTGCAATCGGCGAGCGCGGTCGAACCCATGAGCAGCCATACCCAGCCGGCGCCGAGCATGGCAATAGTTGGCCGCATGTTCATTCTTTTAGTCATAGTCGGAACGCCCGGCCGTGGGAAGCCGTTGCCGGGCTTCGAGGGTCAGCGGCGGCCAGGGCTCGGCAGACTCCGGAGGGCAGGGCAGACATGGCGGACGACGCACCGATCGCGCGCCGGCTGCGGGTGACTGGACGGGTGCAGGGCGTGTGGTATCGCGGCTGGATCAGGGCGCAGGCGGCCGAGCTCGGCCTCGATGGCTGGGTGCGCAACCGCCAGGACGGCGCGGTCGAGATGGTGGTCGCAGGCAAGCCGGCCGCGGTCGCCCTGCTGACCCAGCGCGCCTGGCAGGGCCCGCCGCAGGCGGCGGTGACCGAGATCGAGGACAATGCCTGGAGCGAGCCGGTGGCGCCGGGCTTCGTTCAGCTGCCGACCGTCTGAGCCAGGGTGGTCGGCCCGGCAAAGACTTCGGCGAAGGCCGCCAGCAGCGCCTCGTCGACCTCATCCATGCTGGCGGCGATGCCGAGGTCGGCCAGCGACGTGACGCCGAACTCCTGGATGCCGCAGGGCACGATCGCGGTGAAATGGTCGAGCGTTGGCGCCACGTTCAGGCTGAGCCCATGCAGGCTGACCCAGCGGCGCACCCGCACGCCGATCGCGCCGATCTTGGCCTCGCCGCCATCCGGCTTGATCACCCAGATGCCGACCCGGCCGGGGCGGCGCAGGCCGGCCACCCCGAACGGCCGCAAGGTCCGGATCAGCCACTCCTCGAGCTGCCAGATGTAAGCGCGCAGATCCGGCCCGCGCCGCTGCAGGTCGAGCATGGCGTAGACCACGCGCTGGCCGGGACCGTGATAGGTGAACTGGCCGCCGCGGCCGGCCTGGAACACCGGCAGCCGGTCGGGCTGCAGGAGGTCTTCCGGCCGGGCGCTGGTGCCGGCGGTGAGCAGGGCCGGATGCTCCAGCAGCCAGATCAGCTCGGGCGCCGTGCCGGCCCGGATCGCCGCTGCCCGTTCTTCCATCGCCGCCAGCGCTCCGGGATACTGCACCAGCCCGGCGCTGCGCCGGATTTCGGGCGCTGCCGGCGCCAGCGCCCCAGGCGCGGTAGCCCTTGAACCGGCTGTGGTCATTTGCTATTCCCCAGGCTCCGAGCGCGATCCCGCGATCGTCGCTTGGCCATGTGCGGTCGTGGCGGAATTGGTAGACGCGCAGCGTTGAGGTCGCTGTCCCGGCAACGGGGTGGAAGTTCGAGTCTTCTCGACCGCACCATCATACTTCATCAAGTCTGAGCCAGCATGTCTGCCCTCATCGGTCGCCACGCGGCTGGCGGCGCCGAGGAGCGGCCGGACCTGCGCTGCCTGGAGTGAGCCTGGCACGATGTCCGATCAGCTCCATGACAGCGCCCTGGACTATCATCGCCGGCCGAAGCCCGGCAAGCTCAGCGTGGTCGCGACCAAGCCGCTCGCCACCCAGCGCGATCTGGCGCTGGCCTATTCGCCCGGCGTCGCCGCCGCCTGCAATGCGATCAGCGCCGACCCTGCCGAAGCCGCCAGCCTGACCGCCCGCGCCAATCTGGTCGGCGTGGTCACCAACGGCACGGCGGTGCTTGGCCTGGGTCCCATCGGGCCGCTGGCCGCCAAGCCGGTGATGGAAGGCAAGGCGGTCCTGTTCAAGAAGTTCGCCGACATCGACGCCTTCGACATCGAGCTGGCCGAGCGCGATCCCGACAAGCTGGTCGAGATCATCGCCGCCCTGGAGCCGACCTTCGGGGCGATCAATCTTGAGGACATCAAGGCGCCGGAATGCTTCGAGATCGAGCGGCGCCTGCGCGCCCGGATGCGCATCCCGGTCTTCCATGACGACCAGCACGGCACCGCGATCATCGTCGCCGCGGCGGTGCTGAACGGCCTGCAGCTGGTCGGCAAGCGGCTCGCCGAGGCCAAGCTGGTGACCAGCGGGGCAGGGGCCGCGGCGTTGGCCTGCCTCGACCATCTAGTGACCCTGGGGCTCCGGCCCGAGCACGTCCTGGTGACCGACATCGAGGGCGTGGTCTACGAGGGCCGGACCACCTTGATGGACCCCTACAAGGCGCGCTACGCCCGGCCGACCGAGCAGCGCAGCCTGGCCGACGCGATCGCCGGCGCCGACATCTTCCTCGGCCTGTCGGCGCCCAACGTCCTGACCGCCGACATGGCGCGCAGCATGGCGCCCAAGCCCTTGATCCTGGCGCTGGCCAACCCGGTGCCCGAGATCGATCCGGAGACGGCGCGCGCCGCTCGGCCGGATGCGATCATCGCGACCGGCCGGAGCGACTATCCCAACCAGGTCAACAACGTCATCTGCTTTCCCTTCATCTTCCGCGGCGCCCTAGACGTCGGGGCCACCACCATCAACAGCGCCATGATGGTCGCCTGCAGCGAGGCGATCGCGACGCTGGCGCAGATCGGCGCGCCGGAAAGCGTCGCGGCGGCTTACGGCCTGCCCAGCCTGAGCTTCGGGCCGGATTGCATCATCCCCAAGCCGTTCGACCCACGCCTCGCGGTCGAGCTGCCGCTGGCGGTCGCCAAGGCGGCGATCACCAGCGGCGTCGCCAGCCGGCCGATCGAGGATCTGCCGGCCTATCGCGAGCGCCTCTCCCAGTTCGTGTTCCGCTCCGGCTTCATCATGAAGCCGATCTTCGACCGGGCCCGCGTCCGGCCGATGCGGATCGTGTTCGGCGACGGCGAGGAGCCGCGGGTGCTGCGCGCCGTGCAGGTGCTGATCGAGGAGGGCATGGTCCGGCCGATCCTGATCGGCCGGCCGGAGGTGATCCGCAGCCGGATCGAGCGCTTGGGCCTGCCGCTCGATCTCGACGGCCAGGTCGAGCTGTGCAATCCGCAAAGCGACCCCCGCTACAACGACTATGTCGCCCACTACCGGCGGCGCATGGGCCGGCGCGGTGTCACGCCCGAGGCCGCGCGCGAGATCGTGCGCACCCGGCCGACCGTGATCGCCTCGGTGATGCTGGATCGGGGCGAGGCGGATGCCATGATCGCCGGCCCGACCGGCCGCTTCGAGGCCCATCTGCGCCATGTCCAGGAGGTGCTGGGGCTGCGCCGCGGCATGCGCAACTGCTCGACCATGCATCTTTTGATCCTGGAGCAGCGCCAGCCGCTGTTTATCGCCGACACCTATGTCGCCAACGATCCGAGCGCCGAGGAGCTGGCGGAAACCACCTTGAGCGCTGCCGGCGAGATGCGCCGCTTCGGCCTGGAGCCGCGGGTCGCCTTTTTGTCCCATTCCAATTTCGGCAGCCGCGATTCCGAGACCGCGCGCAAGATGCGCCGCGCAGTCGGCCTGGTCCATCAATGGGATCCGGATCTCGAGGTCGACGGCGAGATGCATGGCGATGCCGCCTTGGTGTCCTCGATCCGGCAGGGCATCCTGCCCGATTCGGCGCTCAAGAGTGACGCCAACCTCCTGATCATGCCGAACCTGGACGCTGCCAATATCGCCTTCAACCTGCTCAAGGCGGTGACCAGCTCGGTGGCGGTCGGGCCGATCCTGATGGGTCCCGCCAGGCCCGCCCACGTCGTCACGGCCTCGGTCACCGCGCGCGGCATCGTCAATCTGGCGGCGGTCGCGGCGGTCGAGGCGCAGGCGCAAGGTGACTGAGGCCACGCCCGAGGCGCCAGCGCGTCGGCCGGAGCACCCGATCGCGCTGTCGCCCGAGCTGATCCGCGACATCACGCTGGCGCTGCACGAGGCCCGGCCGGCGGATGCCGCGGCCCTCGCGGCCGAGCTGCATGTCGCGGACCAGGCGGATCTGCTGGAGCAGCTCGATCGCGAGGATCGCGCGGCGCTGGTCACCGCCTCGCGCGATCGGCTCGACCCCGAGCTGCTGACCTACCTCGACGAGACCGTGCGCGGCCAGGTCCTGGAGCTGCTCAGCCCCGAGGAGCTGGGGGCGGCGCTCGCCCAGCTCGAGACCGACGATGCGATCGAGGTCATCAGCGATCTCGACGAGGCCGAGCAGATGGCGCTCCTGGCGGCGCTGCCACTGCCGGAACGCTCCGCGGTCGAGCAGGGCCTGACCTATCCCGAGGACAGCGCCGGCCGCTTGATGCAGCGCGATCTGGTGGCCGCGCCGGAGTTCTGGACGGTCGGCCAGACCATCGACTATCTGCGCGCCCATCCGGACCTGCCGGACGATTTCTATGACATCTACATCGTCAATCCGCGCTTCGAGCCGGTCGGCTCCATCCCGGTCAGCAAGGTCCTGCGCAGCAAGCGTGGCGTGCTGCTGACCGAATTGACCCTGAAGGAGCTGCACCTGATCCCGGTCGATCTGGATCAGGAGGAGGTCGGCTTCCTGTTCCGGCAATATAGCCTGGTCTCGGCGCCGGTGGTCGACCGCGGCCGGCTGGTCGGCGTGATCACGGTCGACGACGTGGTCGAGGTGATCGAGGAGGAGGCGGAGGAGGACATCCTGCGGCTGGGCGGCGTGCAGGAGACCGATCTGTTCGCCTCGCCGCCGCGCACCAGCCTGCGCCGCTTCCCCTGGCTGCTGGTCAATCTGTTCACCGCGGTCCTGGCATCCCTGGTGATCGCCCAGTTCGAGGGCCAGATTGGCCAGGTGGTGGCGCTGGCGGTCTTGATGCCGATCGTCGCCTCCATGGGCGGCAATGCCGGCACCCAGACCCTGACCGTCGTGGTCCGGGCGCTTGCGGTGCGCGAGGTCACGGCCGCCAATGCGCTGCGGGTGCTGCGCAAGGAAGCCCTGGCGGCGGCCTTCAACGGCCTGCTGTTCCTGGCGGTCGGGCTGAGCCTGGTGGTGGTCTGGTTCGGCAGCCCGCTGCTCGGCCTGCTGTTCGGCGCGGCCCTGGTCATCAACGTGATCGCCGGCGCCCTGGCGGGCGTCCTGATCCCGGTCCTGCTCGACCATTTCGGCCTGGATCCGGCGGTGGCCTCGGGCGTGTTCCTGACCACGGTCACCGACGTGATCGGATTTTTCGCTTTTCTCGGCCTGGCCGCCTTGTACCTTTTCTGACCTCCAGCACTGTGGAGCGACCATATGGCCGAGCCGCCGATCGAGTTCTATTTCGACTTCTCCTCGCCTTATGCCTACCTTGCCAGCACCCGGATCGACCAGCTGGCGGCCCGCCATGGCCGCAAGGTCGCCTGGCGGCCGATGATGCTGGGCGCTGCCTTCAAGCTGACCGGCGCGCGGCCGCTGCTGCACATTCCCCTGAAGGACGTCTATCTGGCGCGCGATCTGCCCCGCATGGCGCGGCTGCTGGGCGTGCCCTATCGAGCGCCCGAGCCCAGCCGCTTTCCCCTGCGGGCGCTGGCGGCGAGCCGGGCGTATCTGTGGCTCGAAGCAACCGATCCAGCGCTTGCCAAGCGCCTGGCTCAGGCGGTCTTCCATGGCTACTGGGTCGATGGCCTGGACCTGGGCGAGGCGGCGGCGGTCGCCGAGGTCGCGGCGCCGCTTGGCGTCGCGCCCGCGGCACTCCTGGCTGCGATCGAAGACCCGGCGATCAAGCAGCAGCTGAAGGACCAGACCGAGACGGCGATCCAGCGCGGCGTGTTCGGCGCACCCTTCATCTTCGTCGACGGCGAGCCGTTCTGGGGCGCTGATCGGCTCGAGCAGGTCGAGCTCTGGCTGGCTCGCGGCGGCTGGTGAGCGCCCTTAACCGCGCATTAACCATGTTGCGCCATGCTGCGATTGCGACAGTCCGACCGGCGTCGGGCGGCGGTGCGGCAAGGGGCGTCAATGGCGGTGCTGACGGCGGGAGCCGATGCCGACCAGGGTCAGGTCGGCTTCTTCCATGATCGCGGCAGCGGCCTGCGGGCGATCATCGCGCTGCACGATGTCAGCCTTGGGCCGGCTTTGGGCGGCTGCCTGATCCGGCCAGGCGCCACCAAGGAATCCGCGCTGCCGGAGCTAACCGAGCTGGCGCGCCGCGGCAGCTACCAGGCGGTCATGGCGGGCGTGGCCGGAGGCGGTGCGCAGGCCTTGCTCCTCAGCCCACCGGCCGCGACCGATACGGGCGAGTTCTGGCGGGCATTCGGCCGGGCGATCAACAGCTTCGGCGGCTGCTATTGTCTGGTGCCCCATCCCGACCTCGGCGCGGCTCAATTGGCCGAGGTCGCCAAGGTCAGTCGCCATGTGCTGGGCCTGGCCACTGGCGCTGGCGCCAGCGAGGTGACGGCGCTGGGCGTCTGGCTCGGCCTCGAGGCGGCGGTGCGCCATCGCCTGGGCCAGGCCAGCTTGCGCGGCCTGCGTGTCGCGATCCAGGGGCTGGGGCCGGTCGGCTTCGCCTTGGCCACCCGCCTGCATCTGGTTGGCGCCGAGCTGCTGGTCGCCGATCCTGAGCCGCGTCTGGTCGGGCGCGCGGTCCAGGAGCTGGGTGCTACGGGCCAGAGCTACGACCAGATCCTGGGGGCCGAGGCTGCCGTCCTTGTCCCGTGTGGTCCGGCCGGCCTGCTCGATGAGCCAACGGTCGCCCGGCTGCGCTGCGCCGTGGTGGCCGGCAGCGCCGATCGGCCTCTGGCGACCGCCCGGACCGGCCGCGCTCTGCAGGGGCGTGGCATCCTCTATGCGCCAGACTATGTGATCAATGCCGGCGGCCTGATCCTGCTGGCCGAGGAGCTGCGCCCCGGCGGCGCCAGCAGGGAGCGGGCGATGGTCAAGGTCTGCGCAATTCCGGAGACCTTGACGGAGATCTTCGTGCGCGCGGCCAGGACCAGCCGGCCGACCAGCGAGATGGCGGACCTGATTGCCGCCGAGCGGCTGGCAGCCGCACGCCGGCGGCTGCGGCCGGTGGCGCCCGCAGTCATGGCCGCGTCCGCCTGAGCCGCCGCTGGTCCGGTGGTGAATCCGAGATCGCGGCGGTTGGCTGATGCGCTACGATCGTTGGCGGCGCGATGCGGTGCCCATGGGTCGGCACCGCCATGACGGAGTGTGCCATGGCCGAGGCGTTCTTGTCTGATCGGCCGGCTTTGCCGGCGGAGCCGCTGCGTCGGGCCATCGGCGAGGCGCTCCATGCCGGCGAGCGCCAATGCGTCGAGCATCTGCTCCAGGAGGCCGCCTTGAGTGGCGAGCAGCGCGGCCGCATTCGCGCCCGGGCGCGCGGCTTCGCCGAGCGGATTCGCCTGGCCGGCCGCGAGCAGCTGGGCGTTGAGGTCTTCCTGCAGGAATACGGCCTCAGCACCCAGGAAGGCGTGATGCTGATGTGCCTGGCGGAAGCCTTGCTGCGCGTCCCGGACGCCGGCACCGCCGATCGGCTGATCCAGGACAAGCTGGGTCGCGGCGACTGGGCCCGGCATCTCGGCAACAGCGACTCCCTGCTGGTCAACGCGTCGACCTGGGGCCTGATGCTGACCGGCCGGTTCGTGCGCCTCGACCCCGGGCAGCCGGTCGACTGGGGTGCCTGGGCCGGGCGGCTGGTGCAGCGCCTGGGCGAGCCGCTGCTGCGCCAGGCGCTGCTCCAGTCGATGCGCGTGCTCGGCCGGCATTTCGTGCTTGGCCAGTCGATCGAGCAGGCGATCGAGCGGGCGGCACCAACCGAGGCTAGCGGCAACCGATACTCCTACGACATGCTGGGCGAGGCCGCGCGCACCATGGCCGATGCGCAGCGCTATCGCGCCGCCTACCGGCATGCCATCGAGGCGATCGGCCGCGCCAGCTCTGCTGAGGAGCTGATGGCCCGGCCGGGCATCTCGATCAAGCTGTCGGCGCTGCATCCGCGCTACGAGCTGAGCCAGCACGGCCGTGTGCGCACCGAGCTTCTGCCGGCAGCGCTGGAGCTGTTGTGCCTGGCCCGCCAGCACCGGATCACCGTCACCATCGATGCCGAGGAAGCCGATCGGCTGGAGCCCTCGCTCGATCTGTTCGAAGCGCTGACGGTGGCGCCCGAGCTGGCCGGCTGGCCGGGCGTCGGGATCGCCGTTCAGGCCTATCAGAAACGCGCGGTTGCGGTAATTGCCTGGCTCGAGGCCTTGGCGAGCCGCCAGGGCCGGCGGATTCCGGTGCGTCTGGTCAAGGGCGCCTACTGGGACAGCGAGATCAAGCATGCCCAGGAGCTGGGCCTGGCCGGCTACCCAGTGTTCACCCGCAAGCTGGCGACCGATGTCTCCTATCTGGTCTGCGCCCGCCGTCTGCTGGAGGGCGGGGAGGCATTCTATCCCCAATTCGCGACCCACAATGCCCAGACCCTGGCGGCAATCCTGGAGCTGGCCGAGGGCCGCGACGGCTTCGAGCTGCAGCGTCTGCACGGCATGGGCGAGGCGCTCTATGCGGCCCCGTTGGAGGCGGGCGCGCGCAATCCGCCCTGCCGAGTCTATGCGCCGGTCGGCAGCCATCAGGATCTGCTGCCTTATCTGGTTCGCCGGCTGCTGGAGAACGGCGCCAATTCGTCGTTCGTCAATCAGATCATGGATCCGAAAGTGCCGCTGGAGCGCCTGATTGACGATCCGGCAGAGCAGCTCCGCCAAGTGCCGCCCGGGCCCCATCCGCTGATTCCCGAGCCGCCGCGGCTGTTCGGTGCCGAACGCCAGAATGCCCGCGGCTTCGATCTGGCCGATCCGGCCACGCTGGCGCAGCTGGCCGCAGCAGTCGGCAAGTCGTGGCAGGGCCAGTTCGACGGGCTGCCGCTCGAGGGCGCAGCCGGCATGCCGCAGCCGGTGGTCAATCCCGCCGATCGCACGGATCGGGTTGGCCTGGTGACGGAGCCCGATTCGGCCGCGCTCGAGCGCGGCCTGGCGCGCGCCGCGGCTGCCTTTCCGGACTGGGCCGCGACCCCGATCGAGACGCGCGCTGGCATTCTGCAGAAGGCCGCCGATCTGTTCGAGCAGGCCCATGGCGAGCTGTTGGCGCTGTGCATCCGGGAGGCCGGCAAGACCCTGCCGGATGCCGTGGCGGAGCTACGCGAGGCAATTGACTTCCTCCGCTACTATGCAACCGAGGCCCGGCGGGTGTGTCCAGCCAGGCAGCTGCCCGGGCCGACGGGCGAGGACAACCGCCTCAGCCTGCATGGCCGGGGCGTGTTCCTGGCGATCAGTCCCTGGAACTTTCCGCTCGCGATCTTCACCGGTCAGCTGGCCGCGGCTTTGGTGGTCGGCAATACCGTGGTCGCCAAGTCGGCGCCGCAGACGCCGCTGATTGCCGCCGCGGCGGTCCGGCTCTTGCGCCGCGCCGGCCTGCCCGAGGACGTGCTGGTGCTGGCGACCGGTGGCGCCGAGCTCGGCCGGCGCCTGGTGGTCGATCCGCGAATCGCGGGCGTGGTGTTCACCGGCTCGACGGCCACCGCGCGCGCAATCCAGCAAGCCCTGGCTGCGCGCGCTGGCCCGATCCTGCCGCTGATCGCGGAGACCGGCGGCCAGAACGCGATGCTGGTCGACAGCTCGGCGCTGCCCGAGCAGGTGGTTGCCGACGTCCTGACCTCTGCCTTCCGCTCCGCCGGCCAGCGCTGCTCGGCCCTGCGGGTGCTCTGCCTGCAGACCGACATCGCACCGCGCGTTCTGACCATGCTGCAAGGCGCCATGGCCGAGCTGGTGGTGGGCGATCCCGCAAGGCTCGGGACCGACATCGGCCCGGTGATCGATGCCGCCGCGCAGACCCGACTCGAGGCCCACGCCGAGCGCATGCGCCGTCTGGCCCCGCCGCTCGCCGAGCTGGCGCTGGGTGCCGCCCATGCCGCCGGCTGGTTCGTGCCGCCGCGCGTGTTCGAGGTCGAGCAGATCGACCAGATCGGCGGCGAGGTGTTCGGTCCGATCCTGCATGTCGTGCGCTTCGCCGGCGATCGCCTGGACGCCATGATCGATGCCGTCAACGCCACCGGCTATGGCCTAACCTTGGGCGTGCACAGCCGAATCGACGCCACCATCGAGCGGGTCAAGGCGCGGGCGCGGGCCGGCAACATCTACGTCAATCGCAACATGATCGGCGCGGTCGTGGGCGTGCAGCCCTTCGGCGGCGAAGGCCTGTCCGGGACCGGCCCGAAGGCCGGCGGTCCGCACTACCTGCCGCGCTTCGCCACCGAGCGCACCATCAGCGTCAATACCGCCGCCGTCGGCGGCAACACCGACCTGCTGCGCCTGGAGAGCGGGCTGTAGGGGGGATCTCTCCAGATGGCCGACCGCGCCATGTGGCAATGCCCTGCCAGCTCGGGATCGGCGGCTGCCATGGCACTCAGGCCGGATCAGGCTTGCGGCGCAGCCTCTTGATCATCGGGCGATCAATCTGTCCCCTGGCGATTGCTTGAGACGGTGCAGCGGATGACGGCTCGTGGCCGCCAAACCATGTCAGCCGAATGACGCAAATGGCAGTCGCTCGACATGCGATCGTTGCGGTCGCCTGGCAGGCGGAGTGGCTGATCTGCGATGCCGGTCGAGCACCAAACCAACAGCGGCCGTGGCGCCGTGAGCTTGTGAGGCAGCCGGTTCCAGCGATGGAACGAAGCGATCTGGAGCGCTCCATGGCCGCATCCGGCGCCAGGCATGGCGGCGTTGCTGCACGTCCGGCCGGTCCTCCCTAGCCGTGTGCCTGCTAGTCACGGTCGACCGGCTCATCGAAAGCCGCAACCGGCCGTCCTGACCGAACTGCCTCCGGCACCGCTTCAATGCCCCGTTGTCAAAGATTCCATAAGCAGGCAATGCCACCGCAATCAGCGACAACATCCTGGAATCGAGAGAGGATCCAATCTGTCGTGGCAACGCGTTAGTTGAGACCATGGCTCGGCTGACATTGTCAGGTGACCTTGCACGGCCTCGAAGTCACAGGCGCGCGATGGCTCAAAATCGGGTGGCCGAGCGCTCGACATGGCGCCGGCGCGCCGTGCTTGATCGGTTCGGGGCGCTGCCGGCACAACTGCTCCTCTTCGGACCCGCCTGGCTCAATGGGCTGCATTGGCTGACGTAGCCGCCGTGTTCCACAACGGCGAGTCGTCTTACCCTGGTGCGCGCGCGCCGCTGCTGGCATGATCCGGCCATCCTTTGATCCATTCGATGTCGAGACCATGGCCCATCGAGCGACCCTCCTCCTGCTGCTTGGCTTGGCCCTGGCGGGCTGTAGTCCGAAGGTGCTGAGCCCGAACCTGTTGGCACAGGCCCTGCCGGTCGCGGACGAGCCGGAGGCGCTGTGGCGCCAGCTTGGCGGCTGGCCGGGCGAGCAGGGCATTTATCGGCGCGCCTGCGACGTGCCGAGCGATGCCGCGGTACGGCGGACCGGCTTTCGGCTGGCGGAGCATGTCCTGGTCAGCGACAGCGAGGGGCGGCTGCCGGATGGGGTCGGCATGCCGGCGCGGCACGCGGGCAGCTTTCCGACGGCGTTTCGAACGATCATGGGTGGCTACGCCCGGTGGATCGAGGCGGCCGAGCAGGCGCGCCAGCCCCGGCCCCGGCTGCTGTTCTATTTCAATGGCGGGCTGAATGCGCAGGAGGACGTCGAGGCGCAGGCGGCCCGGCAGATCCCCTGCATGCTGGCTGACGGCTTCTATCCGATCTTCTTCGTCTGGGACACGGCGTATCTGCGCACCTATCTGGAGCAGGTCGCGGCGGTCACGGACGGCCAGATCGAGCGCTCGCCGCGCATGAAGGCGCTGGCCGCGCTGCGGGTGCCGGGCGACCTGATTTCGGGCCTCGGCGATGCGCCTTCGGACTACGTCGTGCATGGTCGCCGCTTCCTGCAGGCCGTGCAGCGCGAGCCCCACTGCTATCTCGAGCTGGTGCCGGCCGCGGATTGTCCAAAGGCGCAGCGCCTGGCGTTCGTCGATCACACCCTGGGCACGGTCGATGCCGAGCGCAATGTCGTGATCAATCCCGAGGCCGTCGATCGGCGCCAGGCCGAGTATGGTGCGCTCGCCGCCTATGCCGCGACCTGGCCGGTCCGTCTGATCTCCACGCCGTTGGCGCACGGCCTGGGCGATTCGGCCTGGGCCAACATGGTCCGCAGGACCCGGACCACGGTGCGGCAAGCGATCGAGTTCAACCTTGATCGCGATGTCGCGGCCGGCGGGCGCTCCCCGCCGAACCAATGTCCCAAGGATTTCGCGGAGACCGTCCAGGCCTACCCGCGGGGGATCGGCCTGTTCGCCGGGTTCCTCGAGCAGCTGCTGCATTATCGCTTCGCGGGCACGCCGGCGCAGGCGCCGCCCAGCGACCAATGGCGCTGCGCCCATGATCCGGCAACCAGCCGGTATCACGATTTGCCGGCCGCGCCCTTGACCGAGCAGGAGCAGGAGCAGGATCAGGATCGGCGGATCTGGTGCGCCCTGCGCCCGCCGCGCCAGATCGATCCAGCCGCTTGGCAAGCCGTGGGCTGCACGCTGCCGCCGCCCACGCCTGCCAGCGCCGAGCCGCTGCGGATCACCCTGATCGGCCACAGCATGGGCGCCATCGTGATCAACGAGCTGCTGGCCCGCTTCGACGATCTGCCCTACGAGAACATCGTGGTCATGGCCTCGGCCGCCAGCTTGCGCGAGACCAAGCGCGTCCTGGACCGCTATTTCGACCGGTACTTCAAGGAGGCCAAGGCGGGACCGGCCTGCAGCGAGCCGGGCGAGACCTATTGCAGTCCGGATGGCCGGATCACCCGTTTCTTCTCGCTGATGCTGCATCCGCTCAACGACGCGCGCGAACGGCAGATGCTGGGCAGCGTGCCGTCCGGCAGCCTGCTGCTGTGGGTCGACGAGATGTACGAGACGCCCAAGACGCCGGAGGACAAGACCTTCGGCTTTTGGCCAACCGCCAAGTCGGCGCGCAAGATGTTCGGCGCGGCTGCCCAGAACCGGATGCTCTACCGGGTCTTCAACCGGCGTGCCGCCGAGCCGGGCGAGCCCGGCAATCCGATCAAGCATGCCGACTTCAACGACGACGACATGTGCTTCTGGCGGCCGAGCTTCTGGGGCGTCGATGGCACCGAGCTGGCTGACCGCTACCGGGACCTGCCTGAGCACGCCAGGCAGCCGTGCCTGCGCCAGGCGCGCTAGCCGGCACCAGCATCGCGAGCAAGCTCCCGCCGGAGCTGCGCGGCTAGGCGCCGCTGCGAAAGCGGAAGGGGTGGGCCGGGTAGGTGCCCAGGCGCTCGACCGAATGCGAGAAGAAGGTCAGCTCCTCGAAGGCGTGCTGCACCCCGGCCTCCGCCGGATGGCCTAGGATCTCGGCATAGAACTGGGCCTGGTTGAACTCGGCATCGACGTAGCTTTCCAGCTTGATCATGTTGATGCCGTTGGTGGCAAAGCCGCCCAGCGCCTTGTACAGCGCGGCTGGCACGTTGCGCACCTGGAACAGAAAGCTGGTGATCACCGGCCCCTGGTCGGGCGGCGGCAGGGCCGGCGCCTGGCTCAGGATCACGAAGCGGGTGGTGTTGTGGGCGGCGTCCTCGATGTCCGAGCGCAAGATTGAAAGGCCGTAGATGTCGGCCGCGATCTTGGAGGCGATCGCAGCCTGGTCGCGCTGGCCGGCGGCCGCGACCTCGGCGGCGGCGCCGGCGGTGTCGGCATGGACCTTCGCCTCGACCTTGAGCTCGCGGATCAGCCGCCGGCACTGGTTGAGCGCGTGGACATGGGAATGGATGACCTTGATCTCGGCGATCGTCACGCCGGGCAGGGCCATCAAATGATGGTTCACCCGCTGGAAATGCTCGGCCACGATGTAGAGGCCGGCATGGGGCATCAGGTGATGGATGTCGGCGACCCGGCCGGCGACCGAGTTGTCGATCGGGATCATGGCGCGCTCGGCCAGGCCGTCGCGCACCGCGGCAAAGGCATCCTCGAAGGTGGCCGAGGGCAGAGGCTCGAACTCGGGATAGGCCTGGCGGCAGGCGAGATGGGAATAGGCGCCGGGCTCGCCCTGAAAGGCGATCTTGGGCCGGGCCTGGCTGTGGGCGCCGGTCTCGGGCTGGGTGGCGAGCGCCGCCTCGGCGAGGTCGATGGATTTGTCCATGGGGCGATGCAATCGTGCGGCCGCGGCCGGTTGGTGCGATCGGGCGGCCGCTGGCCGCACCCTAAGCTACTGCCGCGTCAGCAGAATGCGGGCGCGCTCGAGCTGCTCGGGAGTATCGACACCCAGCGGAACCGTGTCAACGAGGGCGACGCCGATGCTGAGCCCGGCCTCCAGCGCCCGCAGCTGCTCCAGCCGCTCGCGCCGCTCGAGCGGGCTGGGCGGCATGGCCGCGAAGCGTTCCAGCACCGGCCGGCGATAGGCGTAGATGCCGATATGGTGGTAGACGGGCCCCGACCCGTAAGGCGCCGTGGCGCGGGTGAAATACAAGGCCCGGCCGAGGTTGCTCTTGACCCCGCTGAAGGCGATCACCGCCTTGACGACGTTGGGATCGGCGCGGTCTACCGGATCCGTGGTCGCGGCGGCGACCGTGCCGATGTCGCTGTCCAGCTCGTCGAACGGCCGCAGCACGGCCTGCAGCACGGCCGGCTCGATCGTCGGCAGGTCGCCTTGCAGATTGATGATCCGCTGGAAATGCCGCTCGGGGTCGATCTGATCGAGGGCCGCCCGGATCCGGTCGGTGCCGGACGGCAGGGCTGGATCCGTCAGGACCGCTTTGCCCCCATGGGCCAGGATCGCATCCGCGATCGCCGCCTCGGCGCAGGCGACCACGACCGGGCCGACCGCGGCCTCGATCGCCCGGCGCCAGACCTGCACGATCATCGGCACGCCGGCCAGCTCGGCCAGCGGCTTGTTCGGCAGCCGGCTGGCGCCCAGCCGGGCGGGGATCATGACCACGGTCGTCGCGGCGGACGACGTCTTGAGACTCATCGGCCAGGGCCTCGCTGGGCACGCGCTGGTGCAGCTGCGCCGCCCTGTCAAGTCATTAGGACAAACTGCCGCGTTGACACCGATTCGGTTGAATCAGCCCTTGCCGCCGGCGGGCAAACGCGGTTTACCGTCAGCCTTGGAGTGGTGTGCGTCCAACCGAGGCTGGAACGGGTCCGCTATGGCATCTTCGCTGGAATTTAACAAGACGTTGGCTGCGATCCTGACGGCCGGCATCCTGGCCTCGGGGACCGGCGTGCTGTCGCGCATGCTCTATCACCCGAGCGTGCCCGAGGAGCCGGCCTACCCGATCGAGGTCGCGGCGAGCGAGGAAGGCGGCGGCGAGGCGGAGGCCGAAGGCGGCGGGCCAGCCCCCGATCTGGGCACGCTGCTGGCCAGCGCCAGCGTCGAGACCGGCGAGGCGACGGCCAAGAAATGCGCGTCCTGCCATGACTTCGCCAAGGGTGGCGCCAACAAGATCGGCCCGCATCTTTGGGGCGTGCTCGGGCGGCCGGTCGGCTCGGTCGAGGACTTTGCCTATTCGGAGCCGATGAAGAGCCATGGCGGCAATTGGGACTATGCGAGCCTGGACGGGTTTCTGGCCAGCCCGAAGGGTTACATCGCCGGCACCAAGATGAGCTTTGCCGGTCTCAAGAAGCCGGAAGAGCGGGCTGGCGTGATCGCCTATCTGCGCTCCTTGTCCGACAACCCGGAGCCGTTGCCGGCACCGGCCGAAGGCGGCGGCGAGCAGGCCGCAGCGCCGGAGGAGGCCGCCCCGCCGGCCGAGCAGCAGGGCGCTGCCGAAGGCGAGCCGGCGACGCCGGCTGAACCGGCGCAGGAGCAGGCGGCCGCACCCGCCGAGCCAGCTCAACCCGCCGAGCCGCCG
>CADEGR010000011.1:56991-60172 GCA_902826935.1 uncultured Alphaproteobacteria bacterium | reverse complement strand
GCCCGGCCAGATCCTCGGTCCCGGCATTGATCTCGCCGGCCGCGTTCTCGACCTCGACCACCGCGCCGCGGATCTCGACCACCAGGGTCTGCAGCCGTGCCAAGGTCTGGTTGAATGCCTGGCGCAACGGCTCGAACTCGCTGGTGAACGCGACCTCGATGCTGGCGCCCAAATCGCCCTCGGCCAAACGGAACAGGCTGTTGCTCAAAGCACTGATGGCCCGCATCCGGCCGGTGATGTCGGTCGCGTATTTGATCACCTTGTAGGCGTTGCCATTGGCATCGAAGACCGGATTGTAGCTGGCCTGGATCCAGACCTCCTTGCCGTCCTTGCCGACTCGCTTGTACTCCTTGGCCTGGAACACGCCGCGCCGCAGGGCGGCCCAGAATTCCTGATAGTCAGGGCTGGCCGCGCTCTCCTGGCTGACGAACATGCGATGATGCCGGCCGCGGATTTCGTCCAGCCGATAGCCCATGACATTCAGAAAATTCTCGTTGGCCGTGATGATCTCGCCGTCCATCGTGAACTCGATCACCGCATTCGAGCGGGAGATCGCCGCGGCGGCCTCTGCCTCCCGCTGCTTGCGATAGGTCACGTCGATCGCATATTTCACGACCTTGTACGGCTTGCCGTCCGCATCGAGCACCGGATTGTAGCTGGCCTCGATCCAGACCTCCTTGCCGCCCTTGCCGATCCGCTTGTATTCGGCGGCCTGGAACTTGCCCACACGAAGGTTGCGCCAGAAATCCTCATAGGCAGCGGTCATCGCCTCCGCGCGATCGACGAAGATGCGATGGTGCTGGCCGACAATCTCCTTGAGCTCGTAGCCGAGCAGCCTCAGGAAGTTCTGATTGGCGTAGGTGATCGTGCCATCAAGCTGGATTTCGATGACCGCTTGCACGTGATCAAGCGCCGCCAGCTTGGCGATCGCGTCACGTTGGGCCTCCGCCTCGGCATCACTGCCTCGGCCGCGCTCGAGAAACCGCAAGAGACCCATGACCCGCGCTCCATTCGCCACTGACGCAGCGACTATCGCGCCGGATCGTTAATCAATGGTGAAGGTTGCGAGCCGCTTCGGTGTCACGGACCTGCGGCGCATGTTCCATGGCTGCGGGCTACCGCCTCAAGAGCCCGGCGGATTGGCGACCACCAGCTGCTGTTCGCCGTAGAAGCACTGATAATCGACCACGCAGTAGGCATATTCCACCTGCAGCTCCAGCGGCGCCTGGTCGGTCGCGGCAAAGGGCAGGCGGAGCTGCTGCGGCACCGGCAGATAGGCACGATCCTCAGCCTGCCGCCGTACCGGCAGCCCGACCTGCCAGGCCAGGCCGGGCCGCGCCGCGGGCGTGACCGTGATCCCGGGATCGGCGATCAGCTTGGTCGCGCCGAGCGGGGTCAGGGTGATCAGCACGGCCGGTCCGGCCGGGCCACGCTCCAAAGCGGCCTCGACCCGGACTTCGCCGCGCGGCCGGGCGCCTGGCTGCTGGGTGCCTGGCGGCTGCAGCTGCTGCAGGAGGTCGCCGACCGAGCCTGAGGGCAGCTCACCGGCCGCGCGGGCGGCGCTCGCACCCAGCACCAGCCCGATGGCGACCCCGGGCCAAATCAGCGCCCGCCTTGTGGCCATGGTCAATCCAGGATCTTCTGGCCCGTGCCTTCCCAATCCTTAAGGAATGCTGCCAAGCCCTTGTCGGTCAGGGGATGGTTGAACAGGCTGCGGATCACCGCGGGGGGCAGCGTCGCGACATCGGCGCCGAGCCGGGCCGCCGTGATGACATGGCCGGGCGTGCGCACCGATGCGACCAGCACCTCGGTTCGCAGCTGGTCGTAGTTGCGATAGATCTCGACGATCTCGGCGATCAGCGCCATGCCGTCATGGCCGATGTCGTCGAGCCGGCCGACGAAGGGCGAGATGAAGGTGGCGCCGGCCTTGGCCGCCAGGAGCGCCTGGGCCGCCGAGAAGCACAAGGTCACGTTGACCTGGATGCCGTCGTCGGTCAGCTCCTTGCACGCCTTGAGGCCATCGATCGTGAGCGGCAGCTTGACGCAGACATTGGGAGCGAGCGTCGCCAGCTTGCGACCTTCGGCGACCATCTGGCGATGCTCGATCGCGGTTACCTCGGCGCTGACCGGCCCTTCCACCAGGCTGCAGATCTCCTTGATCACCTCCAGGAAGTTGCGGCCGGACTTGGCCACGAGCGACGGGTTGGTGGTCACCCCGTCCAGGAGGCCGGTGGCCGCGAGATCAGTGATCTCGGCGACGTCGGCCGTGTCGACAAAGAACTTCATGGCGATCTCCCGTCGGTTGACCTTCCCCCAAATTGGCCCTCGAAAAAGCCGATCGCAAGCTCGACCAGCCGCGAAAAAGCGGGCACAAGAAGGAATTGCTGCTGAAGTGGCGACCCTGAGCGAGGCACGGCATGGCCGAGGATACCATGATCCTGGTGGGTAAAGGTGACGGCCCGCAATATCTGCAGCTGGCCTATGCCAACCGGCACGGCCTGATTGCTGGCGCCACCGGCACCGGCAAGACGGTGACGCTGCAGGTGCTGGCGGAGGGCTTCAGCGCCCACGGGGTGCCGGTGTTCATGGCCGACGTGAAGGGCGACCTGGCCGGCATGAGCCAGCCGGGCAGGCCACACCCCAAGATCGAAGAGCGGATCGCGAGCCTGGGCCTGACCGATTACAGCCAGCGCAGCTTTCCGGTCGTGTTCTGGGATCTCTACGGCGAGCAAGGCCATCCCATCCGCGCCACGATCTCGGAGATGGGGCCGCTGCTGCTGGCCCGGCTGATGGGCCTGAACGAGACCCAAGAGGGGGTCTTGAACGTCGCCTTCAAGATCGCCGACGAGCAGGGCCTGATGCTGCTCGATCTGAAGGATCTGCGGGCGTTGCTCAGCTTTTGCGGCGAGCATGCGCAGGAGCTCACCCTGCAATATGGCAATGTCGCGACCAGCACGGTCGGCGCCATCCAGCGGCAGCTCCTGACCCTGGAGCAGCAGGGTGCCGAGGGCTTCTTCGGCGAGCCGGCGCTGCAGATCAGCGACCTGATGCGCAAGGACCTGTCCGGCCAGGGCATCATCAACATCCTGGCCGCCGACCGGCTGATGCAGTCGCCCAGGCTCTACGGCACATTCCTGCTCTGGCTGCTGGCGGAGCTGTTCGAGGATCTGCCCGAGGTCGG
>CADEGR010000011.1:44154-56891 GCA_902826935.1 uncultured Alphaproteobacteria bacterium | reverse complement strand
CCCAATCCGAAGCTCGACACCGAGCAGGTGATCACCGAGATGGGCGTGGGCGAGGCGCTGGTCTCGATGCTCCAGGCCAAGGGCGTGCCCGGCATGGTCGAGCGTACCATGATCTGTCCGCCAGCCTCGCGGATCGGCCCGGTCACGCCGGAGGAGCGGCGCGAAACCATGGCGGCGAGCCCGGTCAGCGGCCGCTACGACCAGGTGGTCGACCGCGAATCCGCCTATGAGGTGCTGGTGCGCAAGGCCGCCGAGAAGACGGCGCAGGCGCAAGCCGCGGCCGCTCAGCTGGCGGCCGCCAAGGAGCAGGAGCAGGCCGAGCGGGCCGCGAGCCGCGCCGGCGGCGGCCGGCAGACGATCGTGGAGGCGCTGGCCAAGAGCGTGGTCCGCAGCGTCGGCAGCCAGATCGGCCGGCAGGTGACCCGGTCGCTGGTCCGGGGATTGCTTGGCTCGCTGCTGCGTTAACCCATGCCGGCGCCTTGAGCGCCCGCGACCCGACCAGAATCTGGGATGGACCGATGCTTCAAATCGATCGTGCGCTGGCATTGTCGGCGCTGGTGGTTGCTGGACTGGCGATCGCCGGCTGCCGCAACGCGAGCGACGCCGCCGGCGTGGGCGCCAAAGAGACCACGGAGCAGGCGACCTTCGTGCTGGAGAACCTCTCGCAAGGCTTGGAGAATCCATGGGGCATGGCCTTCCTGCCCGACGGCGGCATGGTCATCACCGAGCGGCCTGGCCGGGTCCGGCTGTTCCGTGACGGCCAGCTTCTGCCTGACCCGCTGCCGGGCTTGCCGCCGGTTTACGCCGAGGACCAAGGCGGCCTGCTCGACGTCGTGCTGCATCCCGACTATGCCAGGAACGGCTGGCTGTACTTCTCCTATTCCGGGCTCGACGAGGCCGGCCAGGGCGCCAGCACCCATGTCGCCCGCGCCCGTCTGGGCGAACGGAGCCTGCGTGATGTCGAGGTGATCTTCCGGTCCAACGCGGTGTCCGGGAGTGGTATCCATTTCGGCTCGCGGCTGGTGTTCGACCGGGCGGGCCTGCTCTTCATCTCCCATGGCGAGCGCGGCGATGGGGCCAAGGCGCAAGCGCTGGATCGGCATCATGGCAAGATCCTCCGCCTCAACGACGATGGCAGCGTGCCGGCCGACAATCCGTTCAGGGATCGGGCCAATGCAGCGCCCGAGATCTACGCTTATGGCGTGCGCAATCCCCAGGGGATGACGCTGCATCCCGAGACCGGCGAGCTTTGGGAAAACGAGCACGGTCCGATGGGCGGCGACGAGATCAACATCATCCGGGCCGGCGTGAATTACGGCTGGCCGGTGATCAGCTGGGGCATCGACTACAGTGGCGAGCCGATCGGCGACGGTGCCCGCGAGCACGCCGGCATGGCGCAGCCGCTCTATTACTGGGACCCTTCGATCGCGCCGTCAGGCATGGTCTTCTACACGGGCACGGCGTTTCCGGAGTGGCAGGGTGACCTGCTGGTGACCGCGCTGAAATTCGATCTGATCGCGCGCCTCGAGATGGACGGCGACCGGGTGGTCGCCGAGGAGCGATTGCTGGAGGGCGAGATCGGCCGGATCCGGGACATCGAGATCGGGCCGGACGGCTATGTCTATCTGCTGACCGACGAGCCGGATGGTGGCCTCTATCGCCTGACCCCGGCATGATTTCATGTAGGTTGCCGCTGGCACGGCCCTTGCTTCCGGTGGGTCGTGATAGCCGCCCTTGAGCAATCGGCGTTGGCGGCATTAACCAGCCGCTAACGATCCCGGTATAGGGTGCGGCCGCTGACGAGCCCCTTCGGGCCACGCAACGGGAAGGATGCACATGGAGCAGGATGGCGAGCTTAGGACCCGCGAACGGGCCTATGCGATCTGGCAAGCCGAAGGCTGCCCGGAAGGGCGCGACATGGCGCATTGGCTGGCGGCCGAGGCCGAGCTGGTGGCGACCCTGCCAAGCACGCTGCCGAGCAAGTCGCGGCGCGTAGTGCGCAAGGCCAAGTCAGCCGCCGCCGGCATCGCGACCGTTGCGTCGGCGCGCCGTCGCAGACCGTCGCCAGCGGCCGCGGCCGACCATGCTTGAGGCTGCGCGGCGGACCTAGCGGCGGCGGCGCACGACCAGAACCCCAGCTGACTGAAGCGCGTCGATCTCGGTCTCGCTCAAGCCGGCCTCGGTGAGCACGGCGTGGCCATCGGCGCCGAAAGCGGGCGGTGGGCGGCGCACGCTGCCGGGCGTCCGCGACAGCTTGATCGGCAAGCCGACACCTTGGTAGTCGCCGAGTGCCACGGCCATCTCGCGATGGGCGGTATGGGGCGCTGACCAGAGCTCCGCCACATCGCGGACCGGCCCGGCTGGCACGCCGGATGCGAGCAGGCGCTGACACAAGGCCTCGCCATCGTGATCGAGCAGCAGCGTGGTCAATTGCTCGGTCAGCTCGGGCCGATGGCGGAGCCGCTCGGCATTGGACGCAAAGCGCAGCTCAGTCGCCAGTGCCGGTGCGTCGAGTTCCGCGCAGAGACGCTGAAAGGCGCGGTCGTTGCCCACCGCCAGGAAGATCGGGACGGTCCGGGTGGGGAACTTGTCGTAGGGGCAGATATTGGGATGGGCGTTGCCGGTCAGCCCCGGCAGCCGGCCGGACATCAGGTAGTTCGGCAGATGCGGATGCATCATCGCGATGCCGGCATCATGCAAGGTGACGTCGATGAACTGGCCCCGGCCAGAGCGGCTGCGCTCCAGGAGCGCCATCAAGATGGCGATCGCGGCGTACAGGCCGGTGCCCAGATCGACCAGCGGAATGCCGATCCGGGTCGGCCCGCTGGCAGCCATGCCATTGACCGAGAACATGCCGGTCATGGCCTGGATCACCGCATCGTAGCCCGGCAGGCCACCGAGCGGGCCGTCGGCGCCGAAGCCGGTGATGCGGCAATGGACCAGGCCTGGCAAGCGCGGCGCCAGCACGTCATGGTAGCCCAGGCCCCAAGCTTCCATGGTGCCGGGCTTGTAGTTCTCGATCAGAACGTCGGCGTCGCCCAGCAGCCGGAGCAGGAGATCACGGCCGGCCGGCTGGCGCAGATCGAGGCCCAGCGAGCGCTTGTTGCGGTTGACGCCGACATAGTAGGAGGCGTCGCCGGCGTCGTTGAACGGCGGGCCCCAGTCCCGGGTCTCATCGCCTTGCGGCGGCTCGACCTTGATCACCTCGGCGCCATGATCGCCCAGGATCTGCGTGCAGTAGGGTCCCCCAAGCACGCGGGTCAGATCGAGCACCCGCACGCCTGCAAGCGCGCCACCGGTCACGGCATCAGCCAACGCTGCCAACTCCCTGCGCTACGAGCACGGCTCATCCCGCCATGCCGGATGCATCGTGATGTTGTTCGACGGCAGCCAGACGTTCGGTTGCGGGACCGCTGGACCATTTTTGGATCGCCCCGTGGCCGATCCGTGCCTATGCGGTCGCCATGCATGACCAACGAAAACGCCGCCCCCAACCATGCTGGGCAAAGGTCACACTTGTCCAGTCCGCCACGATAGGCGGCCAAAGGGCCCTGGTCCAAGCGCTTCTGGCATGGTCATCGGTGGTCGAATGGCGAACCACTCCGGTAGAGCGCTGGCTGCAAAATTGGCCGGCTCGTCCCATGACTAGCGCAGCGATCGCTTTGGCGGCGAGGACGCAGAAAGCGATCTGGTCGTAGTGCGTGGCGCGGCAGCGGTATCATGTGGGTCGGCTGGACCAGCCCTCGGTCAGCTTGCTTGACGCCGGCGATCAGGTCTGAAAGACACCTGGGGTTGCTCCTAAGATCATGCTTGGCATGGCGGCTTAGGAGCCACCTCGTTGCCGTCGACTGCGACTCTGGTTGGCGCCGTAGCCCTTGGCGGTGAGCAGCCGGAGGCTGGCGGACAGGGCTGCCAGGAGGGGGCGGTGGTCGCGGGGTCGGCGAGGGCCAGATGTTGCCGCAGCCCCACGGGACGCTCGTAACCGTCGGTCAACGTCGATCTTGCTCCTGCGGCCGCCACGCCATCGGCTGATGGCCCGCGCTTGCATCCTGTCGACCGCTCGCCGAGCGGTGCGCCGCGCCGGGTGCACAGACGATCGCTGAATCAGTGCGACAGGGTCCAAATCCGATCAGGCGGCAGCGCGCACCGATTAAGCCATTCTTCAGCTATTCCAGTGATCTTGGCCATGGTCCACGTGATCCTGGGAGTCCGCGCCAATCGGTTAATATCCCGCCGGGGCGGACAGGATCGCATGGACCAGGAAGGCTGCGTCAGCTTCGGCTTGGGACGTTAAGAATTGATGCACGGTGCCGGCAACCATGGCGGTGGCAGCGGCGGCGGGGGCTGCCAGTCAGCTGCAGGCGCTGATTGAATTTCGGCTATAGGTCGCGCGGGCTGCGAGCGTCTGGAGGTCTTCCGACCGCGCATTTTGCGCCGCCATCGAATAAGGCAGTCGAGCGCGGTGGGAGCCTGGGCAGGCATCCCTCCAGCGGCAGTCGGTTGCCGACGATGCCGCTGATCACCCGACGATCCACGACCCGGCGCGCGGCCGGCTCTGCCCGCGGCGTTACAGGCTCGCTCGAAGCTGCGCTATTCAAAGCGGAACATTATTTTTAGCAGATTGGAGATCGGGGTTCTGATGATGGCGCTCCAGTTCCGGCATTGCGCGGGTGGCGGCTTGGCGAGATGGTGGTGGCGATGACTCAACTGACGGTCGGCAGGCTCGCCTCGGCTGAGGCGGCGGTCCTTGGCGACGTTTTGTCGTGCCGGCCGTAGCCAGCCAACAGCATTGGAGAAAGGCGCAGGCGATCATGGTCATGCATGGCGATGCAGCCTGCCCTACATGGTCCCTCGGAATGAACGAGCCCGTGCTCTTCGTCGAGCTGCTGATGCGCCTGCTCGTCGACCCAGCGCGACTTGATGGTCGCGGCCAACGTCTTCAGCGGCGTCGCTTGGCGCGTGGGAGAAATAGTGTCTGCGCTCGCCAGATGAGCGGTGCTCGCCGACCAGCCAGGCTGCGTCGTTCGGCATAGGCTGAGCGCCCTCGTCACGGATGCGCTGGCTGCGCCCTATCGGCGCTGCGAACATGGACGGAGCCAATGCGAGCTTTCAGCCTCGCTTTGCTGCCCCATTGCTGATTCGCAAGAAGCGTTTCAGCCGCCACCCATGGGTTTCGGGGCTGGCGCGCAGGCGCGGACGAGCGCGGCCGGCAACGGGAACTATCAGCGTCACATCGGGATCGACCTGTTGATGGCGCGGGATGACGAGCGCCTAGAGCAGGCCTCTTTGGCTGTGTGCCTGGCGGAACAGCGCGCTCAAGCCTCAGCTAGCTGGCATGAGCAAGCCGCAGGCAAAAGCGGAAGCCTTGCGGATCCGGTCGATTTCCTCGATCGCGATCTCGGCTTTGGCGCGAATCGTCTGCCGCTCCATCGGCACTTTGGCTGCATCATCCGGGCCGGGCCACTCGTTCAGCTTGCCGGCAAGAACAGCCGCGGGCCGACCATCACCGGGACCTCGCCCTGGCGACGGGCAAGGCCACCATCGTCCGGCAATTGGCGTTCCCGCCAAGCGTTCGTCCCGAGCGATGAGGCAGATTGAGAAGCAACACCGGCCTATTGCCGCCCTTTCTTCGGCAGCGCCATAGTCTCCAAGCAAAAAAGTCGTTCTCGCCCCAGACAAGAATGTCGGCGCTCTTCAGGATCGCGTTCTCGCGCGGGGTGCTGTCCCCCACAACGGCGGCAATGAAGTGAAGAAGCTGGCCATAGCGCGCTGCCATCGGCTGCACGCTCTTGCGGTCATCCGGACCGATCAGGCCGCCCACATAAATGATCCGTCAAATCCATCCTCGAGCCGCCGCGCAACGGTGGCGAGGATATTGCTGGCGACCTGGCCATAGTCTCTGGCGCTGCCGCAGCAACCCTTGAGGAGGTCGCACCTGCGTTCGATCAGGTTGCGCTGGCGCGAAGCACACGGCTTGAAAGGGATGGGCATTGCGCGTCAGGCGGTGCTTGGGATGGCAGCTTCGATGCCGCATCCGCCAGCAGCCTGCGAGGTCATTGGCGTCGTAATCCAGCTCAAGATTGGCCGCTTTTTGTATGGCCAGGCGGCTACGAGGTCGGCGATGGTGCCAGGTGTCAGCGCCAGCGGACCTCCAGGCTCGCAGCCTTCAGCCAAAGAATGGATAGGCGCGCAATCGCCTGACAGGCTCGCAAGCGGCTGAGTCTACGGCATCAAGGCGCCGATCGAAGCCTGGACATCTAGAGCCGAATGCCAGTCGGAACAGGCAATGAGACCATCGATCGAGATCAGGCGTTGCACGCGGGTCCGGGGGTGTAGGCGAACAGCGACACGATGGGCCTCATCTTGAAGGCGCCGGCCTCCGCGCGACCGCCGGCAACAGGTCAGGTCAAGCCATCCGGCCGGGGTGCGCTCGGACGTGTAAGGATCTCGGTGGCGAAGCGGGGGTAGATCTGGACCAGGTCGGCCGCGACCGGGCCACGGATCATGGCCAGCGTTGCGGCCGACGGGACCGGGGTGGTGGCGAGCTCGGCGGCGAGCTCAAACGCAAAGCCGGTGGCTGCCACGATGTCGGCCAAGGCGACGCCGGGATGGCGGTGGGTGAGGGTGAAGCGGCCGAGCGCGCGATCGAAGCGGAAGGCGGCCTTGCCGGTGATCAGGCCCTCCGGGCCGCCCGGGCGGTGGTGATGCGCCGGGCTGGTGCCGGCGGCGCTGATGAAATCGACCCGCTCGACCAGGACCCGCGGACTATGCTCCAGGCGGAACAGGATGACGCGCGGCACGAGGTGATAGAGATAGGCCGAGCCGAAGGAGCCCGGCCAGCGCACCGGGCTCCGCGGATAGCCGCCAACCCCCACCAGGTTCAGGTTGGCCTGGCCGTCGATCTGGCCGCCGCCCAGGAAGAAGGCGTCGATCCGGCCCTGGGCGGCGCAGTCGAACAGCTCCTTGCTGCCATCGGTGAAAACATTGTGGCGCTCGCTGCCCAAGATCGAGACGCGCAGCCGCCCTTCGGAGCTCATGCGGGCGAGCAGGGCGGCCGCGGCTGGGATCGGCGAGGCGGCGCCGACCGCCACATGGCGACAGCCGGCCAGGCGGTCGGCCAGGCAGCTGATCAGCAGCTCGGTCCGGGCGTCGCCGGTCATGCCGGCCAATCCGGCAAGGCCAGCCAATCGGTCAAATAGCGCGCGAAGCCGGCCGGCTTGGCCGCGGCGGCGGCATAGGCCGCAAGCGCTGCCTGGTCGGCCGGATAGGCGCCGCGCAAGCCGACCGGCCAAGCACCCTTGGGCGCCAGCGCCAGCGCATCGATGTACAAGTCGGGAATGACGCCGGCGGCGATCTGGTCGTCGGCCAGCAGATCCTGCTCCGCCAGGCGCTCGACCGTCACCAGGCTGCTAGTCGCGGCATGCGCCATCAGCATCAGCTCGCGCCGCACGCCGATCCAGACATTGCCGGCGGCGTCGCCGCGAGCGGCATGGAACAGCGCCACATCCGCCCGGATCGCGGGCACCAGCAGGATCGGATCATGCTCGGCGAAGGGATTGTCGATCACCCGCCAATCCGGCCGATGGCGCACCAGATCCGAGCCCAGGATGCCGCGCAGCGGCAGGAACGGCACGCCCTTCTCGGCCGCCTGCAGGCCGGCATGGATGACCGGGCAGGTGCTGTCCTTGAGCATGATGGCGCCGCTCTGCACAGCGCGGGTGAAGCAGGGGGCGGCGCCTTGCTCGCCAAGGCTGACCGCAGCCGCCTCGACGCTCGCGACGCAGCCGGCGCCGATCAGGAGATCGGCCTGCAGCCCGAGCTGCGGCACGCCCACCAGATGCAGATCGCGCGCATCCCGCTGGATCAGCGCCCGGATCACCGCCATGGCGCAGCCGGAATAGTCGGGCGCCAAGGCCAGGCGGGCGCCATCCTCGATCCGCGCCGCCAGCGCGGCGCAGCTGTCGGCGACCTTGGGCAGATGCTCGACCACGCGGCCTCCTCCTGGACCATGTAGAGAAGTTCAGTTGTGCTCGGCAAGCGCAAGGGTTAAGGGCAGGCGATGGTTTGGCTTCAGACGCTTGCCCTCCTGCCGCTCCTGATCTGGCTGTACCTGCTGCTCCTGCGGGACGGTTTTTGGCATGCCGGGCCGCGTCTGGCCGAGCCGAACCGGCCGCCGGCCGCCTGGCCAGCGGTGACCGTGGTGGTGCCGGCGCGCAACGAGGCAGAGACGATCGAGGTGGCGCTTGCCTCGCTCGTGGCCCAGGACTATCCGGGGCCGCTTGCGATCGTGGTGGTCGACGACCACAGCGAGGACCGCACCCGGAGCCTGATCCAGCAGGCGATCACGGCTGCGCCCCCTGGTCGCGTGGTCGAGCTGGTCGACAATCCGCCGCTGCCGGCGGGCTGGGCCGGCAAGCTCTGGGCCGTGCACAACGGCCTCCGCTTGGCCCATGCCCGCCATCCAGCACCCTATCTGCTGCTGACCGATGCCGATATCGAGCATGATCCGGGCAATCTGCGCCGCCTGGTCGGCAAGGCGGACGCCGAGCAGCTGGATCTCGTGTCGCTGATGGTGCGGCTGCGCTGCCTCAGCCTGCCCGAGCGTTTTCTGATTCCGCCCTTCATCTTCTTCTTTCAGCTGCTGTATCCCTTTCCCGCGGTCAATGATCCGGCGCGGCGGATCGCGGCTGCTGCGGGCGGCTGCGTGCTGCTGCGAGCGGCCGCATTGACGGACGCCGGCGGCATCGGGGCGATCAAGGGCGAGGTGATCGACGACGTCGCCTTGGCGCGCCGGATCAAGGCGAGCGGCGGCCGGATCTGGCTCGGCTTGGCCGGCCGCACCCGCAGCCTGCGCGCCTATGACGGCCTGGCTGGCATTTGGCGGATGGTGACCCGCACGGCCGACAGCCAGCTGCGCCATTCGCTCTCGCTCCTGATCGTGGCGATCTTCGGGCTGGGCCTGGTTTTCCTCATCCCAGTTGTGCTAATCGTCCTGTGGCCCTGGCATGGCGATCTGCGGCTGCTGGCGCTTGGCCTCGGGTCGTGGCTGCTGATGAGCTTGGCCTTCTTGCCAACCGTCCGGCTGCAAGCGGTGGCTTGGCCCTGGACCCTCAGCCTGCCGGCGGCCAGCGCGGTCTATGGCGCAATGACCATCGCGTCTGCCATCCGCTACCGGCGCCGTGGCGGCAACGCCTGGAAGGGGCGGGTAATCGCGGGCTGAGCGGTGCCGAAGGCGGTGGTCGCGCCAGCCAGCGCCGTTCGGTTCACAGCTACCGGCAGATGACGATGGCGATGGCGGACAATCGAGGCAATCGGCTTGACGACAGCGGCGCCCCAGGTTGGCAGGGGGCGCCGGCGGCCGGACAACCGACGCTGCGTGCGGACCTGCTGCGCGTGCTCCTGGGCGAGGTCACCGCGGCGCTGATCGGGCGCCAGGCCCGAGACGGCCATTGGTGCTATGAGCTGGAAGCCGATGCCACGATCCCGGCCGAGTTCGTCATGCTGGGCCATTTCCTGGACGAGATCGAGCCCGAGCTCGAGGCCGGCATTGGCCGCTATCTGCGCGCTGGCCAGGCCTCCCATGGCGGCTGGCCGCTTTATGCCGGTGGTGGGCTCGATCTCAGCGCCAGCGTCAAGGCCTACTACGCGTTGAAGCTGATCGGCGACGATCCGGCAGCGCCGCATATGCGGCGCGCCCGCGAGGCGATCCTGCGCCAGGGCGGGGCGGCCTGCTGCAACGTGTTCACGCGGTTCGCGCTGGCGCTGTTCGGCCAGGTGCCCTGGCGGGCGGTGCCGGTCATGCCGATCGAGATCATGCTGCTGCCGCGCTGGTTCCCGTTCCATCTGGACAAGGTGTCCTACTGGTCACGCACGGTGATCGTGCCGCTCCTGATCCTGATCGCCAACAAGCCGCGCGCCCGCAATCCCAAGGCCGTCGACATCGCTGAGCTGTTCCTGGTGCCGCCGGACCAGCATGGCGAATACAACCGCAGCCCCGACAGCTCGCTGCTGGGTTCGGTGTTTCTCGGCATCGACCGGGTGCTGCGCGCGCTCGAGCCGCATATGTCCAAGGGCCTGCGCCGCCGTGCCACCGAGAAGGCGCAGGACTTCATCAAGCTACGGCTGAACGGCGAGGACGGCCTGGGTGGCATCTTTCCGGCCATGGCGAATGCGGTCATGGCGTTCGACTGCCTGGGCTATCCGGCCGATCATCCCGACCTGGTGATCGCCAAGGCGGCGCTCAGGAAGCTCCTGGTGATCGAGCCCGAGCGCGCCTATGTCCAGCCCTGCCTGTCACCGGTCTGGGATACGGCGCTCGCCTGCCACGCCTTGCTGGAGACGGCCGCGGCCGGCGTGGCCGGCGCCGATGCGCGCGCCTCTGCCCGCGCCGGCCTGGACTGGCTGGCGGAGCGGCAGATCAGCGACGTGGTGGGCGACTGGGCGCGGCGGGCACCGGCGGGCCTGGCGCCAGGCGGCTGGGCCTTCGAATACCGGAACGACCACTATCCCGACGTCGATGATACCGCGGTGGTCGTGGCGGCGATGCAGCGCGCCGATCCGGAGCGCTATGCGCCGGACATCGCCCGCGCGACCGCCTGGGTGCTGGGCATGCAGTCGAGCAACGGCGGCTGGGGCGCCTTCGATGTCGACAACAACCATGCCTATCTGAACAGCATTCCGTTTGCCGACCACGGTGCCTTGCTCGATCCGCCGACCGCCGATGTCACGGCCCGCTGCGTCAGCATGCTGGCCGAGCTGGGCCACGATGCCAGCCACCTGGCCGTGGCCCGGGCCGTTGACTTCCTGCGCCGCGAGCAGGAGCCCGACGGCTCCTGGTTCGGCCGCTGGGGCACCAACTACATCTACGGCACCTGGTCGGTCCTGACCGCGTTGAACGCGGTCGGCGAGGATCATGCAGCACCCTATATCCGGCGCGCGGTCGCCTGGCTGCTGGCACGCCAGCAGGCGGATGGCGGCTGGGGCGAAAGCTGCGGCAGCTACTGGGCGGAGCGGCGGGACGAGGTGGTGCCAAGCACGCCGACCCACACCGCCTGGGCGCTCCTGGCCCTGATGGCCGCGGGCGAGGCCGACCACCCGGCAGTGCGCCGCGGCATCGACTTCCTGCAGGCAGCGCCGCGCGTCGCCGAGCAATGGCAGGAAGAGGTCTACAACGCCGTCGGCTTCCCGCGGGTTTTCTACCTACATTACCATGGCTACCGCGCTTATTTCCCGCTCTGGGCGATAGCACGCTACGTCAACCTCGCCCGGCGCAATGACCGGCGCGTGGCGCACGGCATGTAGGCCATGCTGGGCGTCGTCACCGGCATGCTGGCCGAGGCCCGCTGTCTGCGCCCCGGCCAGTTCCGGTTCATCTGCTCGGGCGGCGATGCGGCCCGGGCCCGGTCCGGCGCGGAGCAGCTGGCAGCCCAAGGCGTGGCGGCGCTGATTAGCTTCGGCCTCGCTGGCGGCCTCGCCCCGACCTTGCGGACCGGCGCTCTCCTGCTGCCGAGCGAGGTGGTGCTGCCGTCGGGCGAGCGGCTCACGACCGATCCGGCGTGGCGCCAGCGGCTGGCGCGCCTCGCTCAGAGCAATGGCCTCGAGCTGCTGGATCTGCCTGTGTTCGGCAGCGATCAACTGGTGGCGGACACCGCCGCCAAGCGGGCCCTGTTCGAAGCGACTGGCGCTGGCGCCGTCGACATGGAGAGCCACGCCGTGGCCGCGGTTGCGAGGGCGGCCGGCTTGCCGTGCATGGTCGTGCGCGCCATCGCCGATCCCCATGACGAGGCGCTGCCCGCGATCGCGCGCCACGGTCTAGGTAGTGACGGCAGGATCCGGCCGGTGGCGGTGGCTGCAGGGCTCCTGCGGCAACCCTCGGCGCTGGGCGCGATCTTGCGCCTTGGCCGCGCGAGCAGCCGGGCGCTCGACGCGCTACGCCGCGTGGCGGCGCTCGCCCCCGAGCTTGCCTTCCTTTGAGCGACCGACCTCGGCCTCGACCAGCTGCTCGAACACCTGCTCGGCCGGCCGCTGGCCCTCGAGCGGGATCTCCGATGCCATCGGCCCCTCGGTCCGGATCCGGCTCAGCGCCGCCATCATCGCCTTCCAGGGCCGCGCCACGGCGTCGTTGACCGCGGTCGGCTCATAGCCGCAATGGGCCATGCAATCGGCGCATTTCTCGTAGTTGCCAGTACCGTAGCGGTCCCATTCGGTGGTGGTCATGAGCTCCTTGAAGCTCGACGCATAGCCTTCGCCCAGCAGGTAGCAGGGCCGCTGCCAGCCGAAGACGTTGCGGGTCGGATTGCCCCAGGGCGTGCAATGGTACTGCTGGTTGCCAGCCAGGAAATCGAGATAGAGCGAGGAGTGGTTGAGCCGCCAGCCGCGGCCCTGGCCGCGCTGGAAGATGGCTCGGAACAGCTCCTTGGTCTTGCGCCGATTGAGGAAATGGGTCTGGTCCGGCGCCCGCTCATAGGCGTAGCCGGGCGAGACCGTGACCCCTTCGACGTCCAGGTCTTGGGACACGAAGTCGAAGAACTTCGCGACCTCCTCCGGCGCTACGCCGTCGAACAGCGTGCAGTTGACATTGACCCGGAAGCCGCGTTCCCGCAGCAGCTTGATCGCGGCGATCGCGCGATCGAACACGCCAGACTGGCAGACCGAGCGGTCGTGATGCTCGCGCAGGCCATCAAGGTGGATCGAGAAGGTCAGATACGGGCTGGGCTTGAACTGATCGACCTTCTTCT
>CADEGR010000011.1:21992-44054 GCA_902826935.1 uncultured Alphaproteobacteria bacterium | reverse complement strand
AGGTGGATCGAGAAGGTCAGATACGGGCTGGGCTTGAACTGATCGACCTTCTTCTCGACCAAAAGGGCATTGGTGCACAAATAGACGAACTTCCTGCGCGCGACGATGCCCTCGACGATCTGCACGATCTCCTTGTGGATCAAGGGCTCGCCGCCCGGGATCGAGACGATCGGCGCGCCGCATTCATCGACCGCATCCAGGCACTCCTGCACGCTCAAGCGCCGGTTCAGGATCGGGGCAGGGTAGTCGATCTTGCCGCAGCCCGCGCAGGCCAGGTTGCAGCGGAACAAGGGCTCGAGCATCAGGACCAGCGGGTATTTGTCGCGGCCGCGCAGGCGCTGCCCCATGATGTAGGCGCCGACCCGGAGCTGCTGACGAAGTGGAATGCCCATGTGATTCTCTCTGGCTCGGGTGGGTCAGGCGCTGCCCGGCGGCTGATCGAGACTGAGCGCCGGCGGCAGGTTGAACTGGATCGTCTCGGTGACCCCCGGCAGGGTTTCGACCGAGGCCTCGAAGCGGGCCTGGAGCCAGGCGATCAGCTCCTCGACCAGACGTTCCGGCGCCGAGGCACCGGCCGTGATGCCGATTCGGGTAACACCGTCCAGCCAGGCGAGGTTCACCGCAGCCGCGCTGTCGACCAGATAGCTTGGCACGCCGGCCGCCTCACCCAGCTCCCGCAGCCGGTTCGAGTTGGAGCTGTTGGCGGCGCCGATGACCAGGATCAGATCGACCGCCTGGGCCAGCGCCCGCACCGCGGTCTGGCGATTCTGGGTGGCGTAGCAGATGTCGCGGGTATCGGGTCCGACGATGCCCGGAAAGCGGGCCCGCAGCGCCTCGATCACGGCGCGGGTGTCATCGACCGAAAGCGTGGTCTGGGTGACATAGGCGACCTTGGCGGGATCGGTCGGGGCGAGGCCGGCGACGTCCGCGACGGTCGCGATCAGGTGGATCGGCGCCGCGACGCGCCCGATCGTGCCCTCGACCTCCGGATGGCCGGCATGGCCGATCAGCACGATCTCGTAACCCTTGGCGGCGTAGCGCTCGCACTCCTTGTGCACCTTGCTGACCAGCGGGCAGGTGGCGTCGATCACGGCCAAGCCGCGGGCCGCCCCTGCCGCTTCAACCGCACGCGCCACGCCATGCGCGCTGAACACGGTCACGGCCCCGGTCGGGATCTCGTCGACCTCGTCGACGAACACCGCCCCTTTGACCCGTAGCGCCTCGACCACATGCCGGTTGTGCACGATCTCATGGCGGACATAGACCGGCGCGCCGAAACGCGCCAGGGCACGCTCGACAATCTGCACCGCGCGCTCGACGCCAGCGCAGAAGCCGCGTGGCCGGGCCAACACGATCTGTAGTCCGCGTTTGGTCACCGCCGCCTCTCGCAAGCGCAACTCGATCCAGGACGCAAGGATCGCACGCTGACATTAAGGCGTTCATGGCGTCTGCAAAGTGGAACCGTGGCGCTAGCGTGACAGCACGGAGCGGTTGTTGCTGCACCGCAACAGTAAAGCAGCCATGGTTGCTGCCACGGCGGAACACTTCAATTTTGAGTTTTCTGCGGCAGAAGGCTGCGGCTTTCGAGCAGCGACCAGAGGAGCAGGCCGCCGATCCCGAAGGTCAGCTCGCGGCCACGGCGGACCAGGGCAGCGGCCAGGACCAAGCCGGTCGCAAGCTCCAGCCAGCTCGCGACCGCCAGCATCCCGCTTTCCTGCACGCCCAGGCCGCCGGGAATGACGAAGCCGGCGCTGCGCGCGATCTGGCCCAGGCTTTCCAGGATCACCGCGTCCGCAGCGGTCAGGGACAAGCCCAGCAGGTGACCGGCAAGCCACAGCTCGGCCGCCCCCATCAGCCAGCCGCCGAAGCGCCAGACGCCGGCCTGCAGCAGACGCAAGGGCGCCGCGTAATGGGCTTGCACCTGGCGATCCAGGGCCGCCGCATCGGACCCCAGGTCCAAGCCCATCCGCTGCAGCCGGCGCGCCAGCCCGGAGATCAGGCCATGCCGCTGGGCCAGGACGAAGCCGGTGATCAGCAGGCTGAAGATGCCCAGGCCGATGGCCAGCTGCGCCACGCCAAGGCCGCCGCTTTGCCCTTCGGTCAGCAGCAGGCCGATGCCGAGCAGGGCGAACAGGATCTGGGCCACCAGGCCGACCGTCAGATCGACCACGACGCTGGCGCCCGCGGCGCCGGCATCGACTTGGCTGCCGCTTCTGGCGAGCAGGCGCGCGCGCACCACTTCGCCGCCAATCTGGGCCACCGGCATGGTGGTGTTGACCGCGATCCCGAGCCAGCGGCACAGCGCGAGGCGCGGCAAGTCGCGCCAGCCCAGCTCGGGCAGCAAGCGGCGCCAGCCTTGGCTGTCGACCAGCACCGCGCAGCCAAATACCAGCGCCAGCAGGCCGGCCTGCCAGCCGACCAGCCGCAGCCCGTCGGTCAGATCGGCGAGGCCGTGCTGCAGGATCAGGCCGATGATCAGGGCGAGGCCGATCAGCCAGGCCAGGATCAGCGCCGCCGGCATCGGCCGGGTCATCGCCAGTCGACGTCGAGGTACCGCCGCGAGCGCACCCGCGCCAGCGGGCTCATGGGTTCGGCTTCGCCAGCGGCGGCAGCCGGCCAAAGACCGCCAGCAGGCAGGGCAGCACGATCACCGTGCAGATCAGGCTCCAGACGACCGCGATGGTCAGGAGCAGCCCCATGCTCGCCAAGCCGCGATGGGCCGCGATGGCGAGCGAGCCGAAGGCCGCGATGGTGGTGAAGGTGCTGAACGTCACGCCGCGCGCCGTGCTGCTCCAGCTGCCGGCCGGTCGCGGCCGGCCGCGACCCTCGCGCATCACGACATTGACCGCACCGCTCACGCCGAGGCCCAGCAGCAGCGGCACGGCGATGACATTGGCGAAGTTCAGCGCCATGCCGGCCATGACCGCGGTCGCGGCAGCGAGCAAGGCGGCCAGGCCGATCGGCAGCAGCACCAGGATGACATCGACGACGTTGCGCAGGACGATCGCCAGCAGCACAGTGATCGCCGCCAGCGCCAGCCAGGAGGCCTGCCAGAAGGCCGCGCGGACCACCCGGCCGGCTTCCACCAGGATGACCGGCGTGCCGGTCGCCTCGGGCACTACCGCCAGGACCGCATCCGCAAAGCGGGCGAGTGCGACATCGTCGGTGATCGGCGTTGCCGGCCGGACCATCAGCCTGATCTGGCCGGTCGGGTTGCGCCAGCGATCGCGCAGGCTGTCCGGCAGGTTGTCGAGCGTGACCGGCTGAGCGTTCAGGCTCTGGCGCAGGCGGTCCAGCAGCTCGGGCAGCGTGCCTGTCAGGCGCTGCTCCAGATCGGCGAGCTGGGCGTCGGTGGGCGGCAGCTCGGCGAACTGCTGCAGCGCCTCGGCCAGCTGCTCAGCGCCGGGCTGGCCGGAAAGCGCGCCGCTGTGCGCCTGCTGCAGCAGCGCCACCAGCGCCTCGAAGGCCTGCCGGCGCTCGGCCGACGAGAGCGGCGCGGCTGGGGCGGCGGTCAGAACCGGATCCAGATACAGCGCCATCTGGTCGATCAGCTCGAGCTTCGCCTCCTGGTCGGTCGGCACGAAGCTGCGCAGGCTGACCACGCTGCCAACCTCGGGGACCTCCTGCAGCTGACCGATGACCTGATCGGCATGATCGAGATCGACCGCCAGAATATCGATGTTGTAGGGCGAGGTGTCGGCATCGCGCGCCAGCTGCCGGAACGTGGCGACCGCCTCGCTCTTCGGATCCTTGAGGTTCAAAGGGTTGATATCGAAGGTCAAGGCCGGCGCGATCGGCAGGCTGGCAACGACGCCAATCGCGGCCAAGGCCAGGATCGGCCAGCGCAGGCGTGCCACCCGGCGGGTCCAGTCAGGGCGCGCGCCAGGGCGCGCACTATGGGCAGGCAGCGGCAGCAGGGCAAGCAAGGCCGGCATCAAGACCAGGCTCGTGACCAAGGCCACGACCATGCCCAGCGCCGAGATGATGCCAAGCTCGGCCAGACCCTCATAGCTGGTCGGCACGAAGGCCAGGAAGCCGAGGCTGGCGCAAAGCGCCACCATGGTCAGCGGACCGGCCAAGGCCCCCACCGTTTCACCGAGCGCCGCTCGAAGATCGGGCCCGAGCTGCAGCGCCTGGCGATAGCGCAAGGCGACGTGGATGCCGAAATCGACCCCGATGCCGACGAACAGCACCGCAAAGGTCACCGAGATCAGATTGAGCCGCCCGACCAGCAGGGTGGCGAGCCCGGCCGTGATCGCCAGGCCGATGAGCAAGGTCAGCATGGTCGCCAGGATCAGACGGAACGAGCCCAGGCCCCAGATCAGCAGCCCGAGCACCCCGAGCGTGCTGATCACCGTCGCTTGGCTAGTGCTGCGGCCGACGCTCGCCAGCTCTTCCTCGTCGATCACCACCGAGCCGGTGAGATGCAATTCGATGCCGTGGTCGGCATCCAGGCCAAGCTCCTTGGCGTGGGCGTGGAGCGCCGCGATCGCCGGTGCCGCGGGCGCCAGCGAGCCGTCATCGCGTGTCGGCTCGGCGATTACCAGCCGTCTGGTCATGGCGCCGGTGTCGGGCTGCAGCTGGCGCTGCCAGGACAAGGCGCCGGGCTGGCCCGCATGGGTCCAGTTGACGACCGTCGCCATGTCCGCGAGCAGCGTGTCGAGCGCGGCCGATGGTGCCGCGTCCGCTGGGCTCTGCTCGACCACCAAGCGCATGAAATCGGCCAGTCCCTGGAGCGTCGGGCTGGCCACCAGGACGGCCAGCAGCGGCTGCGCCGCGGCCAGACGCTCCGAGAGCTGGCTGAGCGCGTCCTGCTTCAAGTACAAGAGACCTTCGCTCGCGAAGAACGGCTCGCCTTGCGGATAGTCGACCGCGACGAAGTGCTCGCGATCGCCGGCCAAGGCGTTGCTCAGCGCGGTGGCGGCCTGATCGGCGGCTTCGGGCGTGCCGGCATCGATCACCGCGACGATCGTGTTGGTGAAGGCCGGGAAGGCCTGGACGAACTCGACATGGTGGCGCCGAAACGGCACCTCGGCCGAAATCATGTCGGTGGTGCTGGTGTTGATGCGCAGAGTGCTTATCGTGTAGCTGGTCGCGATGCCGGCAAGCAGCATGGCGCCGACGACCAGCCAGAGGGCGCGGTCGACGAGCATGTCGGCGAACCCTCGCAGACGGCCTGGCGGTGCGCTGCTCACGGGAGGTTCAGCCGGGAGGGGATAGTCTTGGCTGGCAGACAATCCTCGATCACGATGCTGGTGCAAGGAGACAACGACCCGGTGCTTCGACACTCAATCAGCTGGCGCGTAGTTCTGGTGGCGGCAGGCTTGGTTCTGGCTGGCCTACTCCAGCCCGGCTCGGCGCGCGCCGATACCGCTGCGGCGCAACAGGTGGTGCAACGGCTCAATACGACGCTGCTGGAAATCATGCAATCCGCCGCCCAGCTTGGCTATCGCGGGCGGTATGAAAAACTGGCCCCGGTGCTGAGCGAGAGCTTTGCTTTGCCGACCATGGCCAAGATCGCGCTCGGCCAAAGCTGGGCGGAGCTGACGCCCGAGCAGCAGACCCAGCTGACCCGGCTGTTCAGCGAGATGAGCATCGCCAATTTCGCATCCCGCTTCGACGGCTTCAGCGGCGAACGCTTCGAGATCGCGGGCGAGCGGGCCGGCCCACGCAATGCGATCGTGGTCGAGAACCGCATCGTGCGGCCCGACAAGCCGCCGGTCCATCTCGATTTCGTGATGCGGCAGGAGGACCAGGGTTGGCGCGTGATCGACATTCTGCTGGATGCCAAGTTCAGCGAGCTGGCGCGGCAACGGGCCGAATTTGCGGCCGTCTGGCGCAATGGCGGCTATGCCGCCTTGAGCACATTGCTGCAGCAGAAGATCGAGCAGCTGGCGACTGAATCATGAGCTGATGGCGGCGATGCCCTGCGGCCGGATCGACCATGCGCGTTGGTTGTTGAAGACAATGCTGGTGATCTGACGGTCGGAGGGGCGCTCAGTGATGTTGCAAGCTGGCCACAGCAGCCTGCCCACGACACTGTGCCTCCTGGTGGGCTGCCTGGTCAGCCAAGGGGCTGCTGCGGCGCCTGGGGTCTACGCCAGCTATGGCCCCCTCTCGGTGCTGGGCCGGGACCGGGATGCCTTGCAGCTCGGCCTCGGGCTGTTCGACTGGCGGAGGACCGACCAAGCCAGGGTGTTGCCAATCTCGAATATCGGATCGGCCACAAGCTGTTCTTCCTCGGACCGGCGATCGGCCTCGTCGCGAGCAGCTCGGGCGCCCTGTTCGGCTATGGCGGGATCTACGCCGACATCGTGATCGGCCCGGTCACGGTGACGCCGCAAATGGCGCTTGGCGGCTACGACAAGGGCAACAGCCGTGACCTGGGCGGCGTCTTCGAGTTCCGCCAGTCGCTCGATGTCGCCTACAACCTGCCTGGCCGGCGCCGGCTGGGCTTCCGCTACGCGCACATCTCGAATGCCGACATCCACAGCATCAATCCCGGCGAGGATGAGATGCAGCTGACTTTCAGCATCCCGCTCGGCCCGTTCTTCTAGACCGCCTGCGCGGCGCTGCGATTGTGTCCGATCGGCTTTGCGCTAAGCTCGGACCATGCGCCGACGCCGTGCGCTTGGCGCCAACCAGGGCAAGGGGAGAGCATGCATGGCCAGAGCATACGCCAGCTCGGTGATCAACGCGCCGATCGAGCGCGTTTGGGCGCGAATCCGCGACTTCAACGGGCTGCCGAGCTGGCACCCGGCGATCAAGGCGAGCACGATCGAGGGCGGCGGGCCGGCCTCCGAAGTCGGCTGCGTGCGGGCCATGACGCTTGCCGACGACGGCAAGATTCGCGAGCGCCTCCTGGCCCTTTCGGACGTCGATACCTACTACACCTATGTGATCCTGGATTCGCCTCTGCCGGTGCGGAACTATCAGGCCACCTTGCGCCTGCGGCCGATCGCCGACGGCAGCCGGACCTATGCCGAGTGGACCGCCCACTTTGATCCAGATCCGGTCGAGCAGCAGGCGGCGACCATAGAGTTCGTCGGGCAGGGCGTGTTCCAGGGCGGATTCAATGCGCTCAAGGAGCATTTCGGGGGGTGACGCTCAGCGCGCCGCCAGCACCTGTGGCATAGCCACGGCAGCGACCGCGGGCGGCGCATGGGTGACCTTCAGATCGTAGCGGCCAGCCTCGTAGCCGCGGACCGTGACGAAGGCCTGGCGCATGCCGGTCGGGACATCGAGCGCGCAGCGCTCGGTGGCGCCGGCTAGGAACGGCCGGCAGTCATAGGCGAACAGGCTGGGCGCGCGCTCGAAGCGGACGTAGAGATCCGGGTCGCCAGCGCTGCCGCGCCCGGCCATGCTGACCTCGAGCAGGCTGCCAGGCGAGACCGGAAAAGGGCCGTAGCGCTGCTCGGCGCCTTTGGCCACCGCCTGGCCCTGATAGGCGAGGGTGATCGGGGTCGCCGCGCTGCCGCTGGGCGTGCTCGCAATCGGTCGCCCGCCCGGGCAGTCGGTAGTACTGACCGGGAAATTGTTGGCGGGGCCGTAGAGGCAGGCCGCCCCGTTCCGATCGAGCGCGGTCAGCGTCAGGCTCCAGTCGCCGAGCCCCTTGCACTGCGGGTAGTGCATCACCGAGAACGGGTCGTAGCGGGTCAGCGGGCGCCAGTCCGCATCCTCGAAGCAACGCCCGGCCTCGGGCCGCGTGTGCTCATGGCGGAAGCCCAAGGTGTGGCCAAGCTCGTGGCGGAGGATGCCGGCGAGCTTGAGCTTGCCGGCCGATGGCAAGGCGAAGGCGCTGTCATCGATGAGCAGATTGCGGGCCGGCCGCGGCTCGTTCGGGAAGAAGGCTCGTGCCAGATATTCGCCGCCGACATCGACCGGGCGGATATCGAAGGTGACCTTGCTGTTGTCGGCGCGGCAGTTGCGATCCTCGGCGGGCAGGTGCCGATAGGCGACCTGCGCCACCGTCTGCCAGGCGGCACTCGCCGTGGCCATCGCCGCCTGGACCGCCTGATAGCGGCTGCCAAAGGCGGTGCTGATGCAATAGGTGAGCTTGGTCTTCTCCTGACTGCTCCAAATGGTGTCCTGGCCATGCACGGTGTTGATGGTCAGCATGGGCGTCAGCTGGTCGCGCTGGATCTTGCGCTGGAAGAAATCCTGCAGCTGCTTCAGATCAACCAGCGCGGTGTCGCCATCGACGATGTACTTGCCGCCCTCGAACGGCTCCTTGTAGACCGTCGCCAGGAACTGCTCGAAGGTCAGCTGCCGGGCAGCATCGCGCTTGGCCGCCGCGGCCGCGGCCACGATCCGCTGCGCGGATTCGAACTCGGGATCCTGCTCCTCAGGCGGTCCGGCGGCGGGCTCGATCGGGCCGGTGCCGGGCGCCACGCAGGCACCCAGGAGGCCAAGCGCCAGGATGGCCGCGACGGTCAGGCGCAGGCAGGCTCGATCAGAATTTGGCACGCGGTCCACGGCTCAGCCCCACGGTCGAATGATCCAAGCTGAATATCTACCTATAATTGAATAATTGGTCGAGGAAAAACCGCTTATGGTTTCATTGCGGCGTGCTGGATGACAGCTAAGGCTAGATCAGTCCCAATGCGGCGCCACGCCCGCAGGATTGACCAGCCGGCCTTGGCGGCTGCCGAGCGCCGTGATCGCCGCCATCTCCGCCGCCGAGAGAGCAAAGCCGTCGAGCGCGCGGTTGGCCGACAGATGGCTGGCCTTGCTGGAGCGGGGGATAGCGCACACGCCCGGCTGCTGGAGCAGCCAGCGGAGCGCCACCTGGCCGGCGGTCCTGCCATGCCGTTCGCCGATCCGTTGCAGCTCGCGCTCGGCAAAGACCTGCCCTTGCGCGACCGGCGAGTAGGCGATCAGCGCCATGCCCAGCCGACGCAGCTCGGCTGCAAGGGCCGATTGATCGAGCAGGGGATGATACTCCACCTGGTTCGCGACCAGCGGCTCGCTCGAGAGCGCCACCGCCGCCTGCACCAGAGCGATCGGAAAATTGCTGACGCCGATCGCCCGGGCATGGCCCAGCGCCTTCGCCCGGTTCAGCGCGCCGATGGTCTCGGCCAGCGGCACCGCCTGATTGGGCCAATGCAGCAGCAGCAGATCCGGCACCGTGCCAAGCCGCGCCACGCTCGCTGCGGCGGCCCGCAGCAGATCATCCGCCCGGAACTGGTCCGGCCAGATCTTGGTGGTCAGGAAGATCGTCTCGCGCGCCACGTCGGAGCGCGCGATCGCGGCTCCGATCTCCCGTTCATTGCCGTACATCTGGGCGGTGTCGACATGGCGATAGCCGAGCGCCAGCGCCTCGCCGACCAGGCGTTCGGCGACGGCACCCGTCAGGCGGTAAGTGCCCAGACCCAGCGCTGGGATCCGCACGCCATGGGCTTCGACCACATGCATCAGCTTGCTCCTCCGGTTGCCGGCAGACTGGCGGAGCTTGCGGCAGCACGGCAAGCCCGTTGACGCAGATCAACGCAGCGCTGCCAACCTGCCGGTAGAGACATGGCGCATAGCCGCGCAGCTCGGGAGGGTGCCGCATGACCTACAAGAACATCCTGGTGCAGGTCGACAGCACGCAGGCCTGCGCCGGCCGGATCGACGCCGCGGTGGCACTCGCCAGTCGGCTGGAGGCGCATCTGACCGGCCTTTATCTGGTGCCTGAGTTCATCGGCGCCGGCTTCGCCAGCGGCTACCTGACCGCCGAGGTGCAAAGCGCCATCGCGCGCGAGGCGGCGGCGCGGGCGCAAACGGCACTTGCCGCGTTCGATGAGACCGCGACCCGCGCCGGGGTCGCCCACGAAACGCGCCACGAGCTGGGCTATGAAGGCGAGTTCGTCGATCTGCTGGCCATCCATGCCCGCTATGCTGACTTGCTGATCCTCGGCCAGGTCGACCCAGATGATGAAGCCTTTGGCGGTCGGCACTTGTCGGAGAGCGTGATCCTGGCCGCCGGCCGGCCGGCGATCGTCGTGCCCTATATCGGCGCTAGCCGGCCGATCGGCGAGCGGATCGCGATCGCCTGGGACGCCAGCCGCGAGGCAGCCCGCGCGGTCAATGACGCTATGCCCCTGCTCATTCAGGCTGGCTCGGTCAGCGTCGTCATGGTCAATCCACAGCCCAGCTTGCTCGGCCATGGCGACGAGCCGGGGGCCGACATCGCGCTGCATCTGGCACGCCACGGGGTTAAGGTCGAGGTCAAGACCATCGAGGCCCCGGAGCTGCCGCCGGCCGATGCGCTCCTGTCCCATGTCGCCGACGCCTCGGTCGACCTGCTGGTCCTGGGCCTCTACGGCCACAGCCGCCTGCGCGAGACCGTGCTGGGCGGGGTCAGCCGCAGCATGCTGCGCTCGATGACGGTGCCCTTGCTGATGGCGCACTGAGCGGCCTGGCGGTCGCGGCCCCTAATCGGGCACGGTCTGCTCGAACGGGCCGGTTCGGGCCGGGCCGAACGCCAGACGCTTGAAGGCGCGGACCTGCTCCGTCAGCGCTAGCTCCGTGGGCAGCCGCTCCATCGAGGAGGCGCCATAAAAGCCGTGGCAATGCTGGCTGTGCGCCAGGACGTACTCGGCATCTTCCGGCGTCGCGATCGGGCCGCCGTGACATAGCACGATGATGTCCGGCCGGACCGCCCGCGCAGCTGTTGCCCAGGCGTCGATCAAGGCCGGACAGTCGGCCAGCTTGAGCGCAGTTTCGGCGCCAATCGAGCCGCCGGTGGTCAGCCCCATATGCGGCACCAGGACGTCGGCGCCGGCCTCGGCCATGGCGATCGCATCGGCTTCGGAGAACACGTAAGGCGTGGTCAGCAGATCAAGGCTGCGCGCGGCTTTGATCAGCTCGACCTCCAGGCCATAGCCCATGCCGGTTTCCTCGAGATTTCGCCTGAAGGTGCCATCAATCAGGCCGACGGTCGGAAAGTTCTGCACGCCGGCAAAGCCCATCGCCTTCAGCTGGCCCAGGAAATGCTCGCGCAGCATGAAGGGATCGGTGCCGTTGACGCCGGCCAGCACCGGCGTATGCCGGACCACCGGCAGCACCTCCCGCGCCATCTCGACCACGATGTCGTTGGCATTGCCATAGGCGAGCATGCCGGCGAGCGAGCCGCGCCCGGCCATGCGGTAGCGGCCCGAATTGTAGATCACGATCAGATCGATGCCGCCGGCTTCCTCGCATTTGGCGGACAGTCCGGTGCCGGCACCGCCGCCGATGATCGGCTCGTGCCGGGCGATCATGGCGTGGAAGCGGGCGAGCAGATCGCGGCGCTCGAAGCGTGGCATGGGCAGCTCCCCGATCAACGGGCGATCGCGCGCAAGCCGGCGACCAGCGCCGCGGCGAAGGCCGGATCATTGATGGCGTAGGGCAGGCGGATCAGCTGCCGGTCCGCGGTCTGCTCGACCGCCGTTGCCAGGCTGTCGAACAGCGCATGATCCGCGGCCGGATCGTGGAACGGCATGCCCGGCGCATCGATCGACGACACGCCGCCCTCCGGCAGGAAGAAGCGCACCGGGCCTGGCATGCGGTTCAGCCGCTCGGCCAGCCAGCCGCCCATCCGGGCATTCTCCTCGGGCGTGGTGCGCATCAGCGTGACCTGGGGATTGTGGACATGCAGCCGGCGCTCACGATAGGCCGCTGGCACCGTCTCGAGCGCCCCGAAATTAACCATGTCGAGGGCGCCGCAGCTGCCGACATAGGGCACGCCGGTGCGGATGACGGCACCCAGGCGATCCTCGCCGGCGCTGAACACGCCACCCATCAGCAAGTCGCAGATCTCGGTGGTGGTGACGTCGAGCACGCCGGCGATCAGGCCGCTGTCGACCAGCTTCTCCATGGCCTGGCCGCCGGTGCCGGTGGCGTGGAACACGAGGCAGTCATAGTCGGCCTCGAGCGCCGCCGTGACCATCTGGACGCAAGGCGTGGTCACGCCGAACATCGTGAGCCCGAGCGCCGGCTTGGCGCTGGCGGGCGCCGGCGGCGGCTGATGCCGGATCATCCCGGCCAAGGCGTGCGCGGCGTTGGCCAGCACCCGGCGGGTGATGCTGTTGAGGCCCTGCACGTCGGTCACCGGATAGAGCATGCACAGATCCGACGGCCCGACATAGGGTGCCACATTGCCGCTCGCCACGGTCGAGACCAGGAGCTTGGGCGTGCCAACCGGTAAGGCGCGCATCGCCGGCGCCAGCAAGGCAGTGCCGCCGGAACCGCCCGCGCCGATGATGCCGGCCAGATCGGTCCGCCCCTGCACGAAGCGCTCGAAGGCGGCGGCCATCGCCGCGATCGCCTGGCCGCGATCGCCGCTGGCCAGGGCCTCGGCACCGGCCGGATGCTGGGCCGCCACCTCGGCGGCCGTGACATCGGCGCCGCTATCGGCTGCCGCCTGGCCAGTGCCGAGGTCGACCAGCACGGTCGGCACGCCCGCCGCCTCGATCAGGTCGCGGATATAGCGCAGCTCCGCGCCCTTGGTGTCGAGCGTGCCGCAGACATAGGCTTTGCCCGCTTGAGCCTGGCCCGCTGCGCCCATGCCACCGCCTCCCTGATCGGCGGCCGGCCGCTTGGGGTCGTCAGCCGCCCCTGCCATGCATATCGCCCCGCTGCCGCGCTGACCAGCGCGGCAAGCTATTCGGCCGCGAGCTGGCGCTCGGACATCGCGACTTCGACCCGGGCCAGATTGGCCTCGGTATGGCTGATGAAGTCGTGCGCGGTCGCGGCGCGAAAGACGTAGAGCGCCCGCTCGAACGCCTCGCCGGCCTGGGCCAGCAGCCCCAGCGCGGCGCTGCGCCGGCTTTCATGGGCCGCCTGCAGGCGCAGCGCATGGCCGAGATTGTTCTGGGTCATCGCCCAATCGAACAGCACTGCGTCGCGGCGCCAGACTTGCAGCGCGGTGCGATGGGCATGGATCGCGACCGCGAGCCAGCGCGAGTCGTCGTTCTGCTCGCCGAGCAGGCAGGCGGCGAGGCCCAGCGCATGCCACAGCGCCCCCAGCTGCTCGCTTTCCATGCTGGACGGCGGCTGCTCCAGCAACCGGGTCAGCTTGCCGGCCGCCGGCCGGAGCAGCTCGACCAGGCTCGTCTTGCTGTCTTGCGAGAAGCTGGCCGGCGCGGCCGCCACGGCGACCAGCGCCAGCAGCTGTCCCTCGAAATCGGGGCCGAAGCGCTTGGGCAGCTCGGCGGTGTCCATCTGATAGGCGCCGTGCCGGCCGGCCACGCCCTCATAGCGCCCGAGGAAGCGCAGGCGCATGCGCGGCGTCGCCCTGGTCAGCGTGCCGTAGATCAGGACGTCGCCATCATGGGCTGCCAGCAGCTCGCGGCCGGCGGCAGCGCTGTCGACCTCGCTGCGCTCGCGGCCATTGGCGTCCGTGACCGCCGGCCCGGCGCCGATCTGCAGCACCGCCAGGCCCGACTGCTCGGCCAGCGCGTTCGCCAGATGGCTGCTATGGCTGCGCTCGGGATCATCGCCGGCGAGATCGGCGAGCAGGATCCGAAAACGGCCCGGATCCGGGCGCGTCAGATCATGCTGGCGCAGCCAGCGACCAACCTGCCACCGCGCGGGCAATATCTGCTTGAGGTTGACCAAGCCGCTCAAAGCCGTGCACCCGACCTGCTGACAACATGCGGATAAACTTTGCGAAACATTGCTGGGAAATGCAACCCTGGGACTAGGCTGCGACCGCGGCCATTGACCGGCAGTGGTGGAATAGGGGTGGAGGTTGGCATTCCGGCCACGCCGAACGCGCGAGCCGGACCGCGTCAGATCAGCCTGGCGGCGGATTGATCATCAGCCAGTCCGCGGGCGGGCCAGGCGCATCGATCATGACCCGCTCGCCTCGCACCACCGCTCGGCCAGAGGCGACCAGCTCCAGAGCCAGGGGATAGCAGCGATGCTCGGCGGCCAGCACCCGGGCGGCGAGGCTGCCCTGATCGTCATCGGCCCGGACCGGCACGACCGCCTGCACGATGATTGGGCCGTGATCGACCGCGGCGCGGACCATGTGGACGGTGCAGCCGGTAAAGCGGACGCCCGCCGCCAGCGCCCGCTCATGGGTATCGAGACCGCGCAGCGCCGGCAGCAGGGACGGGTGGATGTTGAGCAGCCGGTCCTGCCAGCGGGCGACGAAGGCCGCACTCAGGATGCGCATGAAGCCGGCCAGGCAGATCAGCTCGACCGCCGCCCCCTCGAGGGCGGTCTGCAGCGCCTCCTCGAAGGTCGATCGGCTCGGATAAGCTTGGCCGTCGATCACTGCCGTGGCGATGCCGGCCGCCTGCGCATGGGCCAGGCCGGCCGCGTCCGGCCGGTCGCTGATCACCAGCACCAGCTGGCTGCTGGCGCCGCCTGCGCTGGCAGCGATCAGTGCCGCCAGATTGGAGCCACGGCCGGAGATCAGGACTGCGACGCGGCGCTTGGCCGCGGGCTCAGCCATGCATGCCCTCGACCACCACGCGCGCCGGTCCGTCGCATGGTTCGAGCTGGCCCAGGCAGCAGACCGTCTCGCCCTGCTCGCGCAGGTGCTCCATCAGGGCATCTTGATGGTGTGGCGCCACGACCAGGACCAGGCCGATGCCGCAATTGAAGGTCCGCAGCAGCTCGCTGGGCGTCATCCGCCCGGTTTCGTAGAGCCAGCGGAAGACCGGCGGCGCCTGCCAGCTGTCAGGATTGATCCGGGCCACCAGGCCGTCCGGCAGGACCCGCGGCACATTGTCGATCAGGCCGCCGCCGGTGATGTGGGCGATACCCTTGACCACGTCGTGCTTCAGCAGTGGCCGCAGCGGACGGACGTAGATGCGGGTCGGCACCAGCAGGGCGTCGGCCAGGCTCTGGCTCTGGTCGAACGGCGCCGGATCGCTGAGCGCCAGGCGCCGCTCGCGCAGCAGCTTGTTGACCAGCGAGAAGCCGTTCGCGTGCAGGCCGCTCGAGGCGAGGCCGATCAGGACGTCGCCGGCGGCGATATCGGGCCGCGGCAGCAGCTTCGCCCGATCGACCGCGCCGACCGCGAAGCCGGCAAGGTCGTAGTCGCCTGGCTGGTAGTGGCCGGGCATCTCGGCCGTTTCGCCGCCGATCAGCGCGCAGCCGGCAGCCCGGCAGCCCTCGGCAATGCCCTCGATGATCGCCCGGCCGGCATAAGCGTCGAGCTTCGCGGTCGCGAAGTAGTCGAGGAAGAACAGGGGCTCGGCGCCTTGCGCCAGCAGATCGTTGACGCACATCGCGACCAGGTCCAGGCCGGCAACCTGATGGCGATCGGCGCGCGTGATCAGCTGCAGCTTGGTGCCTACACCGTCGGTTGTAGCGACCAGGAGCGGCCCGCCTAGGCCCGCCTCCGCCAGGTCGAACAGCCCGCCAAAGCCGCCCAGCGACGCCGCGGTGCCCGGCCGGGCGGTGGCTTTAGCAACCGAGGCGATCGCCTGGACAAAGGCGTTGCCGGCGTCGATGTCGACGCCCGCGTCTCGGTAGCGATGCGGCTTGGCCGCGCCGAGCTTGTCTTGTGTCATGGTACCATGCTTGAGTAAGGAGGCCTGCATGACCAGATCAATGGCTGGGCGCCACCTTAGGCTATCCGGATGGCTTTGCAATGTTCCAGTGGCGACGTCCAACCTTCCTGCTGATCGCCTTCAGCTGCCTGGCGACGGCTAACGCGAAGGTTGTATCGAATCAGAGCCAGGATGTGTACACGGTCAGCGGCATCCAGGTCGACGCGACCGCCGGCGATGCCGTGACCGCACGCAGCGAGGCCTTGCTGGTCGGTCAGCGGGATGGCCTGGATCGGCTCCTGCGGCGGCTGGTGCCGACCGCCGACCATGGCCGCCTGCCGGCTGCCGCCAGCCTGCCGGTCGAGCGCTACGTGCAGAACTTCCAGATCGGCGACGAGCAGCTGTCGGCGACGCGCTATCTCGCCCAGCTGACGGTCGCTTTCAGCCCGAACGCGATTCGCGACCTGCTGCAGAGCCAGGGCTTGCCCTTCACCCAAGTGGCGTCGGCGCCGCTGGTGATCCTGCCGCTCTACGACGATCCGCTGGCGCCTGCGCTGTGGCTGGAAGGCAACCCGTGGTGGGCCGCCTGGGACCAGGCGATGGATCGTGAGCGGCTGGTGCGGCTGCAGCTGCCATTGGGCGATCTCGAGGACATGGGCGCGCTTTCGATCGAGCAGGCGCGCGCCGGCGATGGCGGCGCCCTGGCTCGCTTGGCGCAGCGCTACAATGCGGAGGATAGCCTGGTCCTGACCGCGACGCCGATCCCGTCCGCCAATCCGGCCGATGGCGTCACCGTCCGCATCGTCGGCAGCCGGGCCGGCGAGGGCACTGGCGTGGTGCCTTCGTTCGAGCTGCGCAGCCTGCCTGGCCAGCCGATCGAGGTGGCGCTGGCCGAAGCGGTGCGGCGGGTGCAGGATAGCCTCGACGAGCGCTGGAAGAGCAGCCATCAGCTGCGCCTCGACCAGGGCGGCTTCCTGCTCGTGAATGTGCCGATCGGCGGCCTCTCCGATTGGGTCTCGATCGACCAGGGGCTGACCCAGCTGGAGGAGGTGAGCCAGATCGAGGTCACCAGCTTCGCGCGCAACCGCGTGCAAGCGCAGATCCACTATGTCGGCGATCAGGCCAGCTTGGAGCAGGCTTTGGCGAGGCTCGGGCTGACCTTGTCGCAGGAGGGCGAATCATGGCTGTTGCATCCGATCGCGACCAGTCCACGCCCCGGCGCGCCGCCGAACGGGATATCGACACCGTCCTGAGCCGCTCGTCCCTCAACCTCGCCAACCTGATCACGGTTGGCCGCCTCGTGCTGGTGCCGCCGCTGGTCTGGCTGATCGCCGCGGAGCAGGTGCATGCCGCGTTCTGGGTGTTCGTCGTGGCTGGCGCCTCCGATGCGGTCGACGGCTACGTCGCCAAGCGCTTCGACAGCCGGACGCATCTGGGCGCCTATCTGGATCCGATCGCCGACAAGGCCCTGCTGGATGGCATCTATGTCGCTCTGGCGCTGGTTGGCAGCCTGCCTGTCTGGCTGGCCGTCCTGGTGGTGCTGCGCGATCTGCTGATCGTCCTGGGCGTGATCCTGATCCAGCGGCGCAATCCCACCTTCCGCGCCACGCCCTTGCTCGTCGGCAAGCTCAACACCTTCTGCCAGATCCTGCTGGGCGGCACGGCCCTGGCGGAATGGGCTGGTCTGATCACGACCCATGCGCTGCTCCTGCCGGCGTTGATCCTGCTGGTGGCCGCGACGACGCTGGTATCGGGGGCGGGCTACGCGGTCCAGGCGCTGCGGCGCATCAACCTGGAGCCGGCCGGGTGAATCCCAATCTCCGGCTGACGCTGCTGGTGCTCCTGCCGCTTCTGGTCCTGATCGTCGGCGTCCTGCTGCTCAGCAGCATCCTCCTGCCGTTTCTGGTCGGCTTGGCCGCAGCCTACATGCTCGACCCGGTCGCTGACCGCCTGCAGCGGGTCGGGATCGGCCGCACGACTGCGACCTTGCTGATCACGGTCGGCCTGTTCTTCACGATCGTGATCGTGCTCCTGCTGATCCTACCGGTGCTGGTCACCCAGGCAGCCGATCTCGCCGCCGAGCTGCCCGGCTATTTCGAGCAGCTGCGGGAGCGGGTGCTGCCGATGCTGACCGGCTTGATCGAGCGGTTTAACCTGGGCGGCAATATGTCGGCCGAAGGCTTGATCAGGAACCAGTCCGGCCGCGCGATCGAGGTCATCGTCAACACGGTGGGCGGGCTGCTGCAATCGGGCGTCGCCCTGCTCAATCTCGTGGCCCTGGTGATCGTGACGCCGGTCGTCACCTTCTACCTCCTGCGCGACTGGGATCACATCCTGGAGCGGGTAGTCCATTACGTGCCGCCCACCTACCAGCCGACGGTCGAGCGCCTGGCTGCCCAGATCGACGAGGTCCTGGCGGGCTTCATCCGGGGCCAGGGCATGGTCTGCCTGTTCCTGGCCTTGTTCTACAGCCTTGGCCTGTGGCTGGTCGGCCTGAACTATGGCCTGATCATCGGCCTGCTGACCGGCGTGTTCTCCTTCATCCCCTATATCGGCATGGGCATCGGCCTGGTGGTCGGCCTGGCCGTGGCCGCGTTCCAGTTCAAGGACCTGCTGCTGATCGGCCTGGTCGCCTTCGTGTTCGCGCTCGGCCAGTTCATCGAGGGCAACCTGATCAGCCCGCGCCTGGTCGGCAGCCGAATCCACCTGCATCCGGTCTGGGTGATCTTCGCGGTCCTGGCCGGGACCGCCTTGTTCGGCTTCCTCGGCACGCTGCTGGCGGTGCCGGTGGCCGGCGTGATCGGCGTGCTGCTGCGCTTCACCTTGGAGCGCTACCGTGACAGCACGGTCTATACCGACCCCGAGAAGGTCGCCGAGCCCATAGCCCCGCCGCCCGCAATTCGCTCGACCTGGAAGCAGGGATGAGCCTGGGCGATCAGCTGCCGCTGAGCTTCGCCCATCGACCGGCCAGCGGTCTCGAGGACTTCTTGCCGGCCAGCTGCAACCAGGCGGCGCTCGGTTGGATCGAGCGTTGGCCGGACTGGCCGGCGCCGGGCCTGCTGCTCTGGGGCCCGGAGGCTAGCGGCAAAAGCCATCTTGCCCGGATCTGGGCGGCCCGGGCGCGCGCGACGCCCCTTGGCCCGGACCTGCTCGCGCGCGCGCTCGAGCTGCCGGCCGGGGCTGCCTATGTGCTCGATCCCGCCTGGCCGCTCAGCGCGGAGCTGCCTTTGCTGCAGCTCTACAACCGCCTCAAGGAGGCCGGCGGCCATCTGCTCCTGACCGCGCGCCGGCCGGCTGCGGCCTGGGACCTTGGCTTGGCCGATCTGCGCTCGCGCCTGTGCGCCGCGCCGACGGCCCTGATCGGGCCGCCCGATGACGGCCTGCTCTCGGCGCTGCTGATCAAGCAGTTCGACGACCGCCAGCTGAAGGTGCCAGCGGCCGTGGTCAGCTATCTGGTCCAGCAGATGGAGCGCTCCTTCGCCATGGCGACCCGGCTGGTCGGGGAGCTCGATGCCTTGTCCCTGGCGCGTCAGCGGCCGATAACGGTGCCCTTGGCGCGGATCGCCTTGACCCGCGCCGGCAACGATCCGGCCCGGCCGGACTGAGCGGGAGGCAAAACATGGATCTGGGCATCGCCGGCAAACGGGCGCTGGTCTGCGCTGCGAGCAAGGGGCTAGGCCGTGGCTGCGCCTCGGCCCTGGCGCGCAACGGCGTCGACGTGACGATCACGGCGCGGACCGAAGCGGCCCTGCGGGCGGCGGCCGACGAAATCGCGGCCGCGACCGGCCAGAAGGTGAGCGTGGTCGCCGGCGACATCACCACCGCCGACGGCCGGGCAGCGGCGCTCGCGGCTTGTCCAGAGCCCGACATCCTGATCAACAACGCCGGTGGGCCGCCGCCCGGCGATTTTCGCGAATGGGACGAGGCCGAGTGGCTTAGTGCCTGCACCGCCAACATGATCACCCCGATCCTGCTGATCAAGGCGACGGTCGACGGCATGATGGCGCGAGGCTTCGGCCGGATCGTCAACATCACCTCGAGCTCGGTCAAGGCGCCGATCGCAAGCCTGGGCCTCTCGAATGGTGCCCGCTCCGGCCTGACCGGCTTTGTCGCCGGCATCGCCCGCCAGACCGTCGAGCACAATGTCACGATCAACAACCTGCTGCCCGGACGCTTCGATACCGATCGACTGCATGCCGGCTTTGCCCATGCCGCCAAGACCACAGGCCAGCCCGCAGCGGCAGTCGCCGCCGGCGTCATGGCGCAGATCCCGGCCAAGCGCTTTGGCCGGCCGGACGAGTTCGGCGAGTTCTGCGCCTTCCTGTGCAGCGCCCAGGCCGGCTACATCACCGGCCAGAACCTTCTGATCGATGGCGGCGCCTATCCCGGCACCTACTGAAGCGCGCGCACCACGGCGTCGATGATCCGGTCTTGCTGATCGGGCACGAGATCGGGATACATCGGCAGGCTGACCACGCGCTCCGCCAGCGCTTCGGTCACCGGCAAGCCGCCGGTCGGCAGGATCTGGCCCTGATAGGCCAGCTGGCGATGCAGCGGCTTGGGGTAGTAGACAGCGGTCGGAATGCCCGCCTCGGCCAGCGCTGCGCGCAGCGGCTCGCGCTGGCCCGGCTGCAGCTGCAGCGTGTATTGCGCCCAGACCGAGCTGCGATCCGGCGCCACGCTCGGCACCTTGGCGACCTCGCGCAACGCTTCGCCATAGCGCGCCGCGATCCGGTCGCGCTGCTCGATCTCCCAAGGAAAGACCTGCAGCTTGGCCAGCAGGATGGCGGCCTGCAGCGTGTCCAGCCGGCCGTTCATGCCGACCAGGACATTGTCGTATTTGTCGACGCCCTGGCCGTGGATCCGCAAGGAGCGCAGCCGCTGGTCGAGCGCGTCGCTGGCTGTGAAGATCGCCCCGCCATCGCCGTAGCAGCCGAGCGGCTTGGCGGGGAAGAAGCTGGTCGCGGCCAGCGTGCCGATGCTGCCGACCGGCCGCTTCCGGTAGTCCGCGCCGAAGCTCTGGGCGGCATCCGCGATCAGCCACAAGCCGGCCTCGGCGCAAAACGCCTCGATCGCGTCGTAGTCGGCCGGCTGGCCGAACAGGTCGACCGCGATCACGCCGACCGGGCGCAGACCTGCCCGCCTGGCGGCATCCACGGCATGGGGCAGGTGCGCCGGATCGAGGTTGAAGCTGTCTGGCTGGACGTCCACGAACACCACGCGGCCGCCCAGCCAGACCACGACCTCGGCGGTCGCCGCGAAGGTGAAGCTGGGGGTGAGCACCACGTCGCCTGGTTGCATGCCAAGCGCCATCAGGCCGAGCGCCAGGGCGTCCGTGCCGCTGGCGCAGCTGACCACGTGCCGCGCCCCGCAAAACGCCGCCAGCGCGGCTTCGAGGGCGCCGATCTCTGGCCCCATGATGAACTGGCCATGGGCCAGCACGCCAGCAATCGCCTGGTCGATCGCCGGCGCGATCCGGGCGCGCTGGGCCTGCAGGTCGATGAAGGGCAGGGTGGTTGGCTCCGTCATGGCGGCTCCGGCAGGCGGTCGGGGCGAGGTCGTGCGGGCGGCTGGCCCGGCCTCCCGTGGGTCGACTGACGGCCGTGCTTTGTCAAGCCTGCCTTGCGCCGCGGCGCAGGATCACGCTCCTGACGGCGCCTGGCAGAGGTGCTAGGCTCACCGGCACACGAAGCAGGGCTTGCGCCAGAGCATCAGGGACAGGGGGACGCGGATGAGCGACAAAGCCAAGGCTGTGCCGACAGTCCAGGTCGAAAACGACCGGCTGCGGGTGACCGAATGGCGCTTTGCGCCGGGCGCGGCCACCGGCTACCACCGGCATGAACATGACTATCTCGTGGTCCCGCTGACCACCGGCCGCCTCACGCTGATCGGGCCCGATGGCCAATCGAAGTCGGCCGAGCTGCAGGTTGGCCAGAGCTATGCCCGGCAGGCGGGCGTCGAGCACGACGTGGTCAACGCCAACGCCTTTCCCTTCGTGTTCATTGAGGTCGAGCTGCTCGAGCCGCGCTGAGGCGCCGGCGCAAGCAGGGGCAGACGAGCGCCGCTGGAATGTGCATAGTGGTGCGGGACTAGCATCGACCATGCAGTGGACGGGGAAGCCATGGCGCAGCCAGCTGTTCAGCCGACGACCTTGATGGATGCCTTGTGGACGCCGGAGCAGAGCCAAAAAGTGCTGCGGCTGGGCCTGCTGGCCTTGGCCGGCACGGCGCTGCTGGCGCTCTCGGCCAAGATCCAGGTACCGTTCTGGCCGGTGCCGATGACCATGCAGAGCTTCGTGGTCCTGGTGCTCGGCATGGCCTATGGCTGGCGCCTCGCTGGCGCCACCTTGCTGCTCTATCTGGCCGAAGGCGCGATGGGCCTGCCGGTCTTCGCCTCCGGCGCGGGCCTCGCCTATCTCGCCGGCCCCACCGGCGGCTATCTCCTGGGCTTCCTGCTCGCGGCGGTCCTGCTGGGGTGGCTGGCCGAACGGGGCTGGGATCGCTCGGTCCTCTGGACGCTGGTGGCGATGGTGATCGGCAACATCGTGATCTTCGCACCAGGCGTTGCCTGGCTCTCGGTCCTGATGGGCGAT
>CADEGR010000011.1:5510-21892 GCA_902826935.1 uncultured Alphaproteobacteria bacterium | reverse complement strand
GCTTGCCCGGAGCGCTGCCAGCGATGCGGCATCCAGCTTGATGCCGTCGCTCAGCATGCTCTCCAGGCTGCGCTCCGCCTGCTCCATCAGAGCAGGCAGGCGGCGGGCAGTCGCCAGCCCCTCCTCGAGCGCGCTCCTGAGCTTGGCCTCTGGCCCGAGATTGTCGGCCATCCATTGCTCGATCAGCGGCTGGGCCAGCTGCCACATGTTGAGCTCGGGGTTGAGCGCCCGGCCGACGCCTTCCGCGACCACCATGGTCTTTTGCAGCAGCAGGAGCTGCGGCTGGGTCTCCATCGCGAAGGTCTCGGTGACCTCGAACAGCTGGCCCAGCAGGCGGCCGACCGAGATCTCGGCCATGGGTCGGTCGCGGATCGGCTCGGCGATCGCGCGGCAGGCCTGCATGAAGGCGGCCCGGTCCTGATCGGCGGCCACATAGCCGGCGGCGAAATGCACATCCGCGACGCGCTGATAGTCGGCGGTCAGGAAGCCCAGCAGCATCTCGCCCAGATAGCGCCGGGTCGGCGGATCGAGCCGGCCCATGATGCCGAAATCGACCGGCACCAGATCGCCGGCCTCGTCGATGAACATGTTGCCGGGATGCATGTCGGCGTGGAAGAAGCCATCCCGGAACACCTGCTTGAAGAAGATCTCGGCGGCCTTCGCCAGAATCTGGTCGGGCTCCATGCCGGCTTCGACCAGGGCGTCCCGTTCATCGGAGGCGATCCCGCTGACCCGCTCCAGGGTCAGCACCCGCCGGGCGGTCCGCCGCCAATCGACCTTCGGCACCCGAAAGCCGGCATCATCGGCGCAATTCTCGGCCAGCTCCGAGGCCGCGGCCGCCTCCAGGCGCAGATCCATCTCGATCTGGGTCGAGCGTGCCAGGGTCGCGACCGACGCCATCGGGCGCAACCGGCGCAATCCAGGCTGCAGCCGCTCCAGCCAAAGGGCAATCCAGGCGAACAGATCGAGGTCGCGCTGCATCAGCCGCTCGATGCCCGGCCGCAGGATCTTGACCGCGACCTCCTCGCCGTCCGAGGTCACCGCGAAATGCACCTGCGCGATCGAGGCGGCCGCGATCGGCCGGTCGTCGAAGCTCGAGAATAGCTCGGCCAAAGGCTGGCCCAGCTCGGCCTCGAGCGTGGCGCGCGCGATTTCGGGCGGGAAGGGCGGCAAGTGGTCCTGCAGGGCCGAGAGATCGGCCGCGAAGCGCTCGCCGAACAGATCGGCCCGCGTGCCAAGGCTTTGGCCGAGCTTGATGAAGCTTGGTCCAAGCTCCTGCAGAGCCTCCGCCAAGCGCTGCCCCGGGCGGCCGGCGGCGCTCTGGTTGGACAGCCGCCGGGCGAGCGCCAGCACGGTTTCGGGCATCGGCAGCAGCTCCAGCGGGAACAGGGCATTGTGCCGGGCGAGGCAGCGGCCGATGCCGAGCAGCCGCCAGAGATTGCGGAGCGTGCGCAACATGCCTTAGAGACGCCACGCCTGGTGCAGCGCCACGATTCCGGCCGACATGGTCCGGAAGCGGACCCGTTCCAGGCCGGCGCGCGCGATCATCGCGGCGAAGGTTTCGGGCTCTGGAAACTGCCGGATGCTCTCGACCAGATATTGATAGGCGGCACGGTCGTCGGCGACCCGCTCGCCGAGCCAAGGCACGATCCGGAAGGAGTAGGCATCGTAGAGGGCCTGCAGCGCCGGCAGCTGCAAGGTCGAGAACTCGAGGCAGAAGAACCGGCCGCCCGGCTTGAGCACGCGGCGCGCCTCGGCCAGCGCCTGCTCGATCCGCGCGACATTGCGAATGCCGAACGCGATCGTGTAGGCATCGACGCTGCGATCGGCGAGCGGCAAGGCGGCCGCGTCGCCGCAAACCCAGTCGATCGCCTGGAGCCGGTTGGCGTCCAGCGCCCGGTCACGGCCGGCGGCGAGCATCGCGGGATTGATGTCGCAGACGGTGATGGCGCTTGGCGCTTCGCCGCGCGCCGCCAGCCGATCGAGCACCCGGCCGGCGATGTCGCCGGTGCCGCCGGCCACGTCCAGCAGGGTCAGGCCCTGGCGCGGCGCCAGCTGGTCGATCAGCCGGGCCTTCCAGGCGCGGTGCAGGCCCAGGCTCATCAGATCGTTCATCAGGTCGTAGCGCTCGGCGACCCGGGCGAACACCGCGCCCACCAGCTTCGGCTTGTCCTCGGGGCGGATCGCCTGGAACCCGAAGGAGCTGGTCAGGCGGTGCTCGGCGTCCTGGATCGGATCGGTCATGGTGCCTGCGGCTTGGGGCCAAGGGCTGGCCTGATGATCGCTGTTTTACGGAAGCGTCCGGTCGCCTACAAGCTGGGCCGGGGACGAGGGAACGATTGCAGGGAGGCGTCGCCGCACCATGCCCGAGCTGCCGGAGGTCGAGACCACCAGGCGTGGCCTGCAGGGGCGCCTGGCCGGTCGCCGGATCGCGACCCTGACCCAGCGGCGGCCGGACCTGCGCTTCCCGCTGCCGCCCGACCTGGAGCAACGGCTGGTGGGACGGCGGCTCCTGCGCTTCGGCCGGCGCGCCAAGTACATCCTGGGCGAGCTCGACGACGGCAGCACGCTCCTGCTGCATCTGGGCATGTCCGGCCGGCTGCTGCTCGATGGTCCGCCGGCCGGCCGGCATGAGCACCTGACTTTCGGCTTCGACGACGGCGCGATCCTGCGCTTCGTCGATCCCCGCCGCTTCGGCATGCTGGACCTGATCCCCGCGGCGGGGCTGCGCGACCATCCGCGGCTGGCCGGTCTCGGCCTGGAGCCGCTCGAGGCGAGCTTCGACGGTCCTGCCTTGGGCGCGGTCCTGGCCGGCCGGCAGAGCGCGCTCAAGGTTGCCTTGATGGACCAGCGGATCGTGGTCGGGGTGGGCAATATCTACGCCAGCGAAAGCCTGTTCCTGGCGCGCCTGTCGCCGCGGCGGCGCGCGGGCTGGCTCAAGCCGGCGCAGCTGGCGCGCCTCGCGGCCGCGATCCGTAGCGTCCTGCAAGACGCCATCGCCGCCGGCGGCTCCTCCTTGCGCGACTATATTCAGGCGAGCGGCGAGCTCGGCTTCTACCAGGACCGCTTCGCGGTCTATGGCCGCGCCGATCAGCCGTGCTTCACCTGCGGCCAGCCGATCCGGAAATCGCTTCAGGCGAACCGCGCCACCTTCATGTGTCCGGGCTGCCAACGCTGAGCTTGGGACCCGCGCGTGGCGACGCGACGATACGCGCGGCGCTTGGTGCTGGACCTGTGGCGTGGCCATGGTGTTAAGTCCGCGGCCGTCGCCCCGGCGAGAGGCGGCATCGCGAGCGGAGGGCAAGCATGGCCTACCAGACGATCCTGACCGAGACGCGGGGTGCGGTCGGGCTGATCACCTTGAACCGGCCCAAGGCGTTGAACGCGCTCAACAGTCAGCTGATCGGCGAGCTCAACCAGGCGCTGGCCGCCTTCGATGCCGACCCGGCGATCGGCGCCATGGTCCTGACCGGCTCGGAGCGGGCGTTCGCCGCCGGGGCCGACATCAAGGAGATGGCCGACAAGGATTTCGCGACCGCGCTGGCCGAAGACTTCATCGCGCCCTGGCAGGAGCTGGCGCGCCGGCGCAAGCCGGTGATCGCCGCGGTTGCGGGCTATGCGCTGGGCGGCGGCTGCGAGCTGGCCATGATGTGCGACCTCATCATCGCCGCGGATACCGCCAAGTTCGGCCAGCCGGAAATCAACCTCGGCACGATCCCAGGCGCCGGCGGCACGCAGCGCCTGACCCGGGCGATCGGCAAGGCCAAGGCGATGGATCTGGTCCTGACCGGCCGGACCATGGCGGCCGACGAAGCCGAGCGCTGCAATCTGGTCGCGCGGGTCGTGCCGGCAGCACAGCTGCTCGACGAGGCGCTCCAGGTGGCCGCCACGATCGCCGAGAAATCGCAGCCGGTCGTGGCGCTGGCCAAGGAGGCGGTCAATGCCGCCTGCGAGACCACGCTGGCCGAAGGCATGCGCTTCGAGCGCCGGGTGTTCTACAGCACCTTCGCGCTGGCCGACCGGGCCGAAGGCATGGCCGCGTTCGCTGCCAAGCGACCGGCCAACTTCAGCCACCGTTGAGCGGCTTCGGCCTGCTGTCACAATTGACGTTTGCGGCGCGCGCGAGTATAGCTCGCGCCGCGAGACTCCGGAACCTCAGGTGGGAACTTATGGCGCATCATCGTTCAGCCAAGAAGCGGATTCGTCAGACCGAAAAGCGCACAGCCGTCAATCGGGCGCGGGTCAGTCGGATCAAGACCTTCATCAAGCGGGTCGAGCTGGCGCTTGCCGGCGGCGACCCGGAAATCGCCAAGTCGGCGCTGCAGGCGGCCGAGCCGGAAATCCGGCGGGGCGTGCGCCGCGGCGTTCTCAAGCTGAACACAGCATCGCGCCGGATTTCCCGCCTGACCCGCAAGGTCAACGAGCTGACCAAGCCCCAGCCGACTGCCGCAGCAGCGCAGCCCTGAGCGGGCTGCGCTAGTTGTGCACAGTGAGCATTACTCTTCGACTGGTTTGTGGATAAATTTTATTGGCATTTTAAGTAATTCAATGGGTAGCCCGCCGTTGCGGCTGCTTGATTACTCAGCCAGCCGGGTTCAACCTTAAAGCGATGTTCTGCTGTTCTCCTTTCGGTCACCTTGCCACCGACCAGCAGTCACTATATCCTTCGCATAAGAGTTAAATCTCGTCTGTTTGCTTCGACAACTGAATCTGCTTGCGCCTGCAGGGCTAGCTTGCCGGCCAACTGGAGGTTTTTGGCGCAATCATGAGCGGCCTTGATCCTATCCGGCTCGATCATGCGCGTTAACGCCTTGCGCCCGACCAGTGGTGGCGAGCGAGAATCACCAATGAATGCCCGACCTAAGAGCGCTCCCTACGGTCTTGAACAGCAATGGTCAGAGGTGAAGACCTTGCTGCGCTCGGAGTTCGGCGACACCGCGTACAAGACCTGGCTTGCCTCCTTGAGCCTGCAAGGCGTCGAGGGCGATCGGGTCCTGTTGTCCGTGCCCACCCGATTCCTGCGCGACTGGGTTGCCTCGCATTATGCGGATCGGATCCGCATGCTTTGGCGCCGGGTCAATCCTGTGGTCGATGGCGTGGCCCTGACTGTGGCCCCGGCGGCCACCAGGCCGGGCGGAGCCGGGCTGCCGGTCGAGCCGGCGCCGGTCGCGACCCTGGAGCCGCTGGCGCCCAGCGCAGCACCCGAGGTCGAGCCGGAGGCCGAGGTCAGCGCGCCGGTCGATCCGCGCTACACCTTCGACAATTTCGTGGTCGGCAAGCCCAACGAGCTGGCCTTCGCGGCTGCCAAGCGGATTGCCGAGCTTGATAGCCTGCCGTTCAACCCCTTGTTCATCTATGGCGGCGTCGGCCTCGGCAAGACCCACCTGATGCACGCGATCGCCTGGGAAATCCGCCGGCGCACGCCCGAGCGCAAGGTGGTCTACCTGTCGGCCGAGAAGTTCATGTACCAGTTCATCCGCGCCCTGCGCGAGAAGGACACCATGAGCTTCAAGGAGCTGTTCCGCTCGGTCGATGTGCTGATGGTCGACGATGTCCAGTTCATCGGCGGCAAGGAAAGCACCCAGGAAGAGTTCTTCCATACCTTCAATGCCCTGGTCGACCGCGGCCGGCAGATCGTGATCTCGTCCGATCGCAGCCCGGTCGAGCTGTCCGGCCTGGAGGAGCGGATTCGCTCGCGCCTGGGCTGGGGGCTGGTGGTCGATATCCATCCGACCACCTACGAGCTGCGCCTCGGCATCCTGCAGACCAAGGCCGAGGTCCTGGGCGCCCAGTCCAAGGTGCCCGATCGGGTCCTGGAGTTCCTGGCGCGCCGGATCACCTCGAACGTGCGCGAGCTCGAGGGCGCGCTGAACCGGATCGTGGCGCAGGCGACCTTGGTCGGGCGCGCGATCACCCTCGATATGGCGCAGGAGGTGCTGCAGGACCTGCTACGCGCCCATGAGCGCCGGATCACGATCGAGGAGATCCAAAAGCGGGTCGCCGAGCATTTCGGCGTCAAGCTCGCGGACATGCATTCGGCGCGCCGGGCGCGGGTGGTGGCACGGCCGCGCCAGGTCGCGATGTATCTGGCCAAGCAGCTGACGCCACGTTCCTTGCCGGAGATCGGCCGGCGCTTCGGTGGGCGGGATCACACCACGGTGATGCATGCGATCCGCAAGATCGAGGAGCTGCGCACCGCCGATTCCGTCCTCAACGAGGATGTCGAGATGCTCCGCCGCCTGCTCCAGGGTTGAGCTGAGGCGGCGCTTGACCAAGCCGCCGCCAAGATGCGGATTTACGAGTGTTTTCCGATGCGATTGATGCTAGGGTCCCCAACCCGGCAGGGGGAGCTGGCGCCTGCGTGAAGGTCGCTGACCGCGCCGGTTGCTCGGTTCATCTGGAATGCCAAACAAGGGACGCTTGGCGCGATCATGAAGCTGGCCTTTGAACGTGCCGCACTGCTCAAGGCCCTCGCGCATGTGCAAAGCGTGGTCGAGCGGCGCACCACCATTCCGATCCTGTCCAACGTCAAGCTCGAAGCCGGCCCGCACGGCATCAGCCTGACCGCGACCGACATGGACCTGTCGGTGGTCGAGGCGACCGAAGCCGAAGTCATGCAGCCAGGCGCCACCACCGCTGCCGCCCACACGCTCTACGACGTGGTCCGCAAGTTGCCCGAGGGCAGCCGGATCGAGCTGGAAGGGGGCGAGCAGGGGGCCGAGCTCACCTTGCGCGCCGGCCGCAGCACCTTCGATCTACCCTGCCTGCCGGCGACCGATTTTCCGGCCATGAACGATGATGGCCTCAGCCATCGCTTCAGCCTGCCGGCGGCCGATCTGATCCGGCTGATCGATCGCACCCGCTTCGCGATCTCGACCGAGGAAACCCGGTACTACCTCAACGGCATCTATCTGCACGTCATCGCGGAAGGGGCCGCCAGCTGCCTGCGCAGCGTGGCGACCGACGGCCATCGCCTGGCCCGGGTCGAGGTGGCGATGCCCGAAGGGGCGGCCGGCATGCCGGGCGTGATCGTGCCGCGCAAGACCGTGGCCGAGCTGCGCAAGCTCCTGGACGACCTGGACCCGGCGGGCCTGGTCGAGGTTGCGCTGTCCAGTGCTCGCATCCGCTTCCAGGTCGGCTCGTCGATCCTGCGCTCGCGCCTGATCGACGGCACTTTCCCCGATTACGAGCGGGTCATCCCGCGCGGCAACGACAAGCTGATGGTGGCGCCGGCCAAGGCGTTCGAGGAGGCGGTCGATCGGGTCGCGACCATCGCCACCGACAAGTCGCGCGCGATCAAGCTCGGCGTCGGCCAGAACAAGCTGATGCTGACCTCGATCAGCCCGGATGCCGGACGCGGCGTCGAGGAGCTGGATGTGGCCTACAATGGCGATCCCCTGGAGATCGGCTTCAACGCTCGCTACATCGTCGACATGACCAGCCAGATCCAGGGCGACGAGGTCGAGCTGGCATTGGCCGACGCGGGCGCGCCCACCTTGTTGCGGGATCCCAAGGACAGCAGCACGCTCTATGTGCTGATGCCCATGCGGGTCTGATGGTGCTGGCGCTTGATCGACGGGTCGAACAGGACGGCGGCATGGACTTGGGCGGGGCCGAGCGCCCCACCGTGGCGCGCTTGGCGCTCAGCGATTTTCGTTCCTACGCCGCGCTCGATGTGCGCCTAGACGCACGGCCGGTCGTCCTGACCGGGCTGAACGGCGCGGGCAAGACCAATCTGCTGGAGGCGGTTTCCCTGCTTTCGCCCGGCCGTGGCCTGCGCCGCGCGCGGCTGGCCGAGCTGGATCGGGTGGGCGGTCAAAGCTTCGCGATCGCGGCCCGGCTGCAGACCGCGCTGGGCGCGGTCGAGCTGGGCACCGGCCGGGTCCAGGTCGGCGAGCGCGAGCGGCGGGCGGTCCATGTCGATGGCGTGGCGGCGGCCAGCCAGACCGCCTTGGCCGATCACCTGGCGGTGCTGTGGCTGACCCCGGCGATGGATCGGCTGTTCCTGGAGGGCGCTGGCGAGCGCCGCCGCTTCCTGGACCGGCTGGTGCTGGCGGCTGATCCTGGCCATGCCGCGCGGGTCGCCGACTACGGCAAGGCCCTGCAGGAGCGCAGCCGCCTGCTCAAGGCCGGCCGGCGCGAGCCGGCCTGGCTGGCAGCCCTGGAGCGCCGGGCGGTGGCGGCGGGCGTTGCCATCGCGGTTGCCCGCCGGCAGAGCGTGCGGGCCTTGCAGACCGTTCTGGCGACCAACCCCGGCCGCTTTCCGCGGCCCGATCTGGGCCTCGCTGGCGACCTGGAGGGCTGGCTGGAGCACACGCCCGCCCTCGACGTCGAGCAGCGCTTCGCCGAGGGCCTGGCGGCCGGCCGACGGGAGGATGCGGCCAGCGGCACGACCGGCCTTGGCCCGCATCGCAGCGATCTGCTGGTGCATGACCCGGTGACCGGCGCGCCGGCTCGCCAATGCTCGACCGGTCAGCAAAAAGCCTTCCTGATCAGCATCGTGCTGGCCGAGGCGCGGCATCGCGCCGCCACCGGTGGTCGGCTGCCCCTCCTTTTGCTGGACGAGATCGCTGCCCATCTAGATGTTGAGCGGCGGGGCGATCTGTTCGCCGAACTGTTGGAGCTGGGCAGCCAGGCCTGGCTGACCGGCACCGATGCCTCGATCTTCCAGCCGCTGGCCGACCGTGCTCAATGGTTTTCGATCCGCAACTCAAAGCTGTCCTGCCATGATCCAGCCTAGCCCTGCCGTGCCCGAAGCGGCGCCCGAGGAAACCTACGATTCCACCTCGATCCAGGTGCTCGAGGGGCTGGAGGCCGTGCGGCGTCGTCCGGGCATGTATATCGGCGACACCGACGACGGCTCCGGCCTGCATCACATGGTGTTCGAGGTGGTCGACAACGCCATCGACGAGGCGCTGGCTGGCTATTGCGACCGGGTCGACGTGGCGCTGAACGCCGATGGCTCGATCACCGTGCGCGACAATGGTCGCGGCATCCCGACCGATATCCACGGCGGCGAGGGCGTGTCGGCGGCCGAGGTGATCATGACCCGGCTGCATGCTGGCGGGAAGTTCAACCAGAACTCGTACAAGGTGTCGGGCGGCCTGCACGGCGTCGGCATCTCGGTGGTCAACGCGCTCTCGGAATGGCTGGAGCTGCGCATCTGGCGCGGCCAGCATGAGCATATGATGCGCTTCAAGGATGGCGGCGAGCCGGTGGCGCCTCTGGCCGTGAGCGGACCGTCCGAGGGCCGGCGTGGCACCGAGATCACCTTCATGCCGTCGATCGAGGTGTTCACCAAGACCGAGTTCAGCCATCAGCTGCTCGAGCACCGGCTGCGCGAGCTGGCCTTCCTGAATGCTGGCGTGACCATCGTGCTGCGCGACGAGCGCGGCGCCGAGCCGGTCGAGGACGTGCTCCACTATGACGGCGGGCTGCAGGCCTTCGTCGCCTATCTCGATCGCGCCCGCACGCCGTTGCACGCGCCCCCGATCTTCGTCACCGGCGAGCGCGACGGCATCCAGATCAGTGCGGCCCTCGAATGGAACGACGGCTATCACGAGACCTGCTTGTGCTTCACCAACAACATCCCGCAGCGCGATGGCGGGACCCATCTGGCCGGCCTGCGGACCGCGCTGACCCGCTGCATCCAGGGCTACGCCCAAGAAAGCGGCGTGGTGAAGCGCGAGAAGATCGCGCTGGTCGGCGAGGATTCCCGGGAAGGCCTGACCTGCGTCCTCTCGGTCAAGATGCCGGACCCGAAGTTCTCGTCCCAGACCAAGGACAAGCTGGTCAGCTCCGAGGTCCAGCCGGTCGTGCAGGCGCTGGTCAATGAGGGCCTGACCCGCTGGCTGGAGGAGAATCCGGGCTCGGCGCGGACCATCGTTGCCAAGGTGGTCGACGCCGCGGCCGCCCGAGAGGCGGCGCGTCGGGCGCGCGAGCTGACCCGGCGCAAGGGCGTGCTCGATATCGCGAACCTGCCCGGCAAGCTCGCCGACTGCCAGGAGCGCGATCCGGCCAAGGCCGAATTGTTCCTGGTCGAGGGCGATAGCGCCGGCGGTTCCGCCAAGCAGGGACGCAACCGGCATTTCCAGGCGATCCTGCCCTTGCGGGGCAAGATCCTGAATGTCGAGCGGGCGCGGCTCGACAAGATCCTGGGCTCGGGCGAGATCGGCACGCTGATCACCGCCATGGGCACCGGCATCCGCGACGAGTTCGATCTCGCCAAGCTGCGCTACCACCGCATCATCATCATGACCGACGCCGATGTCGACGGCTCGCACATCCGGACGCTCCTGCTCACCTTCTTCTACCGGCAGATGCCGGCGATCGTGGAAGCCGGCCATCTGTTCATCGCCCAGCCGCCGCTCTATCGGATCAAGCGGGGCAACAGCGAGCGCTACCTGAAGGACGACCCGGCGCTCGACGAGTTCCTGATCAAGGCCAGCCTCGAGGATGCGCGGCTGACGGGCGCCGATGGCGTCAGCCATGCGGGCGAGGCGCTGGCGGCGTTGGTCGCCGATGCGCGCGGTGCCACCACCTTGCTGCGCGCCCTGGAGCGCCGGCTGCCGGCCGAGCTGGTCGAGGCGGCCGCCCTGGAGGGTGCGCTGACCGAGGATGCGCTGTCCGAGCAGGCATCGGGGCAGGGGTTCGCCGCCCGCATCGCCAGCCGGCTCAGCCGCGGCAACGGCGAGTCCTGGCAGGGTGTGCGCGACGAGGACGGGGCGCTGGCGTTCACCCGCCTGCGTGGTGAGCGGCGGGATCGCTACCGGCTGGATCCGAGGGTCGCCCGCACGCCGGAGGCGCGCCGCCTGATCGCGATGCTGGAAAAGTTGCGCCCGGTCTTCGCCGGGCCGGCAGTGCTCGAGCGCAAGGGGGCCGAGAGTGCCATCGGCGGGCCGCTCGCCCTGGTCGAGGGGCTGATGACCTTTGCCCGCAAGGGCCTGCAGATCCAGCGTTACAAGGGTCTGGGCGAGATGAACCCGGAGCAGCTCTGGCAGACCACCCTCGATCCCGAGGTCCGCAGCCTCTACCAGGTCAAGATCGAGCATGCCGACGAGGCGGACGAGATCTTCTCGACCCTGATGGGCGACGTGGTCGAGCCGCGCCGCGAGTTCATCCAGCAGAACGCCCTGAAGGTCACCAACCTCGACGTCTAGCGAGGCAGGTGGCCGCATGTAGGCCGCGTTTTGATCTCGACCAATTATGAACTGCCCGCTAGCCGCTTATGATGGCTCGAAATTGCCTGAGCTGGACGGCAATTTCGTTTGTTGTTACAAAGGGTTAGGTTCGTAACTGGGGGATTGGCCGGTCCAGGTTCGGCTGGCTCGAACAATGCGCGGCAGCTTTCCCTTCGATCCCACGCTGGCATCGGGCACGCCCCGGCGCGCGCCGCGCCTCGACTGGTGGACGCTCGCCAGCCTGACCCTGGCCCTGGCGGTGGCGACGCCGATCCTGGTCGTGTTTGCCAGCCTGCTGGCACCCGATGCCGAGATCTGGGCCCACCTAGCCAGCACGGTGCTGGCCCGCTACGTCGGCAACACCTTGGTGTTGGCGCTCGGTGTCGGCGTCGGCGTGACGGTGCTGGGCGTCGGCACGGCATGGCTCGTGACCATGTGCCGCTTCCCCGGCCGGTCCTGGTGCGAATGGGCCTTGCTGCTGCCGCTCGCGGTGCCGACCTACATCATCGCCTACACCTACACCGACCTCCTGCAATATGCCGGGCCCGTGCAGAGCGCCCTGCGCGCCGCCACCGGCTGGACCCGCCAGGACTACTGGTTCCCGCAGATCCGCTCGCTGGGCGGCGCGATCGTGGTCATGACGCTGGTCCTCTACCCTTATGTCTATCTGATGGCGCGCGCCGCCTTCCTCAGCCAGTCGAGCTGCCTTTTGGACGTCTGCCGGACGCTCGGACGCAATCCCTGGCGGCATTTCATCGAGGTCGCGGTGCCAATGGCCCGGCCGGCGATCGCCGGTGGCGTCGCGCTCGCGCTGATGGAGACCTTGGCGGATTTCGGCACGGTGCAGTATTTCGGCATCAGCACCTTCACGACCGGCATCTACCGGACCTGGTTCGCGCTGGGCGAACCGGCCGGCGCTGGCCAGCTGGCCGCGGTCCTGATGCTGTTCGTGTTCGGCCTGGTGTGGCTCGAGCGCAGCGCGCGCGGCGAGGCGCGCTACGACCACACCGCGGCCGCCAAGCCGTTGCTGAGCTATGAGCTTCGCGGCTGGCGCCGCTGGCTGGCGCTGGCCGCCTGCGCGCTCCCGATCGGGCTGGGCTTCGCCTTGCCGGTCTTGACCCTGCTGGTGCTCACCTGGCAGGGCGGCGATGCCTTGCTCGCCGGCCGGTTCCTGCGTCTGGCCTGGAACAGCTTCAGCCTGGCGGCGATTGCGGCCGCGGTGATCGTGCTCTGCGCGCTGGTGGTCGCCTATGGGCTGCGGCTGCGCCCGAACACGGTCATGCAGACCGCCGGTCGCATTGCCGCGATGGGCTACGCCATTCCGGGCGCGGTCATCGCGGTCGGCGTGCTGATCCCCTTCGCGCAGCTCGACAACGCCATCGATGGCTGGCTGCGGGCGAGCCTCGGCATCTCGAGCGGCCTGCTGCTGACCGGCACGATTGCCGGGCTGGTCTTCGCCTATCTGGTCCGCTTCCTCGCCGTTGGGCTCAACGCGCTCGATGCCGGCCTCGGCAAGATCAACCGCAATCTCGATGACGCGGCCCGGACCCTTGGCCATCGGCCGATGCGCACCCTTTGGCGGGTCCATCTGCCGCTGCTGCGCGGCACGCTCCTCACGGCAGCGGTGCTCGTGTTCGTCGATGTCCTGAAGGAGCTGCCGGCCACCTTGATCCTGCGCCCGTTCAACTTCGAGACCCTGGCGGTGCGCGTCTACCAGTTCGCCGGTGACGAGCGCCTGGCCGAGGCGTCCACCGCCGCTTTGGCGATCGTTCTGGTGGGCATCCTGCCGGTCGTGCTGCTCAGCCGCGCGATCACCCGGACCCGGCCGCGCGCCGACGCCGCTACTGCCAGCCGACCCGATCCATCAGCTTGACCGCGGCGGCGTTGTTGCCGCCATAGACCTTGGCGTCGATGCCGGCGGCCTTGAATTTGCCGAGGGCCTCCAGGATCGGCGGCAGCTTCACGCTCTCCACGATGGGATATTCGGAATTGCCTTTGGCATAGTTGGCCTGGGCCTCGTCGCCGGTCAGGAATTCCATGAGCTTGACGGCGTTGTCGCGATTGGGCGCATGCCGGGTCAGGCCGATGCCGCTGATATTGGCATGGGCGCCGCGGTCTGCCTGATTGGGGAACACCACGTTGACCGCCTCGCCGGCGGCCTTCTGCTCGGCATCGTCCGAGCTCAGGAGGCGCACCAGGTAGTAGTGGTTGGCAAGCGCCGCATCGCACTCCCCGGCCGCCACCGCCAGGATCTGATCGGTATCGGCCCCTTGCGGCGGCCGGGCGAAGTTCTCGACCAGGCCGCTCGCCCAGGCCTCGGTCGCCGCCTCGCCATCGGCCGCGATCATGCTGGCGACCAGCGACTGGTTGTAGACGTTGGTCGAGGTGCGGATGCACAAGCGGCCTTGCCATTTGGGATCGGCCAGATCCTCGTAGCGGCCGATCTCGTTCGGCTGGACCCGGTCCTTGGCGGTCACGATCACGCGGACGCGCTTGCTCAGCCCGAACCAGCGGTTGTCCGGATCGCGAAACCCGGCGGGAATGCGCTCGGCCAGCACGGGCGAGGTCGCCGGCTGCAGGATGTCGGCTTCGACGGCGCGATAGAGCCGGCCGGCATCGACCGTGATGAACAGATCGGCCGGGCTGTTGCGGCCCTCGGCCTTGATCCGCTCGATCAGCTCGTCAGCATCGCCTTCGATCACATTGACCTTGATCCCGCTAGCGGCCGTGAAGGCCTCATAGATCGCGTCATCGGTGTCGTAGTGGCGGGACGAGTACAGGTTGACGACGGCATCGGCGGCGTGCGCCGACGCCAAGGGCAGCCAGGCCACCAGCGCCAATGCTGCGGTCACCATGGGTCGTGGCATCATCCAGCTAAGCTCCTCGGCCTGCGAGCACGAAGGCGGGCAGTGGCGCCGGCCCCGCAAAAAGAACCGCAGCATGGCGCGCGCAGCCGATCAGATCAAGTCAAATAAAATGTAAGTAAAATGATTATAATCTAAGCTTCGAGTCCCCGACGACTAGCTGGCGGCAAGTCGAGCCTGCGCCGACAGATCCGCGCGGCCGCGCGGCCAGCTGGGTTCAGGCGACTGCTCGGCGACCGGCCGGCGGAATTCCGCCGCGATGGAGTGGAACGCTTCCGGCTGGGTCAGGAAGGCCTGGCCTTCGGCGAAATCGCGGCCGCGCCAATGGCGCAGGCTCTGGCGGAGATTGACCACCACCCGGCGCAGCCCGGCACTGTCGTAGCGCGCCCGCGTCTGCGCCACGGTCAGCCGATTGACGCCCGCCACCGTGACCAGCTGCAGATCGCATTGCTCGGCCAGCCGCGCCAGGTCCTCCCGCCGGTAGCCGTGGCGGACATGGCCGCCATCCTGGCGCGGGCTGGTCTGCAGGATTGGCGGATAATGGCGGCCGACATGCTTGACGAAGTCCAGGCTCGGTGCGGTCACCAGCAGCGTGCCGCCGGGCTTGAGCGCCGCCTTGAGCTTCGCCAGCAGGCCGCGATCGTTCAGCAGATGCTCCATCACCTCCGAGCACCAGACCACGTCGAAGGTGCCGAGCCACCAGTCGTCATCGAGGGCGATGTCCAGGAACTCGACCCGCAGGCGCCGCAGGTTGCGATAGCGGGGCACCAGGCGCCGCGCCGCCAGATCGATCCCGACATAATCCGTCACCTTGCCGGGCAGGCTGCGCGTCAGATGGCGGATCGCCAGGCCGCTGCCGCAGCCGGCATCGAGCAGGCGCAGGCCGTTGCCTGGCAGCTGGCGCAGCTTGTGGATCAAATAGCGGCAGCGGCTGTGGATGTTGTAGTCGCGGGTCAGATAGAGATAGGGCAATCCCAGGCGTTGCTGGATCGCGTTGTCGATCTGCGAGAGCATCTTCAGCAACCTATGGTTGGCCCAGCCGAAGGGGATATCAAGACTAAAAGACACTTCCGGTCAAGATGTCTCGCGCATGAGGCGAGCTGGCCAGGCTGGCGTGGCGTGGCCGCCTGGGGCCGCGCGACCGGTGCCCGGCCCAGCTTTGCACCCGGCGGCAGACGCTCTAAGCTCCGCCAAGGGGTGCCATCGGGGGGACGTCATGGGCTTCGACATTCACGCCAAGCATCTGGTGGTCGCGATGGACCATGCCCGCGCCATGGGCATGGTCGCCGGCCTCGAGGAGCCTGGGCGGGTGATCGACCAGGTGATCGAGGCCGGTGCCGACGCGATCATGACCAGCTATGGCGTGATCAAGCACTATCGCGAGCGCCTGATCGGCCGGATCCCGACGCTGCTGCGGGTCGACGGCGGCCCCAGCCTGTATCGCGAGGACTGGCTGCGCAACACCGACTGGCATCTCCTGCACACCATCGAGGATGCCGAAGCGCTGGGCGTCGATGGCGTCTGCACCATGGTCTTCATGGGCGCCGAGATCGAGTTGGACACCCTGGCGATCACCGCCGAGATGGCGCGCGACTGCTTGAACAAGATGCCGCTGATGGTCGAAGCGCTGCCATGCCCTTCGGCGCGGATCCCGGATCCTGGCGATGCCGAGGCGATGGCGGCCGCTTGCCGGCTCGGCTTCGAGCACGGCGCCGACATCGTCAAGACCTATGCGACCGGCGACGTCGACAGCTTCCGGCGGGTCACCGGCAACTGTCCCGCACCGGTGCTCATCGCGGGCGGGCCACGCATGTCCAGCGAGCGCGCGGTCCTGGGGGTGGTGCGGGATACCTTGGATGCCGGCGGCAAGGGTGTGGTGTTTGGCCGCAATATCTGGCAGAGCGCCAATCCGGCCAAGATGGTGGCGGCGCTGCGCCATCTGATCCACGCCGACGGCAGCGTCGACGAGGCGGCCGAGCTGCTGGCCTGACCTGCAGCCATGGCCGCAGCCCCCCTCCTGGTCGGCATCGACGCCGGCACCTCGCGCGTCCGCGTCCTGATCTGCACCCCCGACGGCCGCTGCGTCGCGACCGGCAGCACGCCCACGCCGACCACGCAGCCGCGGCCCGGCTGGGCCGAGCATGACGCCGAAGGGCTCTGGCAGGCGACCGCCAGCGCCTGCCGCGCGGCGATCGGCCAGCTGGACCAGCCGGCGCGGATCGCCGGCGTCGCGATCGCCAGCTTTGGCGAGGCGCTGGTCACGCTCGATCGCGCTGGGCAGCCGACCGGCCCGGTGATCGCCTGGTATGACGAGCGGCCGATGGCCGAAGTCGAGGCG
>CADEGR010000011.1:0-5410 GCA_902826935.1 uncultured Alphaproteobacteria bacterium | reverse complement strand
CGGCTCGGCACGGTGCTGCCGGAGGCGAGCCAGGCGACCGGCCTCCCGGTCGGCACGCCCATCGGCGTCGGTGGCCACGACCATCTGGTCGGCGCGTTCGCGGTCGGCGCGCTCGAGCCGGGCGTGGTCCTGGATTCGATGGGCACCGCCGAGGCGATCACCATGCCGCTGCCCGGGCCGCATCTGGCACCGGAACTCGGCCGGCGCGGCTACAGCCAGGGCCTGGCCGCGATCGGTGACCGGTTCACCAACTACATCTTCGGCGGCTTCCCGGCGTCCGGCGCCTCGGTCGAGTGGTTCCGCAGCCTGTTCGCGGAGACGCTGCCCCATGCCGAGCTGATCGCGCGCGCGAGCGCTTGTCCGCCTGGCTGCCATGGCGTCGGCTTCCTGCCCGACCTGCGCGGCCGCATCTCGCCGGTGCCCGATGCGCTGGCCCGCGGCGCCTGGTTCGGCCTGGCGGCGGATAGCACGGCCGCCATGCTCTACCGGGCGATCCTGGAAGGCCTTGCCTTCGAGGCCCGCCAGACTCTCGACACCTTGATCGAGCTGCCCGACCTGCCGCCGATCCGCCGGATAACCGCAATCGGCGGCAATACCCAAAATCCGTTGCTGATGCAGATCAAGGCGTCGGTCTATGGCCGGCCGATCCTGGCGGCCGAGATGGCCGAGGCCACTGCGCTGGGGGCGGCCTTGCTGGGCGGGCTGGCGGCCGGCCTGTGGCCGGATGCGTCAGCCGCCCGGGCAGGGCTGCAGCTGGGCTTTCGTCAGATCGATCCGGTGCCCGGCTGGGGCGAGCACTATGCCGCCCAGTATCGGACGGTCTACCAGCCGGCCTATGCCGCCCTCCGGCCGCTCCACCATGCGGCGGCGGCGCTGGCCGGCTGATCGGCGCTCAGCGGCGGTCGGGCTCGTCGACCAGCCAGCTGGCGCGGCGCAGATCCGGCCAGCCATAGGCGATTTCGCGCACCGCCGGATAGCGCTTGCCCTGGTAGGACAGGGCCTTGGCCATGCCGAGCGGCGTGCCGCCCAGCCGCTCGTAGAAGCGCCGGCCCATCTCATTGCCCTCCAGCACCCAGACCGCGGCGCTGATGAAGCGCTCCCGCACCAGGGACTTCGCGGCGTAAGCGATCAGCGCCGTGCCGACGCCGCAGCCTTGCGCTTCTGGCAGGACGTAGAGTGCATAGAACTCGCCGTGATAGTCCGGCACTCGGCCGCGAATCGGGCCGGCGCTGATGAAGCCCATGATCTCGCCATCGGACTCCGCGACCAGCACCTTGCCGCCATCGCGCGCGCCGGCCACCGTCTTGTGCCAGAAGCTGGCATTCTGGCTCTGTGCGAAGCCCATCAGCAGCTCGTGCGGCAACAGCCCCAGATAGGCGGTCCGCCAGGACTCCCACTGCACCGTGGCAATTTCTTCGGCGTCCTTGCTACGGGCGGCGCGGAGTTTCAGCCAGCTCATGTTCGTCGCCTCACAGCTCGACCGCGGCGCCGGGCTCGACCATGAGCACCCGTCCGCGCTTGACCAAGGATTGGAAGGTGGCGGCATCGCCGGTCAGGAGACCGAACGTGCCCCAATGGATCGGCAAGATGGTTTCTAGATCCAGGAACTCGTTGCAGGCCAGGGCGGCCGAGCTCGGCCCCATGGTGAACCGGTCGCCGATCGGGATCATGCCGATCTTGGGCTGATGGAGCCGCTGGATCAGCGCCATGTCGGAGAAGATCTCGGTATCGCCCGCATGGTAGACGGTCGGCTCCGCCGACTTGATCACGAACCCAGCCGGATCACCCATGGTGAGCGGGCGGCCATTGTCCTCGATCAGGGCCGAGCTGTGCTGCGCGTTGACCATGGTGAAGCTCAGGCCATCACGCTCGATCGTGCCGCCGATGTTCATGGGCTCGGCCTTGGCTGCACCTTGCGCACCGAGGTAGGAGCAGATCTCGAACATCGCGACCACCACGGCGTCGTATTTCTTGGCAAGGCGCGCGGTATCGCCCAGATGATCGGAGTGGCCGTGGGTCACGACGATGAAGTCGACGCGCTCGAGCCGATCCTCGAAGCCGCTGGGATATTTGGGATTGCCGGTAAAAAAAGGGTCGATCAAAACGCTTTTGCCGGCCACATCCAGGTGACAGGCGGAATGGCCGAGCCAGGTGAGTCGCATTAAGATCCCCCTTGTTCCGGCATCGGGCTGCGTCAGAAGCGGCAGATCCTAGTCCCATCTTGGCTGGCTCGCCACGGCTTTGGTTTGCTGCTTGGCCAGCAATCGCGAAGGTGTGTCCGATCGACCATGCATAGGACGATAAGCTGCTGTAGATAATGACTTTTTTGAATGACCCATAAGTTGCAAACAAGTCACGGTGAGGCACCACGGGCGTTGGTTCGAGCGGCCGCGCGGCAGCTCGCGACGGCCGGCGTCGAAGCGCCCGAACGCGAGGCCTGGCTGCTGTTGGCGCATGTGATGGGGACCAGCCGTGCCCGCTTGCTGGCCGGCTGGCCGGCTCAGGTCGAGCCGGCATTCGTTGGCCGGTTCATGCAGCTGGTCGAGCGGCGCAGGGCCCGTGAGCCGATGGCCTATATGCTGGGTGAGCGCGAGTTCTGGAGCCTGCGCCTGGCGGTAAGTCCAGCTGTGCTGGTGCCGCGGCCGGACAGCGAGACGCTGGTGGCGGCACTGCTGCAGCGGCAGCAGCCTCGGGATGCCGCCTTGCGGATCCTGGATCTGGGCACCGGATCCGGCTGCCTGCTCCTGGCGCTCCTTGGCGAGCTGCCGGCGGCGACCGGGGTCGGCGTGGATCTGAGCGCGGCGGCTCTCGCCCTGGCCGCGGACAATGCCCGGAGCCTGGGCCTGGCGACGCGCTGCCGGCTCATCCGGGGCAGCTGGGGCAGGGCGCTCCAGGGCCGCTTCGATCTGATCGTGAGCAATCCGCCCTACATTCCAAGCGCCCAGCTCGACCAGCTGCAGCCGGAGGTCGCCAAGTTCGAGCCGCGCTTGGCGCTGGCCGCCGGCCAGGATGGCCTTGACGCCTATCGTGCCCTGCTGCCCGATGTCGCTCGGCTGCTGGCGCCGGAAGGTTGGGCCGCGCTGGAGATGGGCGAGGGGCAAGCAGGCGAGGTCAGCGACCTTGCGCGCGCGGCCGGTCTTGTGGTGAGCGCGATCGAGCCCGATCTAGCGGGCATCGACCGTTGCTTGTTGATCCGGCACGGACCGCAATTGATCGAAGAATAAGCGCATTTTGTCGTCTGCCTAAATCTTGTGCAGATGCGGTCCGTGACCACATAGAAGGCAAGAGCTTCGGTGCGGTCGGCGGACCGGCCGATCGGACGGCCATCTTGGGGAGCGTGAGCCCATGGACTTCGAGAAATATACCGAGCGCAGCCGCGGCTTCGTTCAATCGGCGCAGGGCTTGGCGCTGCGCAGCGGCCATCAGCGATTTCTGCCAGAGCATCTCTTGAAGGTGCTGCTGGACGATCCGGAGGGCTTGGCCGGCAATCTGATCCGGGCCGCCGGCGGCGATCCGGCGCGCGCCTTGGCCACGACCGAAGCCGCCCTTGCCAAGCAGCCCAAGGTCGAGGGCAGCGGCGCCGGCCAGCTCTATCTGGCGCCCGAGACCGCGCGCCTGTTCGACCAGGCCGAGCAGATCGCCAAGAAGGCCGGCGACAGCTTCGTCACCGTCGAGCGGCTGCTGCTGGCGCTGGCCATGGCCGCCGGCACGGGCGCTGGCGAGGCGCTGAAGCAGGCGGGCGTCACCGCGCAGAACCTCAATAGCGCCATCAACGAGGTCAGGAAGGGCCGAACCGCCGACAGCGCTTCGGCCGAGCAGGGCTATGACGCGCTCAAGAAATATACCCGCGATCTCACCGAGCTGGCGCGCGAGGGCAAGCTCGACCCGGTGATCGGCCGCGACGACGAGATCCGCCGGGTGATCCAGGTGCTCTCGCGCCGGACCAAGAACAATCCGGTGCTGATCGGCGAGCCGGGCGTCGGCAAGACCGCGATCGCGGAGGGCCTGGCCCAGCGCGTGGTCAATGGCGACGTGCCGGAGAGCCTGCGCGACCGGCGGATCCTGGCGCTCGATCTGGGCGCCCTGGTCGCCGGCGCGAAGTACCGGGGCGAGTTCGAGGAGCGGCTTAAGGCCTTGCTCCAGGAAGTCACCCATGGTGCGGGCGACGTCGTCCTGTTCATCGACGAGCTGCACACGCTGGTGGGCGCTGGCAAGGCCGAGGGCGCCATGGATGCGTCCAACATGCTCAAGCCCGCGCTGGCACGCGGCGAGCTGCATTGCATCGGCGCCACCACCCTCGATGAATACAGGAAGCATATCGAGAAGGATGCGGCCCTGGCGCGGCGCTTCCAGCCGGTCCTGGTGAGCCAGCCCAACGTCGCCGACACCATCTCGATCCTGCGCGGCCTCAAGGAGAAGTACGAGCTGCATCACCGCGTGCGGATCACCGACAATGCGATCGTCGCGGCGGCGACCTTGTCCAACCGCTACATCGCCGACCGCTTCCTGCCCGACAAGGCGATCGATTTGGTCGACGAGGCCGCGGCCCGAAAGCGCATGGTGATCGATAGCAAGCCGGAGGCGATCGACGAGCTGGATCGGCATATCATCCAGCTCAAGATCGAGCGCGAGGCGCTGAAGAAGGAAACCGACAAGGCGTCGCGCGACCGGCTGGTCAATCTCGAGAAGGAGCTGGCCGAGCTGGAGCAGGAATCGGCCGAGCTGACCGCCAAGTGGCAGGACGAGAAGGGCAAGCTCGCCGCGGTTCAGACGCTGAAGGAGCAGCTCGATCAGAGCCGCCAGGAGCTGATCGTCGCCCAGCGCAAGGGTGATTTGGCGCGCGCCGGCGAGATCGCCTATGGCCGGATCCCGGAGCTGGAGCGCAAGGTTGCCGAGGCCGAGGCGGCCGAAGGTCAGGAGATGGTCCAGGAGGCCGTGACCCAGGCCGACATCGCGCAGGTGGTGTCGCGCTGGACCGGCATCCCGATCGACAAGATGCTGGAGGGCGAGCGCGACAAGCTCTTGCAGATGGAAGCCAAGCTGCAGGAGCGGGTGGTCGGCCAGCTGGCCGCGGTACGTGCGGTCAGCAACGCGGTCCGGCGCGCGCGCGCGGGCCTGCAGGATCCGAACCGGCCGCTGGGCTCGTTCCTGTTCCTGGGCCCGACCGGCGTCGGCAAGACCGAGCTGTGCAAGGCGCTGGCCCAATTCCTGTTCGACGACGAGCAGGCGATGGTCCGCATCGACATGTCCGAATACATGGAAAAGCATGCGGTCGCTCGCCTGATCGGAGCGCCGCCCGGCTATGTCGGCTATGAGGAGGGCGGAGCGCTGACCGAGGCGGTGCGCCGGCGGCCCTACCAGGTGATCCTGTTCGACGAGGTCGAGAAGGCCCACCCGGACGTCTTCAACG
>CADEGR010000010.1:56851-62533 GCA_902826935.1 uncultured Alphaproteobacteria bacterium | reverse complement strand
CGGCCAGGCGCCACCATGGGAGCCGTGTTCGATGCCCATGCGAGGGTCATGGACGGCCATGGCATGCGCGCCCATCGGCTGAACGCCTGCGGCTACGCCCTGGGCGCGACCTATGCGCCGTCGTGGATGGACTGGCCAATGTTCTATGCCGGCAACCCGGTCACGATCGCGCCGGGCATGGTGTTCTTCCTGCACATGATCCTGATGGACAGCGCGGCGGGCTTGGCGATGACCCTGGGCCGGACCTCGCTGGTGACCGCGGCCGGTGCCGAGCCGCTCTCGCAGGCGCCGCTCGAGCTGGTGGTGCGCTGAAGCGGGCGGAGCACGATGCCGCATCTCGCCTTTTTCCTCATGTTCTTGCTGCTGGGCTTGCTCGCCACCTGCTTTCTGTGAGCGCCGGCCGGGCAGCCTCAAGTTTACTTCCGGCACCTGCCTTGCTAGATCTGCGCCCGCTCTGAGCTGCGCTGGAGGATGCGTCGCATGAGACTGCTAGCTGGCAACAGCAATCGGCCGCTCGCCGAGGCGATCGCCGGCTTTCTCGGCATGAAGCTGACCGAGGCGAGCGTGCACCGCTTTGCCGACATGGAGGTGTTCGTCGAGATCCACGAGAACGTCCGCGGCGAGGACGTGTTCCTGATCCAGTCGACGTCCTACCCGGCCAACGACAATCTGATGGAGCTCCTGGTCTGCCAGGACGCGCTGCGCCGGGCCTCGGCGCGCCGGGTGACCGCGGTCATCCCCTATTTCGGCTACGCCCGACAGGACCGGAAGACGGCACCCCGGACCCCGATCTCGGCCAAGCTGGTCGCCAATCTGATCACCGTGGCCGGCGCCCATCGGATCCTGTCCATGGATCTGCACGCGGACCAGATTCAGGGCTTCTTCGACATCCCGGTCGACAACCTCTATGCGGCGCCGCTGATCGCCAAGGATCTGCGCGAGCATTACGATCCGAACCAGCTGATCATCGTGTCGCCGGATGTCGGCGGGGTCGGCCGGGCGCGGGGCATCGCCAAGCGCCTTGACGTTGGCCTGGCGATTGTGGATAAGCGGCGCGAGCGGGCCGGCGTGTCCGAGGTCATGAACGTGATCGGTGACGTCGCCGGCCGGCGTTGCGTGCTGGTGGACGACATCGTGGATTCCGCCGGCACGCTGTGCAATGCCGCCAGGGCGCTGCTCGATGCAGGCGCCACGGCGGTGGTCGCCTACGTCACCCATGGCGTGCTGTCGGCCGGCGCGGTGGCGCGGATCAGCGCCAGCCCGCTGGACACGCTGGTGATCACCGACAGCATCCGGGCGACCGAGGCGGTCAAGGTTTGCGGCAAGATCCGCGAGCTGAGCGTGGCCCCCCTGATCGGTGAGGCGATCAGGCGGATCAGCGACGAGAGCTCGGTATCGAGCCTGTTCGATTGAGGCGGCCCCGCAGCAGCGCCCGCCAAGGCTGGGAAAAGAGACGATCATGGCCGAGATGACCACCTTGTTGGCTGAGCCGCGCAGCGCCGTCGGCAAGGGCGCGAACCGCGCCTTGCGCCGGACCGGCCGCGTGCCCGGCGTGATTTATGGCGAAGGCCAGCCGCAGCAGCTGGTGTCGCTGGAGGCGCGCGCCTTGCGCCGCGAGCTGCAGAACGCGCGCTTCCACAGCAGCTTGCTCGGCGTCGCGCTCGATGGCGCGCAGCTGCGGGTGCTGCCGCGCGAGATCCAGCTCGACAAGGTCACCGACGAGCCGATCCATATCGACTTCGTGCGGGTGTCGGCCGGTGCCACGGTCCATGTCGAGGTGGCCGTGCACTTCCTGAACGAGGAGGCGTCGCCCGGTCTGAAGCGTGGCGGCGTCCTCAACATCGTGCGGCGCGAGGTCGAGCTGGTCTGCCCGGCCGATTCGATTCCGGAGTTCATCACCCTCGATCTGGCTGGGGCGGATATCGGCGCCAGCCTGCATATCAGCCATGTGCCGCTGCCCGAGGGCGTGCGTCCGGCGATCACCGATCGCGACTTCACGATCGCGACCATCGCGGCGCCGAGCGGCGGCGCCGATGAGGCCGAGGGCGCCGAGGGCGAGGCTGGCGCCGAGGGCACGGCCGCTGGCTGAGCCGCGGCCGACTGCGCCTGGCCGGCGCTAGGCCGGCGGGCCGGCTGCGCCATGCTGCTCCTGGTCGGGCTGGGCAATCCGGGCAGCGCCTATGCCCGCCAGCGCCACAATGTCGGCTTCATGCTGGCCGACCGGCTGGCCGAGGCCTATCGCTTCGGCCCCTGGCGCGGCAAATGGCAGAGCCTCCTGGCCGAGGGCCAGATCGGCGAGCAGAAGGTGCTGCTGCAAAAGCCGCAGACCTTCATGAACCTCTCGGGCGAGGCGGTGCAGCAGGCGGTGCGCTTCCACAAGCTGCCGCTCGATCAGGTCGTGGTCTGCCATGACGAGCTGGATCTCGCCGCCGGCAAGATCCGGATCAAGCTGGGCGGTGGCGTGGCCGGCCATAACGGCCTGCGCTCGATCGCGGCGCGGCTGGGCGCCAAGGACTTCAAGCGGCTGCGGATCGGGATCGGCCATCCGGGCCACAAGGAGCTGGTGACCGGCCATGTGCTCGGCAATTTCACGGCCGAGGATCAGACCTGGCTGCAGCCGCTCCTGGACGCTCTGGTCGAGGCGGCACCGCTCCTGGTCGCGGGCGACGATGCCGGCGCCATGAACAAGGTGGCGCTGCGCACCAGCCCGGCCAAGGAGAAGCCGGCCAAGCCGGACCAGCCCAAGTCGGACAGGCCGAAGCCGGATCAGCCGAAGCCCGACAAGCCCGGGCCAGCCGAAACTCCTTGATTCGGCGGGCGCGCCACGCGACATCAAGGGCCGCGCCTGGCGGCGCCCGGCCACGGAGAAGCAGCCTTGGGGTTCAATTGCGGCATCGTCGGCCTGCCCAATGTCGGCAAGTCGACGCTCTTCAACGCGCTCACCTCGACCGCGGCGGCGGCCGCGGCGAACTATCCCTTCTGCACGATCGAGCCCAATCTCGGCCGTGTGCCAGTGCCCGACGAGCGGCTCGATCTGCTGGCCAGGATCGCCAAGTCGGCGAGCGTGATCCCGACCCAGCTCGAGGTGATCGACATCGCCGGGCTGGTGCGCGGCGCATCCAAGGGCGAGGGGCTGGGCAACCGCTTCCTCGCCTCGATCCGCGAGGTCGATGCGATCCTGGAGGTGCTGCGCTGCTTCGAGGACGACGATGTCACCCATGTCGAGGGCAAGGTCGACCCGTTGCGCGATCTGGAGCTGATCGAGACCGAGCTGATGCTGGCCGATCTCGCCTCGCTCGAGAAGCGGGCGGACGGCTTGGCCAAGCGCGCCAAGGGCGGCGACAAGGAGGCCAAGCTCCAGCTGGGCCTGATCGAGGCGCTGCTGCCGATGCTGGCCGCCGGCCGGCCAGCGCGCGCCTTCACGCCGCCCTCGGGCGCCGAGGAGGCGTTTCGCCAGCTGACCCTGATGACCGCGAAGCCGGTGCTCTATGTCTGCAATGTCGACGAGGCCTCGGCAGCGGACGGCAACGCGCTGTCAGCCAAGGTCGCGGCCAGGGCGGCGGCGGATGGCGCCGGGGTGGTCGTGGTCTCGGCCGCGATCGAGGCCGAGCTCGCCCAGCTGCCGGCCGAGGATCGGGCCGAATATCTGGCCTCGATGGGCCTGGAGCGACCCGGGCTGGAGCGCGTGATCCGGGCTGGCCACGACCTGCTCGGCCTGATCACCTATTTCACTGCCGGGCCCAAGGAGGCGCGCGCCTGGACGATCACCCGCGGCACCAACGCCGCCGATGCGGCCGGGGTGATCCACTCCGACTTCAAGCGCGGCTTCATCTGCGCCGAGACCATCGCCTTCGATGACTACGTCGCCTGCAACGGCGAGACGGGCGCCAAGGAGGCCGGCAAGATGCGCCAGGAAGGGCGGGACTACATCGTCAAGGATGGCGACGTGATGCACTTCCGGTTCAACGTGTAGCTCAAAGCGGCCGCAGCGCGGGCCGGGGCAAGGGATCGACCGCCGGCCGCGGCGGCAGCGGCGCCTCGTAGCTGCCGGAAGTTTGGCTCGGCACCAGAAACGCGGCCGATCCCGCAGTCTCGGCCGTGCTGCCGCCGAAATCGGCGCCGAGCAGAGTCAAGCTGCCAAGCGTGCTGACCAGCACGAACAGAACGGCGAGGCTGCGGATCAGCATGCAAGGTCTCCCAATTCGAGTGTCGCTGCCCAGCCTAAGCGACTGACATTGACGAATTGGTAAGACCTCTTGGTGTAAAAAGCGTGAAGACGGCGCGGTTTTGCGGCCCCTAGAGGCTCGGCTGATCGGGGCGCTGGTCCGGGTCTTCGGGGAACTCCTGCGGCGTGTCGCCGGGGATCACGGGCGAGGGGTCGTCGTCTGGAAAGCCGGGTGGGGGCTCGGGCGGAGCGTCGGGTACATCTGGAACGGGGTCCTCGATCGGCCGGCCGGGTGGGATCTCGGGCGGTGGCTCGACGGGCGGCGAGGGGTCGGTCATGGCGCTCCTGCAGGCGTGGCGTGACGGGGAAAGAAGGACGCCCACGGCGGTTGGCATGACCGGGGCGTCCTGTGGATGAGAACGGCCGCGCCGGCCGGCGGTTCCCGGAGCGCTGGCGCGGTCGGGCTGCCAGTGGCGCGGCTCGCGTGGCTGCGCCTAGGCGGGGTGCGGCTCGGCGCCGGGCGTTGCTGGCTGCGCCGGGGCCGGCGCCCGGGCGGGCGCATGGGCTTTGTGCCAGTGGCGGGCGATCTTGGCGCGGGTGGTGATCCAGACCCGCTGGTGGCCCTGGACGTAGTCGAGGAAGCGGGCCAGCGCCGCGGCCCGGCCGGGCCGGCCGGCCAGCCGACAATGCAGGCCGACCGACATCATCTTCGGCCGGTCCTGGCCTTCGGCATAGAGCACGTCGAAGGCGTCCTTAAGGTAGGCGAAGAAGTCCTCGCCGGTGCCGAAGCCGTTCTGGACGGCGTATTTCATGTCGTTGTTGTCGAGGGTGTAGGGAATGATCAGATGCGGGCGGCCGGCGACCTGCTCCCAGTAGGGCAGATCGTCGGCATAGGAGTCGGAATCGTAGAGGAAGCCGCCCGCCTCGACCACCAGCCGGCGGGTGTTGGGGCCGAGCCGGCCGGTGTACCAGCCGACCGGCCGCTGGCCGGTGGTCCGCTCGATCGCCTGGATCGCCAAGCGCAGATGCTCGCGCTCGATAGCTTCGGGCACATTTTGATAGTCAATCCAGCGATAGCCGTGGCTCGCCACCTCGAAGCCCGCCTCGGCCATGGCGCGGGCGGCCTCAGGGTTGCGCTCCAGCGCCATGCCGACGCCGTAGACGGTGAGCGTCAGGCCGCGCTCGAGGAACAGCCGGCGCAGGCGCCAGAAGCCGGCGCGGGCGCCATAGTCGTAGATCGATTCGATGGTCAGGCTGCGCTGGCCCTCAAGCGGCGGCCCGCCCGGCACCTCATGCAGATAGCTCTCGGATTGCCGGTCGCCATGTAGGAGGCACATCTCGCCACCCTCCTCGTAATTGAGGACGAAGGACAAAGCGAGACGGGCGCTGCCCGGCCATTGCGCATGGGGCGGCTGGCCGGCATAGCCGACAAGATCGCGGGGATAGGCGGCATCGGTCATGGCGCAGGCTCCGGCAGGGCGCCACGGCGGCGCGCCTCGGATTATGCGCCGAACCGG
>CADEGR010000010.1:55158-56751 GCA_902826935.1 uncultured Alphaproteobacteria bacterium | reverse complement strand
GCCGCGCTGGCGGCGATGGCCGCCGGCCGGGCGGTGCTCGGGCTCTGCAGCCAGGCGAACAGCCAGGTGGCGAGCAGCGCGCCCACGATCTGGCAGAGGATGAAGGCGGGCGCGTCGATCGGGCGGATGCCGCTGAAGGTGTCGGTCAGGCTGCGGGCGATGGTCACGGCGGGATTGGCGAACGAGGTCGAGGCGGTGAACCAGTAGGCGGCGGTGATGTAGAGGCCGACCGCGTAGGGCACCGCCTCGGCCCGATGGCGGACGCAGGCGAGGATGGTGGCGAGCAGGCCGAAGGTGGCGACGATCTCGGCCAGCCACTGGCCGGGGCCGGTGCGCGCGGTCGCGGACAGCATGAGCAGCGGCTGCTCGAACATCAGATGCGCGCACCAGGTGCCGAGGATGGCGCCGATGATCTGGGCCAGGACGTAGGCGAGCGCGGCGGGGGCGCCCTGCTGACGCTGGACCAGGCAGGCGAGCGTCACGGCCGGGTTGAAATGGGCCCCAGAGATCGGCCCCAGCATCAGGATCAGAACCACCAGGATCGCCCCGGTGGGCAGGGTGTTGCCGAGCAGGGCGATCGCGCCATTGCCGCCCGCCAGCTGCTCGGCCATGATTCCGGAGCCGACCACGGTCGCCAGGAGCAACCCGCTGCCCAGCAGCTCGGCCGCCAGCCGGCGCGGCAGGTCGTAAGCGACGGCGCTCATGCAGCGCTGCCAGCCTCGTCGCGGGTGCGGCCGATGGCATCGAGGCGCTGCTGCAGGCTCAGCTGGTCGAGCGCGGCCAGCGGCAGATTGACGAAGATCGAGATCCGCCGCTCCAGCTGGAAGTACGCATCCTTGAACTTCGCCAGCTGCTGCTGGGCCGGGCCGACGAAGGCGGCCGGGTCCGGGACGCCCCAATGCGCGGTCATCGGCTGACCGGGCCAGATCGGGCAGACCTCGCCGGCCGCGTTGGCGCAGACCGTGAACACGAAATCGAGTTCGGGGGCGCAGGGCCGCGCGAACTCCTGCCAGTCCTTGGAGCGCAGCCCGGCGGTCTGGTAGTTGAACTGGCGCAGCAGCTGCAGGGCCATCGGATGGACCGCGCCCTTGGGGTGGCTGCCGGCGCTGTGGGCCTGGAACTTGCCGGCGCCATGCCGGTTCAGCGCGCATTCCGCCATGATGCTGCGCGCCGAGTTGCCGGTGCACAGGAACAGAACCTGGTAGAGCCTGGCCGCCATGGCTGCCTCCCCTGGATGGCTCATTCGCACCAAGCGCCGGCCGCCAGGAGGTCGCCGCACAACGCCGGCCGGCCCTGGCAGCAATCCTCGGTCACGTAGCGGAGCAGCCGCCGCGTGCCTTCGACATCGACGGCGTAGTAGACGAACCGCTCGACCCGGCGCGAGGTCACCAGGCCGGCGCGCTCCAGCTGGGCCAGGTGGCTCGAAAGCGTCGGCGGCGCCACGCCCAAAACCACCGCGATCCGCCCGGCCGCCAGGCCATCCGGCCCCTCCCGCACCAGGAGCCGGAACACCTCGAGCCGGGTGCCATGGGCGAGGGCGGCAAATGCCTCGACTGCCTGCTTCGTTTCCATAATTCGAGAATACGTGAACGA
>CADEGR010000010.1:46565-55058 GCA_902826935.1 uncultured Alphaproteobacteria bacterium | reverse complement strand
GCGCCGGCGGCTGGGCGGTGGCTCAGTGAGGCAGCGAGCGGGCCCGGGCGGCGTCGGGCTTGGCTGGCGCGGCGGGCGGCTGCGCCGCTGGCTGGTCAGGCTGCTTGCCACGCTGGGCGCGGCGGGAAAAGATGTTGAGGACCTCGACCGCGGTCGAAAAGGCCATGGCGGCGTAGATGTAGCCCTTCGGCACATGGGCGCCGAAGCCATCCGCGATCAGGGTCATGCCGATCATCATCAAGAAGCCCAAGGCCAGCATGACCACGGTCGGATGGCGCTGGATGAAGTTGGCGAGCGGATCGGCCGCCACCAGCATCACGGTCACGGCGACCAGCACGGCGATGACCATGATCGGGATGTGATCGGTCATGCCGACCGCGGTGATGATGCTGTCGATCGAGAACACCAGGTCGAGCACCAGGATCTGCCCGATCGCGCCGGCGAAGGTCAAGGTCACGGTCTTGCCCTCGAACAGGTCCGGGCCGTGATCGGGATCGACGCTGTGGTGGATCTCCTTGGTCGCCTTCCAGACCAGGAACAGGCCGCCCGCGATCAGGATCAGATCGCGCCAGGAGAAGCCATGGCCGAAGGCCTCGAAGATCGGCTCGGTCAGCTGCACGATGTAGGCGACCGTGCCGAGCAAGGCGAGGCGGAGGATCAAGGCGGCCCCGATGCCGATCCGCCGGGCCTTGGCGCGCTGCTCCTCCGGCAGCTTGTTGGTCAGGATCGAAATGAAGATCAGGTTGTCGATGCCGAGCACCACCTCCATCGCGATCAGGGTGGCGAGCGCCGCCCAGGCGGTCGGATCGACAAGCAGCGCGGCAATGGACTCCATCGGGGGGTTCCTACAAATGCGGACATGGGCCAAGCGCCAGTCGAGCCGGAGGCCCTTGCGACGCGCATGGGCAGGAACATCCCATCGGCCCGGTCGTTGTCAAGGGCAGGCGACAGGTTCGGCACCGCTGCCCGCCGCCGCCATTCTGCCGCGCCGTGCCGGCTGGCCAGGCAGGCCCCGGCTTTGCTATCACCGGCTTCCGCACCAGATGAAGGATCGATGATGCGCCATTTCCGGCTTTTGCCGCTCGCGACGGCTCTGCTCGTGCTGCTGGCGCTGCCGGCTTGCCAGTCCGCCTATTTTGGCGCGCTGGAGCGGCTGGGCGTGCCCAAGCGGGATCTCCTGGTCCAGCGGGTCGACGCGGCGCGCGGCTCGCAGCAGGAGGCGCAGCAGGAATTCCGCTCCGCGCTCGAGCAGTTCCAGTCGGTGGTCGACTTCAAGGGCGGCGAGCTGGAGGCGCGCTACCAGGCGCTTTCCACCTCCTACGACGACGCCAAGGCCCAAGCCGCGGATGTCCGCAAACGGATCGCCGCGGTCGAGGGCGTCGCCGGCGCGCTCTTCGACGAATGGTCGGACGAGCTCGACCGCTACCAGGATGCCAGCCTGCGCCGGCGCAGCGCCGAGCAGCTGGCGACCACCCAGGACCGCTATGACGACCTGATCGCCGCGATGAACAAGGCGGCGGACAAGATGGACCCGGTGCTCGAGCTGTTCGAGGACCAGGTGCTGTTCTTGAAGCATAATCTGAATGCCAAGGCGATCGGCTCGCTCGAGGACGAGCGCAGCGATATCGAGCGGCGGGTCGCCAGCCTGATCGCGGAGATGGAGACCTCGATCAAGGAGGCGGAGAGCTTCATCAAGGCGATGTCCTGAGCCTGGCTAGGGCCGCCTAGGGAGACGAGCATGAGCGAGGGGCGCGGGGCGCGGGTGGCGGTGGTCCAGCCGGACCAGGGCGAGAGCTTCTGGCAGCCGGTGCCGGCCAATGGCCATGTCGAGATCCGGATCTCGGCGCGGCGCCAGCCCGGCATCGACGCGCTCGCCTGCGGCATCCAGGTCGTGGCCCCCGGCTGCTACATCCGCGAGCATGTCCATCCGGCCCAGGACGAGCTCCTATTCTGCCATGCCGGCCAGGGCACGCTCCTGGTCGATGGCGAGGTGCATCCCTTCGCGGCCGGCACCACCGCCTTCGTCGGCGCCGGCCATCGCCACAAGATCGTCAATCCCGGCCCGGCCGAGCTCCAGCTGCTCTGGACCATGCTGCCGGGCGCCGCCAACGGGCTGGACGATTTCTTCGCCCGCATTGGCCGGCCGCGCCAGCCGGGCGAGCCGGCGCCGGAGCCCTTCGCCCGCCCGGCCGACGTGCTGGCGATCGAGGCGGACACGGTGTTCGCGCCGCTGCCGGGGGCGGGCGCCTCCTAGCCGCCCTGGCTATGACCAGGTTCACAGACCGGCCGCGCTGCGCGCCCTAGCCTTGGCCAGCGGCGACGGTCGACCGCGCCTTCCGGGCCGAAGGAGGAGCCATGTCGGAGCAGCTGGACGAAGGATTCAACCAGGCGCGCGCGCAGGTGCGGGCTGCGCTGGCGGCGATGGGCAACGGCGATCCCGAGCCCTACATGGCCTGCTGGGCGCGCTCGGACGACATCACGCTGTTCGGCGCTTGGGGCACCATCGAGCGCGGCCATGAGCGACTGATGGCGACCTTCCGCTGGGTCGGCAGCCGCTTCAAGAGCGGCGGCCTGGTGCCGGAGGACGTGATCGTCCACCAGAGCGGCGACGTCGCCTACACCGTCGGGTTCGAGCGCGGCGAAGTGGTGGTCGACGACGGCAGCCGGGCGCCCATGCTGATCCGGGTCACCCATGTCTATCGGCGGATCGACGGCGCCTGGTGGCTGGTGCACCGCCACGGCGATCATCCACCGCAGGATCCGCGCAAGACCAAGGGCTGAGCCCGCCGCCGGGCTTCGCGAATTCAGTGGCGTGCTCCTACGGATCGGGATTATAAAACCATAAGTTGTAAGACTGCTGGCGTCGACGGCTCAAGGGCGAGTCCCGGCCCGACGTCCCGATGTCCTTGGTTGAGCCCCGATCCCTAGGAGACCCGTGCGGCATGCTGCGCTTTCGCTCGCTGCAGATTTGTCGCGGCCTCGCGGCGGCGCTGGTCACGCTCTACCATCTAGGCGGCGCGATCGCGGCGCCGAAATATTTCGATCTGCCGCTGTTCGCCGCCCCATTTCATTTCGGCGTCGCTGGGGTCGAGTTCTTCTTCGTGCTGAGCGGCTTCATCATTGCCCTGGTGCACGGCCAGGACCTCAACCAGCCGAAGCGGCTGCCAACCTATCTGCGCAACCGGCTAATCCGGATCTATCCGGTGTACTGGCTGATCTTCCTCGCAGTCTACGCCGTGGCGCATGCGACGCCGGGCCTGCGCGATGGCGTCCCGGACGACTTGCTGGTGTTGCTGAAGTCGCTGCTGCTGGTGCCGCAGGATCCGCTGGTGGTGGGCGGCAGCGGCGCCCCGGTGCTCATCGTCGCCTGGTCGCTGCAATACGAGATGGTGTTCTACGCCTGCATGGCGCTGGCGATCCTCGATCTGCGCCTGGCGCTCCTGGTGCTGGGCCTGGGCGCCGTCTTGCTGGGCGCCTGTCCGCTGATCGGCGGCACCTGCGGGCTGCTGCCGATCCATGCGCCCCGCTACTTCCTGCTGTTCGCCGGCGGACTGGCGACCGCCTGGCTCAGCCAGCGCGCCTGGCCCGTGCGCCGGCCCTTGGCGCTGGCGATCTGGGGCGCTGCCCTGTTCTTGCTGATCGGGCTGGTCCAGAACGCCTTGAACCTCGGGATTGGCCAGGCCTGGGGCTTGGGCCTGCTGCCGCCGGTCGCCAGGACCCTGCTCTATGGCGCCTGCAGCATGCTGCTGATCTTCGGCCTGGTTCGGGCGGAAGCGGCCGGCTGGCGGGTCGGCGGCAGCTTTTTCGTGCTGCTCGGCGAGGCCTCCTTTGCTCTCTATCTGCTGCACTATCCGCTGATCAGCCTGCTCTGCAAGGTGATGCGGGCGCTCGGGCTGACGGGGCCGCTCGGCGCCACGGTTGCGTTTTGCGCCATCTTCCTGGCCTGCATCGCGGTGGCCATCGCCTTCCACCTCTGGCTCGAGCGGCCGCTGCTGCGGCTGCTGCGCGGCGGCCCCCGGCCGCGGCTAGGAGCGGCGCTGGCCCGGCTGGTCCGCGGTCAAGCCAAAGAAGGCGCGCACGCGGGCGAGCCAGAGCTGGGTCGATGACAGGACCGGCTCGGCCGCCTCGGCCGCACCGCGCTCGGCCATCTGGCGGCGCAGCTGGCGGTGGGCGAGCAGCCAGGCCCAGCGCTCGACCAGCTCCGGATGGCGCTCCAGCAGCGGCTTGAGGTCGGCCTTGGTGATCTCGTAGACGACCGCATCGCCAAAGGGCACGACGGTCGCCGTGCGCGCCGCCCCGGTCAGCAGCGACAGATGGCCGAAGGCGCCGCCCGGGCCCAGCTCCTCGATCTGCTTCTCGCCGCCATCGGCGGTCGGCCGGAGCACCCGCAGCAGCCCTTCCACCACCACGAACAGGGAAGCACCCGGATCGCCGGCCTGGACGATCGGCAGGTCGGCCGGGCAGACATAAGGCTGCGCCTGCAGGGCCAGCTGGCGTAGTTCCTCGGGCGGCAGGCGGTCGAACAGCTCGTTGCCGGCCAGGATCTCGTCCAGATGGTGGCGTTCGGCACGCTGGCGCTCCGACAGCCGGGTCGCGAACACGTCCCGCTTGGGATAGGGCACCCGGATGCCGGCATGCTGCAGATGGCGCAGGATCGAGCGATAGACGGCGTAGCGGATCTCGGGCATGGCGCCATAGTCGCCGACCCAGTAGCGGGCCTGCCAACGTGTCCCCCAGTCGTTGAGCGCCTCGATCTTGACGTCCGGCGGGGTCGGCTGGGCGCGCACCTGGGGCACCGCGTTCATGGCCGCCAGCAGGATGCGCTCGACCCGTTCACCAGGCTCGCCGTGGTCGAGGGTGATCGCGACCTGGTCGCGCCAGCTGGCGCTCGGCTGGTTGTAGTTGCGAAAGGGCGCGGTCGCGAGCTTGGAGTTGGGCACCACCAAGCCGATGCCATCGCGGGTGACCGCGCGGGTGGTCAGCCAGCTGATCTCGACCACCCGGCCGACCACGCCGGGCTCGGCCTCGATCCAGTCGCCGATCTGATAGGGCCGATCGAGATTGATCGCGATGCCGGCGAACAGGCTGGCGATGATGTCGCGCAAGGCAAAGCCGATGATCGCGATCGCGACGCCCGAGGTCGTGGCCAGGCCGGCGATCGGCTGGCCGAACACGAAGGCGAGCACGCCAAGCCCGGTCGCCAGCCAGATCAGCCCGGCGACCAGATGGCTGAGCAGGCGCGGCACCGGCCGGCCGGAGCGGCGCTGGATCAGGCCCTGCCAGAGCAGGATCGCGAGCAGGCGGATCAGGCCGTAGGCGCCCGCCAGCCAGGCGAGCGTCTGGGTGAGCTGGCCGCCCAGGCGGGCGATGGCGCTGGCGGGCGGCCAGCCGAACAGCGCCGCCAGGCGTGGCCAGAACAGCGCCAGCAGGCCGGCCGCGAGCAGCATGAGGCAGGGCGGCGCCAGGCGGCGCAGCTGCCGGCCGAGATTGTCACGGGCTGCGGCCAAGGCGGGCGCCCACTCCGTCGGCTCGAGGTTGCTTGCGCTCGATCTTACGAGGCTCCCGGCCGAAGCGCGAGCCGCCGGCGGTGACGGAACCAAGCGCCATGATCAGAAGTTCATGAAGAAGCACCATGCGGCTGAAGGACCAGCCGGGTCCGTGCTCCGGCTGTCGCCGATCAGGCTGCATGGGCGCTGGCATGGTTCTTGATTACCTTAGATTTGCGAGATTGATTGCCCAGGCTTGTCTGTAGATTCTTCCTGCAGTTCGCCATTCGCGCGCGCTTTTCTTAGCATATTTCCCGCTTGATTGCGCGTATTGTAGTACTTTTAGAGTAAACAGAGATCATCTTGAACAAGATGTACAAACAAAAAATTGGACGACTTGAATTTCACGCACAACCTTAATCAAGGGACTGTGACTCGTGCGAGGAGATTGGGATGAGGTCACAAGTGGCGCAGCCTTCGACTATGGCAGGTAGCCTGAGCGCAGGCGTGGCCGGAGCGACCGTCGAGCACGGTCGGCAGGCGACGCCGGGAGGCTGGTTTGCCGCCTACAATGACGAGGACCCCGCGGCCTACCGCTACTTGATGGTGCTGCGCTTCGTGCTGCTCAATCTGGTCGCCCTGGCCATGGTGGTCGCAGCCTGGCTGCAGGGCTGGGTGGGCGTCGTGCTGCGTGGCGACAGCACCCACATGGTGGTCGTGATTCTGGGCGTCTTCCTGGTCGGCATGGCGATCTGCACCGCCCGTGTCCTGCAGACCAGCGAGGAGCTCAACCAGATCCGCGGACCGCGGCGCAAGCGGGCGTCGCGGGTCGAGCAGTATCTGCGCAACATCGCCGGCAGCGACGGCCAGAGCCGGGCGATCATCGCGTCGGCCTTGCGGCTGAAGCTGGGCGGCCGGATCAACGTGGTCCGCCACCTCGCCAACACGCTGGTCCTCCTGGGCCTGATCGGCACCGTGATCGGCTTCATGATCGCGCTCTCGGGCGTCGACGCCAATGCGGTGTCCGACGTCAAGGGCGTGGGGCCGATGGTCTCGACCCTGATCGGCGGCATGGCGGTGGCGCTGACCACCACCTTGGCGGGCTCGATCCTGAACATCTGGCTGATGGCGAATTACCGGCTGCTCGAGAGCGGCACGGTCCGGCTGGTCACGGCGATCGTGGAATGCGGAGAGCGCCATGTTCAACCTTAGCCACGACGACGACGACGGCGCGCTGGCCGAGCTCACCGTCTACCGCGACTTCATCACGCTCGGCCTCGCCGGCTTCATGATGATCGTCGTGCTGCTGCTGCCCCACATCAATCAGCCGGGCGCCGAGGCCAAGGCCGACAGCTCGCCGCCCGGCAACGTCATGGTGGAGGTGACCTGGCCCGAGAATGTCGATGCCGATGTCGATCTGTGGGTGGAAGCGCCGGGCGATCGGCCGGTGGGCTACTCGAACAAGGGCGGCACCATCTTCAACCTGCTGCGGGACGATCTGGGCAACCGCTCGGACGTCACCGGCCTGAACTACGAGGTCTCGTATTCCCGCGGCATCCCGGCCGGCGAATACACGGTCAACCTGCATCTCTACCGCAACACCGCCAATGTCTCGCCGATCCCGCTCACCGTGGTGACCAGCGTCAAGCGCAATCAGAATGACAGCGCGCAGCAGCTGCTGGCGAGCAAGATCGAGCTCAAGCGCGAGGGCCAGGAGCTGACCGTCTACCGCTTCAAGCTCACCACCGCCGGTGATCTGGTGCCGGGCAGCGTCCACAGCTTGCAGCGCAAGCTCCGGGCGTGGAGGACCTGATCCCATGACCGACCTCTCCTACCTGTTCCTGCCGACGGTATTCCTGGCCGGCCTCCTCGCGACCCTGGCGATCTGGTCGCGCCGCCGGCTGTGGGTGAAGCTCGGCGCCCTGGCGATCGCCGGCTTGTTCCTGCCCTTGAGCTACGCCAGCTTTGCGACCTTGCTCAGCAAGCCCAAGCCCGCCTCGCTCGAATGGTGGCTGCAGCATGCCGACAGCGCCACCGTGCTGGGCAGCAGCATCCAGGAGGATCGCGGCATCTATCTATGGCTGCAGCTGGCCGATGCGATCGAGCCGCGCGCCTATGTCCTGCCCTGGAACCGGGATCTGGCGGAGCAGCTGCAGGCGGCGATGCGCGAGGCCCAGGCCAATGGCGGCCAGCTGACCATGCGCCTGCCGTTCGAGCCGTCGCTCGACGACCGCGAGCCGAAGTTCTACGCCATGCCGCAGCCGGCCTTGCCGCCCAAGGACCTGAATCCGCCGGCACCGACCATCTACGAGCAGGCGCGGCGCAACGAGCGGGACGCCTGAGCGGCGCGCCAGCCGGCCGAACACCAAGGCACGATCACCCCCGGCGGCGCCGCCGGGGGTGATGTGTTTTGATCGGATGGCGGCGGTGGCCTGCCCCGATGCCTTCGCAACTGCACAAGTCTTGCACGTCACTATTGCCTATTTTGCAGGCAATGCTGCTGCAATGGCGCGCAGGGCGCCTGAATTTTAGACGGCAGGATCGTGATTGATTGAATTTTTTGCTTCAAGGGCTTTGGCATGAATTTTGAACAGTCCGACCCGACGTTCCGGCTGCGGCCACGGGGGCAGACGCTCCCTTGAGTGTCCAGAACAAAAGGGAAGCTCCATGATGCCAAGCTCATTAGCCTCGTTCGCTCAGCTGAGGCCATTGCTGTTGCTGTGCGGCACGCCGCTCCTGGCGGGCCTATTGCTGATGCTCGGCGCAGGCGACGCGGCCGCGCAGGACACGCCGACCCTGGACAGCGGCGACACTGCCTGGATGCTGACCTCGACCGCGCTGGTGCTGATGATGACCGTGCCGGGCCTGGCCATGTTCTATGGCGGCCTGGTCCGCAAGAAGAACGTGCTGACGATCTGCATGCAGGTCTTCACGATCTGCTGCTTCGTCACGCTCAGCTGGATGATCGTCGGCTACAGCATCGCGTTCTCGGGCGAGGGACCCTATG
>CADEGR010000010.1:24129-46555 GCA_902826935.1 uncultured Alphaproteobacteria bacterium | reverse complement strand
ATGTTCCTGAACGGCATGACCGAGGACGGGCTGTGGGGCACGATCCCCGAATCCGTCTTCATGATGTTCCAGATGACCTTCGCGATCATCACGCCGGCCCTGATCACCGGCGCCTTCGCCGATCGGATGAAGTTCTCGGCGCTGATCTGGTTCACGGGCTTGTGGAGCATCCTGGTCTATCCGGTGGTCGCCCACTGGGTCTGGGGCAGCGGCGGCTGGGTCGGCCCGGCGGGCCTGGGCGCCCTCGACTTTGCCGGCGGCACCGTCGTCCACATCAATAGCGGCATCGCCGGCCTGGTCTGCGCCGTGGTGCTCGGCCGGCGCAGCGGTTACGGCCACGAGAACATGGCGCCGCACAATCTGACCTTGAGCGTGATTGGTGCCGGCATGCTCTGGGTCGGCTGGTTCGGCTTCAATGCGGGCTCGGCCGTGGCCGCCAACGGCACCGCCGGCATGGCCATGACCGTGACCCAGATCGCCACCGCCGCGGCCGCGATCTCCTGGCTCCTGGTCGAGTGGGGCAAGCTCGGCAAGCCGTCGGTCCTGGGCGTGCTCTCGGGCGCGGTCGCCGGCCTGGTCGCGATCACCCCGGCGTCCGGCTTCGTCGATCCGATGGGCGCCTTGATCATCGGCCTGATCGCCGGCGTGGTCTGCTTCTTCGCCTCGACCAGCCTGAAGCACGCGCTGGGCTATGATGACGCGCTCGACGTGTTCGGCATCCACGGCGTCGGCGGCATCACTGGCGCGCTGCTGACCGGCGTGTTCGCGGCCGAGGCGATCGGCGGCACGCCCGGCGTGATCGAGGGCAACATGGCGGTGATGAAGGCGCAGATCGTCGGCGTGCTCGCGACCATCGTCTGGTCGGGCGCGGTGTCCTTCGTCCTGCTCAAGGTGATCGATGTGTTCATCGGCCTGCGGGTCGATGCCGAGACCGAGCGTGACAGCCTGGATCTCGCCTTGCACGGCGAAACGGTGCAGTAGCCTCCCGCTTCCCCCGCAGCCGCAATCGCGCGGGCCGGTATCTGCCGGCCCGCGCTTCGTTTTGTCGTTGCTGCCGGCAAGAACCCGGCGTTCGGGTGCGGCGCATCACGGCTACGACCAAAGCTCCGTGATCAGGCCATCATTGGTCACATAGAACAGGTGCTGGGTGCCTTCGGTCGCAAAGACGTGGCTCACCGGGTTGCGCAGCCCGGCCGCTGGCGAGGCCGTCGTGCCACTGCGATCGTTCAGACGCTCCGATGACTTGGCCCCGCCGACCGGCCACCATGACCGCCGCGGTTGGCCGGCGCGCGACGTGGGCAAATGGCCTGCTCGGCCAGGCTGGGCTGCCTGGCCGAGTGATGGTGCCGCAGCGTCAGCCTGCAGTGTCGGCGACGATCACCGCGTCGATCCAGCCGCTATAGGGATCGTCGACATTGCCGCTGCTGTCGCGCAGCCCGAGCCGGGCGCGGATGCTGACGGTGTTCGCGTTGATGCCGGTCACGCTCAGATCGATCTGCTCGCGCCAGACATGGTGATCGCCATTGCGGAACTCGACATGGAAGCCCTGCAGCATGACCTCGGCCTGCTGGACCCGGGCCCGGAATGGCCGCGATTTGACCGGCAGCTCCTGCGGGAACACGCCCGAGGTCGAATCGAACACGATCCGATCCAGCTTTTGAATTTCCAGAGCCATCGCTCGATCTCCTGGCTATGGCGCGATCTGCCAAGGTCGCAGATCGTCGCCTGCACAGGCGATCCTAGGCAGCGGCCGGGCCGCCGATCGTGAATTGTGTCACCGCCCGAGATTAAGTTTGCGTCATCTGAAGCTTGCGGGCCGGCAGCAGGTGCCGCTTTTCTCAGGACTTATGGGCGACGTAGGCATAGTAGACACAAGAACCGAAGAATTCGCCGCGGTCGCTGATCGCCAGCAGCTCCGCCAGCCAGGTTGCCGTGGTTGCGGCCGAGACCCGGCCGGCATGTGGCGCGAGCTTGGCGTATGTCTCGATGCTGCCCCGCCAGAAATCGGCGCTGCCGGCCTCGGTGACGATGCTGGGCAGCACCGCGTCGAGCGTGAACCCCGCCTGACGCAACAGGCGGGGGAGCTGGCGGAGGATGCGCGGATTGGTCATCAAGGAGCCGACCACCGCTTCATCCATCTGACGGGAACGCTCCGGATCGGCCAGCTCGAAGGTCAACGACGCATAGTCGCCATCAAAGAGGCCAATCGTCCCACTGGACCGCAGCACGCGGCGCATTTCCGCCAGCGTCTTGCCCGGATCCTCCAGATGGCTGAACAGGGTATGCGCCACGACTGCATCGACTGAGCTTGCCGGACGGTCCAGCTGCTGCGCGTCACCGACCACGAAGCGGACCCGATCGCCAAGGGCCGCTTCGGCGGCGAGGCGCGCGGCTGCCTGCACGAGATGGGGGCTGCGATCGATGCCCAAGACCGTGCCGCGGAAGCCAGGGCGCCCTGCGATGGCGCGGGCGACAATGCCGGTGCCGCAGCCAAGGTCCAGGACGTCGGTGCGATCATCGATCGCCATGCGATCCAGGTAGTCGGCCAGCGCCTTAGTGAAACAGGGATGCCGGCCACGCGTCTCAAGGCGATCCGCGATGACGTCGAGGGCGGCGGGATCGAGCTGGTTGGTAAGCCGGAATGGATCGCGGCTCATGGCAGTCTCCCACAGATCGTCGCCTGCACAGGTGAGCCTAGTCGATTGCCGGCTGCGCAGTGGTGAAGCGGATCACGATCGGCGATGAGATTCGCGTCATCTTAGGCGTAGGGATCGGCGGCGTCGCGCAGGCCGTCGCCCAGGAAGTTGAAGGCCAGCACAACCAGGATCACCGGCAGCACCGGCAGCATCTGCCAGGGATAGAGCACGACCACGTTGACGTTTTGCGCCTCGGTCAGGAGCACGCCCCAGGAGGTGATCGGCGGGCGCAGGCCCAGGCCCAAAAAGGACAAGGCGGTCTCGCCCAGGATCATGCCGGGGATCGAGAGCGTGGCCGAGGCGATCAGGTGGCTCATGAAGGACGGCACCAGATGGCGGAACACGATCCGCCCGGGGCCCGCTCCCATCAGCATCGCCGCGGTCGCGAAGTCCTCCTCGCGCAGCGCCAGGATCTTGGAGCGCACGGCGCGGGCGAGGCCGGTCCAGTCGATCAGGCCCAGGATCAAGGTGATCCCGAAATAGATCCAGATGGGGTCCCAAGTGACCGGCAAGGCGGCGGAGAGCGCCATCCACAAGGGCAGCTCCGGGAACGAGCGGATCACCTCGATCACCCGCTGCACCAGGCCGTCGACCCAGCCGCCATAGTAGCCGGACAGGCCGCCCAGGATCACGCCCAGCACGAAGCTGATGGTGATCCCGAACAGGCCGATGGTGAGCGAGACCCGGGCGCCATAGACCATGCGCGAGAACAGGTCGCGGCCCAGCCGGTCGGTGCCGGCCAGGAAGAAGGTGCCGCCCTCGGCCGGGCAGACGAAATGGAAGCGGGCCGGCACCATGCCCCAGAACCGGTAGTCGTCGCCGTGGCAGAAGAAGCGCAGCTTCTGGATCTTGCTTGGATCGGGCGTGTACTCTCGCTTCAGGTTCTGCATGTTCAGATGGTAGGTCGTGCCGTAGACGAACGGCCCGATGAAGCTGCCCTCATGGAACAGATGCGGCAGCTGCGGCGGCGCGTTGATGGCGTGGATGTTGCGGGTGTGCAGCTCGTAGGGCGCGATCCACTCCGAGATCAGAATCGAGCCGTAGAGCAGGGCCAGGAACCAGCCGCAGACCAGGGCGACGCGGTGGCGGCGGAACTTCCACCACATCAGCTGCCATTGCGAGGCGGTGTAGAAGCGCTCCTGCTCCGGGCTCAGCCGCTCGTCGTCGCTGGGATCGAAGGGCTCGGCATCCACATAGCGGCCGCTCATCGGGTCCGGCCGCCCGCCAGCCGGATCCGCGGATCGAGCACCGCCAAGGCGAGGTCCGAGATCAAGACGCCGACCACCGTGAGCAGCGCCAGCATCATCAGGAACGAGCCCGCCAGGTACATGTCCTGGGTCTGCAAGGCGCGCAGCAGCATCGGCCCGGTGGTCGGCAAGGACAGCACGATCGAGACCACCGCAGCGCCCGAGATGATCGAGGGCAGCAAGGAGCCGATGTCGGCGATGAAGGGATTGAGCGCCATGCGCAGCGGATATTTGCACAGCGCCCGGAACGGCGGCAGGCCCTTGGCCTTGGCGGTCACGACATAGGGCTTTTGCAGCTCGTCCAGGAGGTTGGCGCGCAGCCGGCGGATCATCGCGGCGGTGCCGGAGGTGCCGATCACCACCACCGGCACCCACAGATGCTCGAGCACCGAGACGAACTTGCCCCAGCTCATCGGCTGGTCGAGATAGCGGGGGTCCATCAGGCCGCTGACCGAGGTGCCGAACCAGCGATTGCCGAGATAGAGCAGGACCAGCGCCAGCAGCAGGCTGGGCGTGGCGAAGCCGAGAAAGCCGATGAAGGTCAGGAGATGGTCGGCCAGGCTGTATTGGTGGGTGGCCGAATAGACCCCGATCGGGAAGGCCACGATCCAGGTGAACAGGATGGTCGCGAGCGACAGGATGATGGTCAGCTGCAGCCGGTCGCCGATCACCTCGTTGACCGGCCGGTCATACTCGAAGGAGTAGCCGAAATCACCCTGCAGCAGGCCACCGGCCCAGTGCAGATATTGCTGCCAGAGCGGCTTGTCGAGGCCGTAATGCTGGCGCAGATAGGCGATCTTCTCGCCCTGGATCTGCTCGCCTTGCGCCTCCAGCTCGGCAATGTGGCTCTCCAGGAAGTCGCCGGGCGGCAGCTGGATGATGATGAAGGTGATCACGCTGATCGCGATCAGGGTCGGGATCATGATCAGCACCCGATGCACGATGTAGCGCAGCACCCAGAAACTCCCCCGCTGCCGCGCGCCTTGGCGGCCTGGCGCTAGCTTAGCCAGGATGATGACATTCGCAAATCGGCGATCGCCGCAGGCCGATGCCGCAGGCGCTAGGCCTAGCTCGCCAGCCGGCGCTGGCGGTAGCGCAGTACCGCCGGCGTGAGCAGCAGCACGGCCGCGATCGCAAACAACAGCAGCGCCAGGGGATGGGTCACGAACACCGATGGGTCGCCCTGGCTGATCGCGAGCGCCCGGCGGAACTGCTGCTCGGCCAGCGGGCCCAGGATCAGCCCCACGATGCATGGCGCCACCGGCACCTCGAGCACGCGCATGCCGAAGCCGATCAGGCCGATCACCCAGAGCAGGATCAGGTCGAACACGTTGTTGTTGAGGGTGTAGGCGCCCATGGTCGCGAACAGCAGGATGCCGGCATAGAGCCAGGGCTTGGGAATCGTCAGCAGGCGCACCCAGAGGCCGACCAGCGGCAGATTCAAGACCAGGAGGAGGGCGTTGCCGATATAGAGGCTGGCGATCAGGCCCCAGACCAGGCCGGGATTGCTCTCGAACAGGAGCGGGCCCGGCTGCAGGCCATATTGCTGGAACGCCGCCAGCATGATCGCGGCGGTCGCCGAGGTCGGCAGGCCGAGTGCCAAGAGCGGCGCCATGGTGCCCGCGACTGAGGCGTTGTTGGCGGCTTCCGGCCCGGCCACTGCCTCGATCGCACCCTTGCCGAACTCCTCGGGCCGCTTCGACAGGCGCTTTTCCAAAAGATAGGACAGGAAAGTAGGAATCTCGGTGCCGCCGGCTGGCAGGGCGCCGATCGGGAAGCCCAGCGCCGTGCCGCGCAGCCAGGGCTTCCAGGAACGCGCCCAGTCCTCGCGGCTGAGCCAGATCGAGCCGCGCAGCGCGTACAGCTCCTCGGTCTCGTAGCGGCTGCGGGCGGCGACGTAGAGCGTCTCGCCGACCGCGAACAGGCCGACCGCGACGATCACCGTGTCGATGCCGTCCAGGAGCTCCGGGATGCCGAGCGTGAAGCGGGCCTGGCCAGTCTGCAGGTCGATCCCGACCAGGCCCAGCGCCAGCCCCAGGAACAGGCTGGACAGGCCGCGCACCAGGGAATTGCCGAGCACCGCGGTGACCGTGGTCAGCGCCAGCACCATCAGCGCGAAATATTCGGCCGGGCCGAACAGCAAGGCGAGGCGGACCATGGCCGGGGCCACGAAGGTGAGGGCGATGGTCGCGATCGTGCCAGCGATGAACGAGCCGATCGCGGCGGTCGCCAGCGCTTGGGCGCCGCGGCCCTGGCGGGCCATGGCATGGCCGTCGATCGCGGTCACGATGCTGCCGCTCTCGCCCGGCGTGTTGAGCAGGATCGAGGTGGTCGAGCTGCCATACATGGCGCCGTAATAGATGCCGCCGAACATGATGAAGGCGGCGGTCGGATCGAGGTTGTAGGTGACCGGCAGGAGCAAGGCGACGGTCAGCGCCGGGCCGATGCCGGGCAGCACGCCGACCGCGGTGCCGACCGTGACGCCGACCAGCGCCCAGAGCAGGTTGTAGGGGGTCAGCGCCACCGCGAAGCCGTGGCCCAGCGCCGCAAGGGTCTCCATCGCCAAGCCCGCCCTTCCGCGCGCTGATCTGCGCGCTTGTTGATGCCGCCGGCCTAGCCGGCCGGTGCCAGCAGCGGCGCCAGAATACCGGCGGGCAGACGCAAATCCAGGCCGTAGTTGAACAGCACGAAGATCAGCCCGGCCAGGACCAGGCCCAAGGCCGCATCAAGGTGCACGCGCGGGCTGCCGAAGGCGCGCGCCACGACCATGAACAGCAGGCCACCCGCCAGGATCCAGCCCAGCCGCTCGAGCAGCAGCATCTGCAGGACCAGGCCGGCCGCGATGATGCCGACCGGCGGCCAATCCAGCTCGACGCCCTCGGCATGGGCGATCCGGCCGAACCAGGCCTCGCGCAGGACCAGGATGCCGAGCACGATCAGCCCGGCCCCGATCAGGTAGGGAAACAGCCGCGGCCCGACCGCGGCATGGATCGGCGCCACCTTCATCCGGAAGGTCTGGAGCGCGATGAACAGGCCGAGGCCGAGCACGCATAGCCCGAGGACCGATTCCCCGATGCGCAGGCTGCGGCCAGTGGTCATGGGGCGCTACCGCTCACGGGCCACTCCATTGCACCGTCCCGCTATAGGGATCGAGCAGCTCGGGCGGCGTGTTGCTGTCGTTGTAGTAGTCAGGAAACGGTATCTCGTTCGCCTCGGCATAGCGCTCGACGCGGGCGTAGTCGACCTCGGTAAAGGCATCTTCAGGATCGCCCTTGTCGACCGCGTTCTTGATGAAGGTGGCGATCTCGTCGGCGCGGTTGTCCTTGGACCAGTTGGTGTTGATGAAGTCGATCATTTCCTGGGTCGAATAGCCGGCGTGGTGGAACACGTCGACCAGGAACTGGCCGGCATTCTTGTTCGAGTCTTTGTCAGCGAAGGTCATGCCCTGGGCCAGCGCCTTGGCGACCTCAGGGTCCTGAATGCCCAGCAGCTCCCAAGCCTTGGTGTTCTCGGCGTCAAATTTATGCGCAGCGTCATGCATCCCCTTGACGAAGTTGATGCCAGCGGCGGTCAGCAGGAGCACGGCACCAACGCCGGTCCAGGCGGTGGCGCTCAGGCCAAGCACGGTTGCGCCCGTGAACTCTGCCCCGGCCGCGAACAGGAACGCGACGTCACCGCCGGTGCTGATGGCAAAAGCAAAGCCGCGCGCGACATCGACCTCGCCTTTGTCGGTATTGCCGGTGAAGTATGAGTAGGAATTATAGCCGTCGACGACGACATAGGCCGCATCGAGCGGGCTGAGGAACAAGCCGGCGCTCGCCTGCTTGAGCAGCAGCTTCATACCGTTGTCGAGGTTCGAGGCCTCGATGCGCGCCAGGGCCCGCTCATTGAGCCGGTTCAGCGCGAAGGGCGACATGGGCTTGCCAAGCTGATCGGCGCCGAACAACTTGACCTGCCATTTCTCCGGCAGCACCGCCTTGGCACCTTCGCTCACCGCCATGGCGCTGTGCGGCGCGACATAGAGCCTGTCGATGAATTCGCCATTCATCAGCGATGCGGCATTGGCCGCGAACAGGTAGGCGCTATACGCCCGCGAGCTCCGGTCGAAGTTGCCCAGCGCCGGCAGGTGCATCGACTGCCTGATGATATAGGAAGCCGTCAGGCGGGCCGAGCGGTCCAGCCAGTAGCGGTTGGTCTCGGGAAAACCGGGCGGCTGCGGCTGCGGGTCGGGCTGAGGTATCTTGTCTAGTTCCTTCGCGGCATTGTCGTAGCCGCTGGTGCCCTTGAGCTCGGGACCGTAGGCGTCGATCGCCTGCTGCATCGGCTGGCGGCGGATCGTGGTCGCCTCGTTGAACTCGATCAGATCCTGGTTCAGCTGCTCGGCCTTGTCGGGATAGGCGGCCAGCAGCTGGTCGCTGAGCGCCATCCGCTCTTCCTTGGACAGATGCGTGCCGACATTGCTGAGCGGCACCGTCAGGAAGGCGCCATCCTCCTGGATCTTCTTCTCGAGCCGCTCGATGACGTTGGAGCGGTAGTTCTCCAAGCCGTCCGCGGCGGCGTCGGCCGGATCGTTGAACCCGCTGAAGGCCGGGTGATCGGTGCCCTTGACCTTGGCAGCCACGGCCAGGGCCAAGGCGATATGGCCTTCACCGGCGGACTCATAGAACACACGGCTGAATTCCAGGCCAATCGTATCGGCCTGGCGCGTGGCCATATAGTCGTCAGGCTCGCCATAGCTGGTGTGGTCGACGATGAAGGCCGCGGTCTCGTCGACCAGCGCCTTGCCCCTGCCGGACTGCACGTCGTCGCCATAGAGCGTCACGCTGTAGATCGCGGACAGGTCCGTTAGCGCCGTGTCTTCCGCGCTCCAGCCGACCCAAACCGGGCCTTGCTCGGGCGAGTCCAACGTCTCGGTGTGGCGCAGCACCTGTTGCACCAGATGCTTGATCCGCGGATCGCTCATGATCGCCAGGACCTGCTCCGGCGTATGGGTCGCCGGGTCGGTGACCTCGCGCAGCGTCTTAACCGATTCGTTGTGCCAGTTGTCGCCGCCCTCCCGGGCTTTATCGAGCACCTGATCGATCGGCCGCTCGACCAGCAGCTCGTCGACCGCGTCCCCGGCCGCCTGCTCGATGGCGGCGCTGTAGCGCGGATCGCCGGTGACATAGGTGCTGTACACGCTGGCGCGCGCCAGAATGGCGGCTGACACCGCCTCTGGTGGCGCTTGATTGCCCTGCTGCTCGCCGACCGCGATGAACTGCTGCTTGGCGAGGTCACCCGCCTTGGCGAAGTCGCCGGCCTCGCCGGCCGCCAGCACCTGACCGATCTGGTCCTTGGTCCGACCCTCGGACTGCCAGCGCGCCTCGAGCTCGACCTTGGCCTGGTTGATCGCCTGCTGATAGATCTGGTCGTTCGGCGCCCGATCGCGGATGGTGCCCGCGACCGATTCGAAGTCGGGCACGGCCTGGCCCATGGTCGCGTAGTCGATTTCTTCGGCGATCGAAGCCTTCAGATCATTGATCTGGGCGTCGCGCCGGGTGGCTTGGGAGTCGGTGCTGACGCTCGGCATGACCAGGTCGCGCAGCCGGCGCTGGTCCTCCAGATATTCGAGGCGCGTCTCATCCAGCACGACGATCTCGTCGCCAGGCTGCAGCTGCTGATCGGCATCCGCCGGGGCTGCTGGCCGATTGCCGAACGGCTTCGGATCGAGCTTGGGGGTCGCCGAGAGCTGCTTGTGCAGCTGGTCGTTGGTCTGGTTCTGCAGGCCGTAGGGGCTGCGCCGGTAGATCTGGAACGGCCAGGGGCCGCCTGGCTGCAGGGGCTCGACGTGAATGCCGCCTTCCGGCTCATGCGGCCCGAAGGTGATCCTGGGCGGGGCCGGCTGGCCGGTCTGGGCGGGGGTCGTCGGCGCGGTTGGCGCAACCGGGCCGGTCGGGCCGCCCGGATCCTTGGCCGGCACCACCGTCAGTGGCGCGGTGCCGCGGGCGCCATCGAGCGCGTGGTTGAACTGGACCAGCGGCGGCAGGACGGTCAGCGGTAAGCCGCTATCGACGCGGTTGCCGTTCGTGCCGACGCTGCCTTGGTCAAACATGGCGTGCCCCTCCGCTTGCGCTTGCCTAACTATCGCAAGAGCTTGGCGATCTGGCTACCCGCAACACACAATTCAGCCGCCCGGCGGCGTCGGCCCCCGGACGGCTGGCGCTTCGGCTGGCCTACTCGACCAGCCCGATCTCCTTGAGCGTCGCCTCGACCTTGGCCCGATCCTCTGCCAGGAAGGCCTGGAATTCGCCGGCCGGCTGATACATGTCGAGCCAGCCATTGGTCTCGAGCGTCTTCTTCCAGGCGTCGCTCTTGACCATCTGATCGACCAGGTCGGCCAGCGCCTTCTGGTCCGCCTCGGCCAGCTCGGCCGGCGCCATCACGCCACGCCAATTGACCAGCGAGACGTCCAGGCCCTGCTCCTTCAAGGTCGGTACGTCGATGCCCGGCAGCCGCTCGTCCGACGAGATCGCGAGGCCGCGCAGCTTGCCGGCGGCGATCTGCGGCGCGAATTCCTGATAGCCGCTGACGCCCAAGCTGACATGGCCACCCAGCACGTCCGCCAGCGCCTCGCCGCCGCCGGAATGGGCGATGTAGTTGACCTTGGTCGGATCGACCCCGGCCGCCTTGGCGATCAGGCCAGCCAGGATATGGTCGGTGCCGCCGGCCGAGCCGCCGCCCCAGGAGACCGAGCCCGGATCGGCTTTCAGCTGCGCGACCACATCGGCCATCGACTTGAGCGGCGAGTCGGTCGGCACCACCAGCAGCTCGTACTCGCCGGTGAGCCGAGCGAGCGGCGTGACATTGTCGAGGCTGACTGGCGACTGGTTGGACAAGATCGCGCCGACCATGACCAGGCCGCCGACCAGCAGCGCATTGCCCTGGCCCTGCTTGCTGGTCACGAACTGGGCAAGGCCGATGGTCCCGCCGGCGCCGGGGATGTTGCTGACCTGCACGCCGGAGGCCAGGCCAGCTTCCTGCAGCGCCGCCTGCATCGCGCGCGCCGTCTGGTCCCAGCCGCCGCCCGGACTGGCGGGCGCGATGATCTCGAGGCCCTGAACCTCCGCCTGGACCGGGCTCGCAAGCGCGAGCAGACCGCACAGGCCGATCGCCTGCCACGACATTTTCATCCTGGTCTCCCTGACACGTTGGCTGGCCGGGCGGCGCTAACCCCCGGTCTGACGCTCACTATTCACGATCGCCTCAGGCGGCACAAGGCGCCCGGCCATGGCGGCCGGATGGTGGAACCTGCCCTTCGCGCGGGCCGTTGTCAGGTCAGGTCACCGGCACGCCAGGTGCCAAGCCGACCGCAAGAACCGCAAAGGAATCAGCCCAGTGAAGATCTCGCTCGTGACCACCAGCGCCGTCCTTGCCCTGCTCGCCGGGCCGGCGTTCGCCGACTGCGCCGGCGAGCTGCAATCGCTCGACCAGACGCTGGTCAGCGCCGAGACCGGCGCCAGCACCGATCCGACCGGCATGCCCGCCACGCAGCATCAGGCGGAAGTTCTGGGCGGCAAGCAGGCCAGCGACACCGGCACCGCGGAAGCCAGCACCGATGCGGGCGGCGCCAGCCCAGCCGGGGCCGCGACCGAGCACCAGAAGGAGACGACCTCGAATCAGCCGTCCGTCGCAACCGGCGAGCGCGGCGAGTCGGCATCCAGCCCCAGCCTGAGCCAGCTCTCGAGCGAGGCGAAGAAGAGTGCTGCCGCAGGCGACGAGGCCGGTTGCATGGCCAAGCTCGCCGAGATCCGCACCCAGCTCGGCATGAAGTAGCGGCAACCCAGCAACAGCGCGCTGCCGGCGCGCTGTTGCTGCGTCAAGCCAATCGATCGCGGCCGGTGATCTGCGTGCAGTCGATCGGTTGCGCAATCCTATAAGTTAATTTTGACACATAGGTCATTTTTATCTATAGCTGTACGAATAGGGAGCTTGTCGGCGGCTTGATATGTGGCCTGACGATTGTTGTTCCGCTGCCGCAGATGGTCGATTTCTTACGCTCGGCCTCCTCCTATTCGGCTTCCTGATTTATTTGCGAGAAAGTCGCTGGATCTGCGGCACAGCAACCGTAGTCAGCGGTCACAGCTTGCGAATCGGCGATGTGCGGGTTCGACTCCACGCCGTCTACGCGCTGCAGCCGGGGCAGCTTTGGCGTGACGCTGCTGGGCGTGAGCATGATGGGGGCCAAATCTCGCGTTATGTGCTGTCCCAGCATATCAACGGCCGCAAGGTCAAAGCCAGAATTCGACAGGAGAAGGACCGCTACGGTCGGTATCCTGCAACCGTGTATCTGGACTGTGAGGACGTCGGGGAATGGCTGGTGCGCAATGGGCACGCAGTCGCGGATCGCATCAACGCCGACCGGCATGGGCCTTCGCTCCGACGCTACCGTCGAGCGGAGCGGCGGGCGCGGCGAGCCCGCCTCGGCTTTCACGCCGGGACGTTCGATGATCCTGCCGACTGGATCAAGAACCGTGTGCGCAGCCGATTTCGTGAACGACGGCCAGGTCTCGATCCGGACGCGCTCGCGCGCCAGGATCGTGATCGCTTCATCGATGAAGCGGCAGCCATCGCGCGGGAAATCGCTGACGAGATGTTCACGGAACTGGCGGCCGATTTTGTGCTCGCGGTAGTGCTCTAGCCACAAGTGGCGCTGCTTGGATCAACGCGCCGCCCGGCAGAGGTCGTGCAGCGTCGAGCGGCAGAGCAATGCTGCTGGCCGGCCGGTAGTCTTGCAAGCGATCTCGGCGGCGAGCAGGCGGGCGAGGCCGCGGCGCAGGCGGACGCTTGACCAAAGGCGCAAGGCTTGCTGGGTGTCCGGCCGCCGGCGGAAATGGATCGGCGGCATGGCGCGGGCGATCAGCTGCTCGGCGCTGGCGCCCTGCTCGGTCTGGGCGGCGAAGCGATGCAGCCGGGCGAAATGGTTGGCGGTCGCCCGGAGCAGCCGGACCGGCGCCTCGCCCTGGCCGAGCAGGCGCTCCAGGCAATGCTCCAGCTGGTCGGGATGGCCGAGCGCTGTGGCGTGGACCAGATCGTCGATGCCGAGCGCCGAGCTGTCGCCGATCACGGCAGCGGCCTCGGCCAGACCGACCGGCCGCAGCGGGCCGCCGGGCGCGGCATCCATGTAGAGCGCCAGCTTCTGCAGCTCGGCGCGGGTGACCGCGCGATCGCCGCCCAGATGCTCGATCAGGTGGCTGCGCGCCTCGGCATCGGCGCGCAGGCCCAGCTCCGCCAGCAGGCGGTCGATCAGCTGGGCGAGATCGCGGCCCTCGTCGCGGTAGCAGGCGATCGCGACCCCGTTGCCGGCCTGCTCGAACAGCTTGCGCAGGCTGGAGCTCTTGCCGAGATCGCCGGCCTCGACCACCACCAGCGCCTCGATCGTGTCGAGGGCCAGGAGCGCCCGGCAGGGCGCGCTGTGCTGGTCGCTCGCCTGGCGCAGCCGGACCACCCGGCGACCGCCCAGGAGACAGAGCGAGCGCGCCTCGTCGACCAGCCGGGCCGGATCGCCGCGCAGGCTGTCGGCGGCCAGCTCGCTCATGCGGAACGGATCGGCGAGATCGTCCAGCACGGCGCCGATCAAGGCCAGCGCCCGCTCGCGGACCAGGCCTTCATCCGGGCCATAGATCAGCGCCGCCGGCCGGCGCGGATCGGGCTGCTTCAAGAAGCGCTCGACCTCGGGCTGGCTGAGCTTCATGGCGTGGCCGGTCGCGCCGGCGGCGGCAGCGGCAAGGCGGGTGCGGCTGGCTCTGCGGGTGCCAGCTCGAGCGGCTCCGGCGGCGGCAGGTCGCCGCGGCGCTGCAGATAGGCGGCGAGCAGCGTGCGGATGTTGCTGCTGATCTCCTTGGCGGCGCGGCGGCGGGCATCCTCCTGGGCGACCAGGACCGCAAAGGGGGCCCGGCGCTGATTGTAGCTGGCGATCCGGGTCACCGAGGAGCGGTAGAGCACGTTGCGGCTGGCGCGGTCGGTCAGCTGGAAGCTCGCGGTCAGCGCCTGATTGAAGCGGGTGATGGTGTTGTCGAGCTGGATCGCCAGCGCATCCGTGGCGCTGCGCAGGCGGACATCGAGATGGTAGCGCGGCGGCAGCTCGACGGCGGTCGGGTTGAGATCGTCCTGCAGCTGATTGCGCAGGATCTGGCCAAGCCGGCCGGGCAGGCCGCCGATCTCGATCGCGGCCAGCTCCGTGCGCACGTCCGGGTCGCCCAAATCCGGCTTGAGCAGGGGCCGAAAGCCGCAGGCGCTCAGGCTGCATAGCAGGGCCAGGCCGAGCAGGCGGCGCGTGAGCATCCGCCGGTCAGACCACCAGGTTGACGATCTTGTCGGGCACCACGATCGCCCGGCGCGGCGCCTGGCCGCCCAGCAGGCGCGCCACCTGCGGCTCGGCCAAGGCGGCCGCCTCGGTCGCCGCCCGGCTGGTGCCCTTGGCCAGGCGAATGGTGGCGCGCAGCTTGCCGTTGACCTGGATTGCGACGGTGACCTCGTCCTCGGTCAGCCAGGCCGGATCGGCGACCGGCCAGGGCGCTTCCGCCAGCAGCTCCTGGTGGCCCAGCGTCTGCCACAGCTCCTCCGCCAGATGCGGCGTCATCGGCCCGAGCAGCTGGACCAGCCGGGTCAGGCCCAGCCGGAACAGCGCCGGAGCGGCCGGATCGGCAGGATTAAAGCTTTCGAGCTGATTGGACAGCTCGCGGATCAGGGCCACCGCCTTGTTGAAGTGGAAGCGCTCGATCTCGGCGGTGACCTGGTCGATGGTCCGCTCGATCGCCCGCTTGAGCGCGGTGGCCGCCGGCGACAAGTCGGCCGGGAGCGGCGCGCCCGCGGCGGCGAGCGGCCGCTCGGCCGGATCGAACAGCCGCCAGAGGCGGTTGAGGTAGCGCCAGGCACCGTCGATGCCGGCCTCGGTCCATTCCAGATCGCGCTCGGGCGGGCTGTCGGACAGCATGAACAGGCGCGCCGTGTCGGCGCCGTAGGCCTCGATCGTGGCGGTTGGATCGACCGTGTTGCGCTTCGACTTGCTCATCTTCTCGGAGCGGCCGGCGGTGACCGGGCTGCCGTCGCTGCTGCTCTGCAGGCTGCCATCCGGGCTGTCGACCACCTCGTCCGGCTGCAGCCAATGGCCGGCCGCGTCGCGGTAGGTCTTGTGGCAGACCATGCCTTGGGTGAACAGGCCGGCGAACGGCTCCTCCAGCTCGAGATAGCCGCAGCGGGTCAGCGCCCGCATGAAGAAGCGCGAATAGAGCAGATGCAGCACGGCATGCTCGACGCCGCCGATATACTGGTCGACCGGCAGCCAGTAGTCGGCCGCCGTCCGCTCGAACGCCTCGCTCGCCTGGGGCGAGCAGAAGCGGGCGAAGTACCAGCTGCTCTCGAAGAAGGTGTCGAAGGTGTCGGTCTCGCGCTCGGCGGCCCCGCCGCAAGCCGGACAAGCGACGTGCTTCCAGGTCGGGTGACGGGCCAGCGGATTGCCGGAGCCGGCCAGCTCGACATCCTGCGGCAGGGTCACCGGCAGTTCGGCGTGCGGCACCGGCACGATGCCGCAGCGCTGGCAGTGGATGATCGGGATCGGGCAGCCCCAATAGCGCTGGCGCGACACGCCCCAGTCGCGCAAACGGTAGGTCACCCGGCTCTCGCCGTGGCCCTGGCCGGCCAGCCAGTCGATCACCCGGCGCTTGGCGCCGGGCACGTCCAGGCCGTCGAGGAAGCCGGAATTGAACAGCCGGCCGTCGCCGACATAGGCCTCGTCGGCGATCGTGAACCGGGCGGGATCGGCGTCCGGCGGCAGCACCACCGGGGTCACCGGCCGGCCATATTTGCGGGCGAAGTCGAGATCGCGCTGGTCATGGGCCGGGCAGCCGAAGATCGCGCCGGTGCCATAGTCCATCAGCACGAAATTGGCGACGTAGACTGGCAGACGCTGGTCCGGCTGGACCGGATTGCGGCAGACCAGGCCGGTGTCGTAGCCCTGCTTCTCGGCGCGCTCGATCGCCTCCTCGCTGGTGCCCAGCTGGGCGCAGGCCTCAATGAAGGCGGCCAGGTCCGGGTCCTGCGCGGCGCAGGCGGCGGCCAGCGGATGATCGGGCGAGATCGCCATGAAGCTGGCGCCGAACAGCGTGTCGGGGCGGGTCGTGAAGACCTCGAGCGGCTCGGCTTGGCCATCGATCGGGAAGCGGACCAGAGCGCCCTCGGAGCGGCCGATCCAGTTCTCCTGCATCAGCCGGACCTTGTCCGGCCAGCGCTCCAGCTCGGCCAGGCTGGCCAGCAGCTCGTCGCTATAGGCGGTGATCTTCAGGAACCATTGCGCCAGCTTGCGCCGCTCGACCAGCGCGCCCGAGCGCCAGCCGCGGCCATCGATCACCTGCTCGTTGGCGAGCACGGTCTGATCGACCGGGTCCCAGTTGACCGACGACTCCTTGCGATAGACCAGGCCGGCCTCGAGGAAGTCGAGGAACATCGCCTGCTCGTGCCGGTAGTAGTCCGGATCGCAGGTCGCCAGCTCGCGCGACCAGTCGAGCGACAGGCCCATGCTTTTGAGCTGGTCACGCATCTCCGCGATGTTGGCATAGGTCCAGGCGGCAGGGTGCACGCCCTTGGCCATGGCGGCATTCTCGGCCGGCAGGCCGAAGGCATCCCAGCCCATCGGATGGAGCACGTTGAAGCCCTGGGCGCGCTTGAAGCGGGCGACCACGTCGCCTAGCGTGTAGTTGCGCACATGGCCCATATGGATCCGGCCCGAGGGGTAGGGAAACATCTCGAGCACGTAATATTTCGGGCGGGCGGGCTCGAGCCGGGCGACGAAGGTCTGGCGCTCGTCCCAGATCTCCTGCCACTTGGCCTCGGTTGCCTTGAAGGGGTAGCGTGACATCGGCACCATCATGCTGAGCGTCTGCCGGAGGTTTAGGGCAGCAAGCCAGCTTTGGCCAGAGGCTGGCGCCCGGGCGCCTACGGCTTGGCGCTAGGCGCTCAGCTCGGCGCGGCGGCCGCGCGCAGATCGCGGGCACGGCCCAGGATGTTGCTCTCCAGCTCGGCGACCGCCTTGGGGTCGGCCGCGGTGTCGACCCAGTTGCTGCGCTGCTGGACCTGCTTGAACATCTTGACCGTCAGCGCGTCCGCCTGGATGTCCTGGCCGATCACATAGACCGTGATCTTGAAGCGCTCGTCCGGCGTTTCCGGCGGCGCGTACCAGTCGGTGATGATCACGCCGCCGGCCGAATCGGCCTGCATCAGGGGCATGAAGTCGAGGGTCTGCAGGGCCGCCTGCCAGAGCTCGCCGCCGCCAGTGCCGACGACCGGCACCCCGGCGCCCAAGGGGCCGGTATTGCCCTTGGCCAGGTCGTCCTTGGTGCTGTAGAGGACGAAGCCCTTGGGGTTGCCGTGAATGGTCCCCGCGATCGCCCGATTCTTCTCTTCCTGGCTGATCCCGCCGATCGGCTTCGAGCTGTCGGGATCGACGCCGGCGCAGGCGCCGAGCAGCAGCAGCGTGGCCAGGACGGGGGGGCAGAGACGATGCATCAGCGGTCCGTTCGCTTCGCCGGCTTGCGCCGGGTCCATTGCAACGGCGCCAACTCTAGAAGTTGAATCGGAAATTCACAACGCCCGCGGTCGCGGTATCACCAGCGAGGCCGCTGCTATAGGCGAGGTCGCCGCCGACCACCCAGCTCTGGCCGAGCTTGAGCTGACCGCCCACGCTCAGGATCTGCTTCTCGTCGGTGGCGACGCCATTGTCGTACTGCGACACGTTCGAGATGCTGACGCGGGTGTCGAGGGCGCCGATTCCATAGCCGACGCCGGCGCTCATGCGATCGCGGGCAAAGCCGAACACGTCGTCCTGCCGGCCATAGGAAGCGTCGAACCGCAAGCCCTCGATGCCGATGATGGACAGGCCGCCACCGAAGCCGAAGGACGACGACTCGACCAGCTCGTTGTCGGGCTGATCGCGATAGCCAGCCACGGCCGCCAGATCGATCGCCACCGGACCGAGGTCCTGGCTGCGGCCGAGCGACATGCTGTGCTCGACCACGCTGTCGGCATTGCCTGGGGCTGCCAGCCTCGCCTTCAGCAGGGAGCCGCGGTCGACCGACGGCTCGCTCAGCACGCCGACCGGCACGCCGGCAAAGCGCGGGGTGAAGCCCATTGTCGGGGTTTGCGGCTGCTCGACCACGTTGACGCCAGCGCTGCGCAGGCTGTTCGGGCCGGGGCGCAATTCGATCTGCAAGGAGGACAGGCCTTGATCCAGGAAGCCGCCGACAAAGACGTCGCTGTCTGCCAGCGCGACATCGACCGAAGCGATCGAGAGCATCGCGGCAAGGATGGCGGCGGAACTGAAGCGGTTTCCCGACATAAGGCTGGTATTTAACCTCGTTTCAGCAGGCAGGCAATGATCTTGAACCACGACCGCCTGGCGGTGAATCCGCCAAGGTGAACTTACTAGGAAGCCAGCAACACTTAAAGCGGAAACGACGTGAGCCTAGACTTCAGAAGAAGGCGGGGCGGCGGCTGCCCGCCGCCCCGAACCTGCTCGCTTGGACCTAGAACTTCAGCTCGAGCGCGACCAGGCCAACGGTGGTGTCGTCGCCACCAGCAGCCGGATCGGCATCGTTGTAGGTCAGGTCGCCCTGCAAGGTGACGCCAGGCAGCACGGCATAGTCGGCCGACACCGCATAGACGTTCTCGACATCGGCAGCCGCATCGGCGTCATCGCGGGCGAAGCCGACGCTGACATTACCACCGCCGATGCCGTACTTCGCGCCGACCGTGATGATGTCCGACTCGTTGAACTTGTCCTGCTTGACGTAGCCGGCGCCGATGCCGAGGCCGCCGAACTCGATGCCGCCGCCAACACCGTAGGCGCGCACCTCGTCCTCAGCCGGCGCGACGCCAGCGGTATCCTCGACATCACCCAGGCTGGTGACACCGGTCAGGGTCACATCGAGACCGCTGAACGAGCCCTTCCAGTTCAGGCCGGCGCCGATGTGGTTCTCGATGTCGCCGTTGTCCTCGTCGGTGTTCTGCTGCAGCCCGCTCTCATTGCCCACATCGGGCGTGAAGCTGACACCAGCCTGGAAGCCACCGACGCGCGGCGTGAAGTAGGAGATCTTGCCGGCATCGCCACTGGCGGTGACGTTGATGGTGTTCAGATTGACAGTGTCACCATCGATACCGCCGGTGCCGGCCTGGAAGTCTTCGCCGCCGACGAACATGCCGTCCTCGGCGCCGTCTTCACGGCCGATCTCGATCCGACCAAAGCCACCCCAGAAGGCGAGGCCGCTCTCGTCGACGCTGTTGTTCGCCGCGTCGCCTTGATTGTCGGCATCGGCCTCGAACTCGACCTTGCCGCTGTAGTTGATGCCGCTGTCGGTCGCGCCGTCAGCCTGCACCTTGACTTCGCTGTTGGTGAAGACGGTGTAGCCGCGACCCTCCGCGACGCCAAACGCCTCCTCGGTGCCCACAATCGCGCCAGCTCGGATATTGCCCGAAAGCGTTACCTCGATGTCGGCGCGTGCCGGCGTCGCCATGGCCAGCATGGCACTCGCGCCGACGATAGCAGTGCTGCTCAGCAGCAGATTCTTGCGCATGATCCCGTTCTCCACTCGCACCCGCAAGGGCGTCTTTCTACTTCAGGGTGATCTCGCACGTTGCTGAGCACCCAATGAGGCTAACTCTCAACACTCTTTGTTAACCACCTGAGCGCGGGACCATCAACATGTCATTCGGTAGTGATGCAACATAAATGCCGCGCTGTGGCGTGATCGACACATGGCCTCGACTACACCTACTCTTGCGCGAGCAGTTGCATCGCGGCGAGATCCTGCAACAGCTTGTCGCGCTGGACGTTGGACTGTGCGGGAAACGCTTCCGCCAGCTCGCTTTGCTGGAAGCGGTCGCGCGCCAGAACCCAGGCGACCATCGGCTTGACCGCCGCCGGCACCTCGACCGCGTTGCGCTCGCCGGCGCGCACCAGGCCGGCCCGCCCGCCTTGCTCGACCATGCGGATGCCGGCCCGCTTGACGCGAAAGGCGGACGTCGCGGGCTGCGCCAGCAACGCCGCCAGGTCGTAGTGGTCCCGCGGATAATGGAAGCTCTGCTGCAGGCCTTCGATCTGGCTCTGCGTTTTGGGCTCGGCGAGGAGAGCCGCCAGGCGGTCGCCGAGCAGGGCCAGGCGCTCGCGCAGGGCTTGCTCGCTGCCCGGCCCGCCGGCGCGTGGCAGATTGGCGCGAAAGGCGGGCTCGGCCACGACCCGCTCGAACAGATAGGTCAGCACATCGATGCCGATCGGATAGGTCACGCCGAACGCGATGTGGACCGCGCCGCCATCGTCGGCGATGGCGTCGTGGTAGAGGCCGCGCGGCACATAGAGGAGGTCGCCCGGCGCCATGGTGATGTCCATCAGGAGCTTGCCCTTGGCCTGCTCGTGATGCTCGCGCGGCAGGGTCTTGAACATCGGATGGGCGATTGGATCGGTCGCCCGGCCCTCATAGAGATGCCAGGTCTTGGTGCCCTCGACATGGACGGCATAGACGTCGTGGGTATCGAAATGCGCGGCAAAGCCCTGGCGCCGCTTGGACGACAAATAGAGATTGGCCTGGACCTTGCCCTCGAGCGCGGCCTCCAGCGTGGCCGAGAACTGGGTCAGGCCGGCGCTCAGATGGTCGATGTCGTTGGCCACCAGGGTCGCTCCCTGGCGGAGATAGTCCTTGACCTTGGCGGGCTCCGGGCGGAGCACCTGGCCACCGTCACGGCCCTGGGCCGGGCTGCAGAAGCCGGCGGGCTGGATGATCTGCTTGTCCAGGATCAGGTTCAGCGAGCTGTGCGACCAGATCGTGGCCTGGCTCAGAAGCTCGCTGAGCTTGGCGTAGGTCATGACCTCGGCGAACTTGTCGGCCGCACCCTTCAGATGCAGCGGCTGGCGGCCTTCATAGTCGGTGAAGAAGCGCTCGGCGCCGAGCGGCGCCATGATGTCCTCGAAGGTGAAGGGCGGCGTCAGCATGGTGCAAGCTCCGCATGGCGCGCCGGCGGCGCCGCCCGGTCAGATTGACGGGGGGCTGCGCTCGGCTAGGCTGGTGCGGCCGGCAAGCGGCCGGGCGAGGCGGGAAAGGTTGCATGGGCGAGATCGACGAACAAGCCGCGAGCGTGGCCGGGGTCGCGGCACGGCTGGCAGTGGTGCAAGGGCGCATCGCCGCCGCTGCAGCAGCGGCCGGCCGGGCGCCCGCCGACGTCACGCTGGTCGCGGTCAGCAAGGCCCAGCCCGAGGCCGCGGTGCGCGCCGCCCTGGCCGCCGGCCAGCGGGTCTTCGGCGAGAACTACGTGCAGCCGGCGCTGGCCCGCTGGCCCGCCTTGCGCGCGGAATTTCCCGACGTCCAGCTGCACATGATCGGGCCGATCCAGACCAACAAGGCCAAGGACGTGGTCGGCCTGTTCGACGTCATCGAGACGCTCGATCGGCCCAAGCTCGCCCACGCCTTGGCCAGCGAGCTGGCGCGCCAGGGCCGACGGCCGCGCTGCCTGATCCAGGTCAATACCGGCGAGGAGCCGCAAAAGGCCGGGATCTGGCCGGCCGAGCTGGCGGCGTTCGACCGGCTCTGCCGGATCGAGCTGGGCCTGCCGGTGGTCGGCCTGATGTGCATTCCGCCGCTCGAGGAGCCGCCGGCCCTGCATTTCGCGCTCCTGGCCAAGCTGGCCAAGGAGCTGGGCCTGCCGCTGCTCAGCATGGGCATGAGCGCGGACTTCGAGACCGGCATTCAGTTCGGCGCGACCCATGTCCGGGTCGGCACGGCGATCTTCGGCGAGCGGGCCGCGCGGCCGGCCTAGCTGGCCGGCGGCTCCAGGATGTCCTCGTAAAGTTCACGCGCGTCCACGGCCGGGCCGCGGCGCAGGCCGAGGCCAAGGACCCGGACCACGCGGATCCGATCGCCCTGCGGGAAGGTCAGGATGTCGCCGGGCCGGACCAGCTGATGCGCCTTGCTGACCACAGCGCGATTGAGCCGCACCCGCCGCTTGGTCGCGACCTCGGCCGCGAGCGCCCGGCTCTTGAAGAAGCGCGCATGCCAGAGCCATTTGTCCAGGCGCAGGCCCGCGGCATCGACGGCAAGGTCGACCTCCGGCCGCGCCGATCTCATGAGGCGCCAAGCCGCATCTGGCGCAGGGCGGCAAAAGGCGAGCTGGCGGCGCGCCGCTCGGCCTTGCGGCGCGGCCGGCTGGGGGTGGTCGGCATCCGGCTGACCAGGCCGGCACCATCGACGCCGAAGCCGAGGGCGCGCGCCACGGTGAGCAGCCCGTCCTGGCTGAGGCCGGCGAGGTTGGCCAGCGCCGGCTCGGGTGCGCTGGGCGCGATCCGGGTCGCCGCGCGCAGCTGGGCCGCGACCCGCTCGACGATGTCGATGCGCAGCGCCACCGCACCCAAAGGCTCGTAGCCGATCGCGCTCGCATAGTCCGCCGGCAGCCCATCGTCGAGCGGCA
>CADEGR010000010.1:10519-24029 GCA_902826935.1 uncultured Alphaproteobacteria bacterium | reverse complement strand
GGCTCGTAGCCGATCGCGCTCGCATAGTCCGCCGGCAGCCCATCGTCGAGCGGCAGGCTGACCCGCCCGGCGGGTGGCGGCGGCAGGGCGCCGGCCCGGTGCTGCAGCCGCCAGAGCAAGGCGCGCAGCTCGATCGCCCGGCCTTTCAAGAGGGCCGGCAGATAGAGATGGCGGACCCCGAAGCGCAGGCCGGCACCGCTCAGCTTGGCCCGGTCGGCGGCGCTGAGGTCCTTCAGGAGCGACCGCGCGCTGGCCATGGGCACGCTGCCCAGCCGCTCGGTCAGGAGGAACACCAGGCCGCGGCCCGGCCCCTCGAGCGGCAGGGCGGCCAGGCGCTGCAGCGGCGCCGCCAGCACCGCCAGCTGCGCCGCCAGCCAGTCCTGGAGATGGCGGGTAAGCGCGCTGCCGAAGCCGCTTGCGAGCTGCTCGCCGGCCCATAGCACCGGCCGCGGCGCGAGCGCAGTGGCGCCGGGCACCAGATCCGCGATCCGGGCGGGCGCGGCCGCCTCGAAGCGCCACAGGATCTGACCCTGCGGCCCGAGCGCCAGATCGGCCGCGGGGGCGGCCAGCAGCGCCCGGGCGCGCCGCTCCAGCTCGGGCAGCAGCAGCCGCCGCGCCGCCCGGTTCATCGCCCGCTTCTCGAGATCGCTGCCAGCCGGCGGCAGGACCGGCTGCAACCCCTCGATCCGGCCGAGCGCCTGGCCCTCGACCAGGATCGCGCCATCGGCGGCGACGCTGCCGAGCGGCGCATCCTCGCGCAGGCTCTTCAGGAACGCCTGGGTCCGCCGGTCGACGAAGCGCTGGGTCAGCCGCTCATGCAGGGCGTCGCTCAGCCGATCCTCGACCGCGCGGGTGCGCTCCTGCCAATGGCCGGCGTCGGCCAGCCATTCGGCGCGATGGGCGACATAGGTCCAGGTGCGGATATGGGCGAGCCGGCCGATCAGCGTGTCGATGTCGCCATCGACCTGCTCCAGCCGGCCGACCTGATCGGCCACCCAATCGACCGGCAGGCAGCCGCTCCGGGCCAGATGGCCGAACACCGTGTCGAGCAGCTGGAGGTGCGCCTCGGTCAGGGTCTTGCGGAAATCCGGGATCTGGCAGACCGACCAGAGCAGCCGGACGCCGGCCGGGCTGGTGGCGCGCTCGCGCACCTTCGGCCGCCGGGCCAGCATCTTCAGGCTGACATGGTCGAGCGCGTCGCCGGTCTTGCGCAAACAGGTGAAGGGCGGCGCCGCGTCGAGGCTGGCCTGCAGACCCTCCAGGCTGTCCAGGTCAAGGTCGCCATTGCGCCAGCGCAGCTCGCGCAGCGCCGGGAAATCGTGGCCTTCCAGCGCCTCGACCATGCGGGCATCGAGGCCGCCGACATCGATCGTCGTGCCGAAGGTGCCGTCGCGCAGATGCCGCCCGGCGCGGCCGGCGATCTGGCCGATCTCGGGCACCGCCAGCCGGCGCCATTCCTGGCCGTCGAACTTCTCGACGCTGGCCAACGCCACATGGGCGACGTCCATGTTGAGGCCCATGCCGATCGCGTCCGTGGCGATCAGATGATCGACCTCGCCGGCCTGGTAGAGCGCCACCTGGGCATTGCGGGTGCGCGGGCTGAGGGCGCCGAGCACGACCGCCGCCCCGCCGCGATGACGGCGGACCAGCTCGGCCAGCGCATAGACGTCCTGGGCGGTGAACGCCACCACCGCGCTGCGCCGCGGCAGCCGGGTGACCTTGGCGGGCTCGGTATAGGTCAAGGTCGAGAAGCGCGGCCGCGCGATCACCTCGACCTCGGGCACCAGCATCTTGAGCAGCGGCCGGATGGTGTCGGCGCCCAGGAACATGGTCTCGTCGATGCCGCGGGCGTGCAGCAGACGGTCGGTGAAGACGTGGCCGCGCTCGCGATCGGCGCAGAGCTGGATCTCGTCGATCGCGAGGAAGCTGACCGGCCGATCGAGCGGCATCGCCTCGACCGTGGCAACCACGTAGCGCGCGTTCGGCGGCAGGATCTTCTCTTCGCCGGTGATCAGGGCGGCCGCCCCAGCACCCTTGGCGACCACGACCCGATCATAGATCTCACGCGCCAGGAGGCGGAGCGGACAGCCGATCATGCCGGAGGGGTGGGCCAGCATGCGTTCGATCGCGAAGTGCGTCTTGCCCGTATTGGTCGGACCGAGAACGGCTAGGACGCGCGATCGAGCGAGCGGCGAGGCCATAATTGGACTATGGGTGCATCAGCCCGCCAAAACAAGGGGCATGAGCCAGGCGTGAAATGCCCTATTTTGTGCCAATTTTATGACATTGGCACTACTGGTTGATTTAACTCCCCGCGCTATGTGATCCAGGCAGGCAGTCCGTCGGCACCGAGCGAAGGCTCGCCTCGGCGCCGCCAGCGCCTTGCAGCAGGCGCATGACCTGGCCGATCCGGGCGGCGTTGCGCTCGCCCAGCAGCTGGCGGCGCATCTCCTCGCGGGCGGCGCTCGACAGGCTCCAGCCGAGCGGCAAGGGCTGCCGGGCGTCCTCCTCGCACAGGCGGAACAGGATATGCTGGCTGACCTTGCGCTGCAGGGCGGCGCGCGCCTGGTCGCCATGCGCCGGCCGGCTGTGCCAGAGCGCATCCAGGGGTGCGCGCAGCTGATTCAACCAGCGCCGCTGGTTGTCGGCGAGATCCGGGCGGTCGGTGATCGCCGGATCGTTGCTGATATGGATCACGACCGGCAGGATCCTGGGCGCATCTGCATGGCCGGCGCTGGCCAGCAGGTCGAGCACCTCGTCGGCCGTGGTCGCGCCCGAATTCTCGAAATAGCCGCCATCGACTAGCCGCAGCCAGGAATCGGCCGCGTCCTGGCGCTGCACGGTGCCGGCCGGGCTGACATAGGTGAAGCGGGCGCTGTTGTGGACCGCGGTGCTGAGCGCCATGCGCTCGCCGATCACATCGCGGCCGTCCAGCGCCTGGCTGAACAGCGTTCGATCGAGCGGCACCGGGGCGCTGATCAGGCGCTGGCCGGTCTCGACCACCGTGCTGTTCAAGAACAGGAGCGGCACGTGGAAGCGCTCCGGCCCGGCCCAGAGCTGCTCGAAGCGCTGGCTGAACCAGTCGCCGGCCTCGCAATTGGCCCAGGCATGCTCCCAGGACTGCTCCAGGGCGACGCCGCGATCGTCGGTGAAGGCGAGCGGCACCAGCTGCTGCAAGGCGTCCGAGAACAGCATGATCGCGACCGGCGCCGAGAGGAAGTCCTTGGCCAGGACCCGCTCGGCCCGGAGCCGGGTGCTGGTTGGCAGCGCCTGCAGATCGGCGCAGGCGGCGCTGGCCTTGGCCGGCCGGCCGCCATGCTCGTTGGCGGCGAGCGCGGCGAAGGTGGCAGCGCCCAGCGAGCCGCCGGACACGCCGCTGATCGCCAGGACATGCCGGCCGAAGTCCCAGCCTTGCTCGCGCGCCCGGTCCTGCAGCTCGCCCAGCACCATGGCCGTCCAGTAGGCGGCGCGGATGCCGCCGCCCTCGGCCGCAACCACGAACACCGGCACCGGACCGCGGCCGGCAGCGGGCGGCAGGCTGGCGAGCCAGCGTTCGACATATTCGGCTGCGGTTTCGGGCCGGGCGAGCTTGGCGGCGATCGCCGAGCGTGCCGCCTCGGTCTCAATCGGGTCCGGGTAGGAGGGTGCGGCCGGGCTCAGGCGGATATAGTGGTTGTCGACCAGGTAGGTGACGAGCCCGGCCCAGAGCAGGAGGAGGCTGATCACCGGCAAATTCAGCCGGTTGCCGGCATAGACCAGGAGGGCCGCGCTCGGCATGACCACGGCCGCGGCGACCAGCGCGATGGTCGCCGTGCCGAAGGCCGGGGCGATAAGCACCGCGCGGTGCGCGAACCAGACCATCAGGACGAAGCCGACCAGGCCGACCACGGCGAGCGGCAGCCAGGCGGTCCAGGGCAGCTGGCGCAGGCTGGTCAGGCCGCGCGGCCGGAGCGCCACCACGCGCCAGAAGATCATGCGCCGCATGGTCACCAGCAGCACGAACAGGCCAGCCAGCCCCAGCATGCCGAGCGCCAGCCAGCGCAGCACAGCACCCGGCCCGGCCAGCCAGCCGCCATAGGCGGCGGATGCCTTGAACACGGCGCCCCCGGCGAGCGCCAGCACCGCGCCGCCCAGCAGCCGCGGCAGCCAGATCTTGACCCGGGGAAAGCAGGCCGGATCCGAGGCGGGATCGTCGAAGCGGAAGTAGAACATCACGCGCGCGGTGTACCAGGCGATCGCGGCGCAGCCGGTCGCCGCCAGCACGAACCACAGGATGCGCAGATCCGGGTCCTCGCCGAACGCCCGCAGCACGTCCTGGGCCTGATCGTTGAACAGCAGGACCAGGACCGCGACCAGCGCCAGGATCAGGCTGAAGCGGACCAGCTTGAGCACGCCGTACAATCGGCGCAAGCTGGCCCAGCCGCGCGCCAGCCGAGCCAGGATTCGACGGGGCCAGGGCTGATCCGACAAGCTGGCGGCCTCGGTGGTAGGGGCGTAATTGACGAAAGCCATGCCGCGTCTCGATCCTGCTGGGAGGGCGGCAGATCATACAGCAAAACCACAAGCTGCAAGCGGGAATGGCGAGCGCTGCAACTTGAAGGCAAGAGCGCTTGCGCCTACATCCGGGGCCGAATGCACCGGGAAATTTGACATTGGACGGGGACGCGGTCATGAGCGCGGAGCTGCAGCCTTTCGAGGCCGAGGTCGGCCGGGTTCTCAATCTGGTCATCAACTCGCTCTATCAGCATCGCGACATTTTTCTGCGCGAGCTGATCTCGAACGCCTCGGATGCCTGCGACCGGCTGCGCTACGCCAGCCTGACCGAGCCCGCGCTGCTCGACGACGAGCCCGAGCTCAAGATCCAGCTCGAGCCCGATGCCGCCGCCGGCACGCTGACCGTGCGCGACAATGGCATCGGCATGAGCCGGGACGAGCTGATCGAGAATCTGGGCACGATCGCGCGCTCGGGCACCGCGCGCTTCGCCGAGGCGCTCTCCGGCGATGCGGCCAAGGATGTCCGGCTGATCGGCCAGTTCGGCGTCGGCTTCTACGCCGCGTTCATGGCGGCCGAGCGGGTCGAGGTGGTCTCGCGCCGGGCCGGCGAGCACGCCGCCTGGCGCTGGCTGTCGGACGGCACGACCGGCTTTCGGGTCGAGGAGGAGGCCGGACCGGTCGCGCGCGGCACGGCGGTGATCCTGCATCTGCGCGACGATGCCAAGGACTATCTGGATGGCTATCGGCTGCGCAGCATCGTGCGCAGCTATTCCGACCATATCGCGGTGCCGATCCTGCTCAAGGAGCCGGCCAAGCCGGAGGCCGATGCTGGCGAAGCGCCGGCGGCGCCCGAGCAGATCAACCAGGCGAGCGCGCTTTGGACCCGGCGCAAGAGCGAGATCACCGACGAGCAATACACCGAGTTCTATCACCACGTCGCCCACGCCTTCGACGAGCCCTGGGCGCGGCTGCATGTCCAGGCCGAGGGCCTGGTGTCGTACCAGGCGCTCCTGTTCGTGCCTGGGACGCCGCCCTTCGACCTGCACGAGCCGCAGCGCAAGCACGGGGTGAAGCTCTATGTGCGCCGGGTGTTCATCACCGACGAGCTCGAAGGGCTGATGCCGCGCTATCTGCGCTTCATCAAAGGCATCGTCGACAGCGAGGACCTGCAGCTCAACGTGTCGCGCGAAAGCCTGCAGCACAGCTCGATCCTGGGCAAGATCAGGAAGGATCTGGTCAAGCGCCTGCTCGACGAGCTGGACAAGCGGGCCGGCGCCGAGGACGGCAAGTACGAGACCTTCTGGGAGCAGTTCGGGCCGGTCCTGAAGGAAGGCATCTACGAGGACCACGACCAGCGTGGCCGCCTCCTGGAGCTGGCCCGCTTCCGCACGACCGCGGACGAGGGCTGGGTCAGCCTGAAGACCTACGTCCAGCGCATGAAGCCCGGCCAGGACGCGATCTACACGATCAGCGGCGAGGACCTGACCGCGCTGCGCTCCAGCCCGCAGCTCGAAGCCTGCCGCGCCAAGGGCGTCGAGGTCCTGCTCCTGGCCGACCCGATCGACGATTTCTGGCTGCCGGTCGCGACCGACTACGACGGCAAGCCATTCCGCTCGCTGACCCAGGGCGAGGTCGATCTGGACAAGATCGAGGGCAGCTCGGCCGACGAAGCGGCGGCGCCGGCGGCCGCCGGGCCCGAGCTTGACGGCCTGCTCGCGGTCCTGAAGGAGCGCCTGGGCGAAAGCGTGCTCGATGTTCGGCCCTCGGTCCGGCTGACCGAGAGCGCGGTCTGCCTGGTCGCACCCCAGCAAGGCATGGACATGCGCCTGGAGCGCTTCCTCAAGCGGCACCAGCAGCTGGGCGAGCTCTCCAAGCGGATCCTCGAGGTCAATCCCAAGCACGCCCTGATCCAGCAGATGGCGAGCAAGGCGGCGGCCGATCCGCAAGATCCCGATCTCGGCGAGCTGGCGCTCCTGCTGCTCGATCAGGCGCGGATCATCGAGGGCGAGCCACTCAGCGATCCGGGGGCGTTCTCGCGGCGGCTCAGCGCCTTCCTGGTCAAGGGGCTGGCGGCCTAGGCCGCTCCGATGCGGCCCCTGGCCGAGGCGCCGCGCGCCTGGCTGGCGCGCTGGCTGAGCGCGCCCGGCCGCTGGACCCTGGCGGAGCTGCGCCTGGCCTCGGGCCTGGTCCTGATGGCGTTCACCGCCGGCCACCTCGCCAACCACGCCTTGACCCATATCTCGTTGGATGCGGTCCAGACCGGCCGGTCGCTGTTCCTGGCGATCTGGCGCAGCGTGCCCGGCACGCTGCTGCTCTATGGCGCGCTGCTCGGCCATGTCGGCATGGTCCTCTACCGGCTGTACGAGCGGCGCAGCCTCCGTTTGCCGCCGGGCGAGCTGCTGCAGATCGTGCTCGGCATCGCGATCCCGTTCTGGCTCGTGATTCACGTGGTCAGCACCCGCGGCGTGCACGAGCGGTTCGGCTTCGACGACAGCTACCTCTACCAGTTCGCCCGGGTCTGGCCGAATGGCGCCGGCAGCCAGCTGCTCATGCTGCTGCTGGTCTGGGTGCATGGCTGCCTGGGCATCCATTTCTGGCTCAAGGTGAAGCCCTGGTATCCCCTCGCCCGGCCCTGGCTGCTGGGGGTCGGCGTGCTCCTGCCGGCCCTCGCGATCTCGGGCTTCGAGCTGGGCGGGCGCGAGGTGCGGGTGCTGGCGCAGTCGACGCCCGGCTGGCTGGATCTGAGCGCGCTGGCTGAACGCTGGCCGGATCAGGCGGCGCGGGCCTGGGCCGAGGCGGTCGAGCATCTGGTCCTGCTGCTGTTCGTGGCGCTGGTCGCGCTCGCCCTGGCCGGCCGGGGCGCGCGCTGGATCTGGCAGCAGGCCCGCTTCCGGGTCCGGGTCCGCTATCCGGGCGGCGCCATGATCGCGGTCATGCCCGGCACCAGCGTGCTCGAGGCGAGCCGGCTGGCCGGCATCCCCCATGCCGCGGTCTGCGGCGGCCGCGGCCGCTGCTCGACCTGCCGGATCCGGATCGTCGCCGGCCAGGATCAGCTGCGGCCGCCCTATCCCGCCGAGGAGCGGGTCCTGGCGCGGATCGGCGCGGCCGGCGATGTCCGCCTGGCCTGCCAGGTGCGGCCGGAGCAGGACCTGGCGGTGGTGCCGCTGCTGCCGGCGGCCGCGACCGTCCAGGATGGCCGCGCCGTGGTCCGGCCGAGCGGTGGCGTCGAGCGCGAGGTGGTGGTCCTGTTCGCCGACCTGCGCGCCTTCACCCACATGGCGGAAGGCCGGCTGCCCTACGACGTGGTGTTCATCCTCAATCAGTATTTCAAGGCGACCGGCGAGGCGATCGAGGCGGCCGGCGGCCAGGTCGACAAGTTCATCGGCGACGGCCTGATGGCGCTGTTCGGCATCGACACCACGCCCGAGCAGGCCTGCCGCCAGGCCCTGGCCGCCTGCCGCGCGATGGCCGAGAACCTGGCCCTGCTCAACCGCCAGATCGCGCAGGACCTGCCGGCACCCTTGCAGATCGGCATCGGGCTGCATGTCGGCCCGGTGATCCTCGGTCAGATGGGCTATGGCAAGGCCAGCTCGCTGACCGCGATCGGCGACACCGTCAACGTCGCCGCCCGGCTCGAGGAGCTGACCAAGGAGTTTCAGGTCGAGGTGGCCCTCTCGGCGCTGCTGGCGCGCCGAGCGGGGGTCGAGCTCAGCCACGCCGAGACCGGCGAGATCGATCTGCGCGGCCGGCAGCAGCCGCTCCAGGTCCTGCTGGTCCAGGAAGCGAGCATGCTGCCGGCGCTGCCGCTGATGGCCGACATGGCCGAGCCAGACCGCCAGCCGCCCTGGCGGCGCCGGCTGGCTGGCCGCCTGGCGCCCTTGCGCGGTGTCGGCCGACCCTAGACTAGGCGCTCGAGCGGCGGCTCGGCAGATATTTGCGCAGGCAGACCGGCAGCAGGGCCAGAGCGGCGAGGGCGGCCAGCGAGGCCATGATCTGCGGCGTCATGACGCGATGCAGATCGACCGGCCCGTTCTGCATCAGCACCTCGCCCAGGCCGGAGCCGACATAGGCGAACAGCGTGGTCGCCGGCAGGATGCCGAAGAAGGCGCTGAACAGGAAGATCGGCAGCGGCACCCCGCAGACGGCGGGGATCGTGATGACCACGGCGTAGGGAAAGACCGGCACCAGGTTCAAGACGAAGACGTAGGTCAAGGCACTCCGCCGGAAGCCCTCGGTGAAGCCCTGCAGCACCGGGCCGGCCTTGGCGCGCAACGGCTCGCCGATCGCCGAGCGGGCGAGCAGGAACACCAGGGCGCCGGCCAGGGTGGTCGCGGTCATGGTGAAGATGGTGCCGTAGATCCAGCCGAACAGCAGGCCGCCGGCCATGGTCAGGACCGCGAGCCCCGGCACCGATGCCGCCACCGCCAGCGCATAGATCAGGATGAAGCCCACGGAGGCGAGCAGGCGGTCGCTCGCCACGAACGCCATCAGCCGGGTCTGGTGGTGGCGCAACAGATCGAGGCCGGACGCGGCATCGATGCCGACCCAGAAGGTCAGGCCGGCGCCGAGCGCAAGGAGTGAGCACAGCCCGAACAGGGCCAGCCGCGATTGGATCGAGTCGAACATCAGATCAGATACGCGCAATCCAGCAATCAAGATCACTCGCCCGCCAAGGCAGAGCCCGCGCCAACGCGTTACTAGGTGATGGGATTTGCCGCCTCTGTCCAGCTATTCCGTCTTGCCGCCCTTGACGTGGCGATAGAGCACCGGCAGCAGGGCGAGCAAGGCCAGGCCCAGGATCGGCGCCAGGATCTGCGGCTGGAAGATGATCCCGAGATCGGGCATCTGGCCGGCCTCGAACACGGCGCCCAGGCCGTTGCCCACGCTGGCATAGACCAGGCTGCCGGGGATGATGCCGAAGAACGTGCCCAGGACATAGGTGCCAAGGCTGACGCCGAGCAGGGCCGGGACCAGGTTGACCAGCCAGAACGGGAACAGCGGGATCAGGCGGAGCACCAGGAGATAGCTCAGCGCATTGGAGCGGAAGCCGGCCTCCATGCGCTGCAGCCAGGGGCCGGCGCGGGCACGCAGGCTGTCGCCCAGGGCGGTGCGGGCGATCAGGAACAGGATGGTGGCGCCCAGCGTGGCGCCGACCACCACCAGGCCCGCCCCGAGCCAGGTGCCGAACAGGAAGCCGCCGGCGATGGTCAAGATCGCCCCGCCCGGCACCGACAGGGCGACCACCGCCGTGTACAGCGCCACGAAGGTCGCCGCCGCCAGCGCTGGCTGGCGCTCGACCAGACCCAGCAGCAAAGCGCGATGGCGATGCAGGCTCTCGAAGCTGAGATAGCGATGCAGCCCGGACCCGAACACCAGCACCAGCGCCAGGCCCAGGAGCGCCAGCGGCAGCCAGCGCCGCAAGCCAGCCCGGCGCGCGGTGGCGCGCTTCATCGGCGAACGCTCGGCGACCCGCGGCATGCTGACGCTCACCCCAATTTGGCAAGCAGGCGGACCAGCCAGCGGGTGCGCGGGCTGAACAGGCGGTCCTTGTAGTAGCTGCCGGCCGCCCGCTTGCTGACCTCGCTCAAGGTCGGATAGGGCGCGATCACCTGGGCCATCACCTTGATCGACAGGCGCTCGCGGATCGCCAGCACCCAAGGCAGGATCAGCTCGCCCGCATGGGCGCCGGCGATCGAGGCGCCGAGGATCCGGCCGCGCCGGCCGACCACGACCTTGATCAGCCCCTCGGTCCGCCGCTCGGCCTGGGCGCGGTCATTCTCGGCGAACGGCCAGCGCAGGACCTCGTGGGCGAAACCGGCCTGCTTGGCCATCGCCTCGGTCTGGCCGACATGGGCCAGCTCCGGGTCGGTATAGGTGACCCAGGGCAAGGCGCGATAGTCGACCTTGGCCGGCAGGCGGAACAGGGCGTTTTGGATCACGATCCCGGCATGGTAGCTGGCGACATGGGTGAACTGGTAGCTGCCGGCGACGTCGCCGATCGCGAAGATCCGGCGGTTGGTGGTGCGCAGGCGGGCATCGGTGGTGATGCCCTTGCGGTCGAACGCGACCCCGGCCGCCTCCAGCTCGAGGCCGTCGACCTGCGGCGTCCGGCCGGCCGCGACCAGGAGATCCGAGCCCTCGACCTTGAGCGGCCCGGCGGCGCTGCCGAGCTCGACCGCGACGCCATTGCCGGCTGGCGCCACGCCCTCGACCTTGACCTGCTCATGCAGCGTGATGCCTTCGGCCTGCAGCTGGCGGCGCAGGATCGCGGTCAGCTCGGGATCGTCCTTGGGCAGGATCTGGCCCAGATCCAGGACCGTGACCTTGGCGCCCAGCCGCCGATGCGCCTGGGCCAGCTCGCAGCCGATCGGGCCGCCGCCCAGCACCAGGAGATGGTCGGGGGCGCTCTGGCGGGCGAAGATCGTCTCGTTGGTCAGATGCGGCAGCGCGGCCAGGCCCGGCACCGGCGGCAGCGCCGGCCGGCTGCCGGTCGCGATCACGAAGCGGCGAGCCTTGATCCGATGGGCGCCGGCCGCGACCGTGCCGCGATCGAGAAAGCGCGCCTGCTCGCGCAGCACGGTGACGCCCAGCCCCTCGAAGCGGGCCTGGCTGTCGAGCGGCGCGATCGTCTCGATCACGCTTTGGACGTGGGCGTGGGTCCGGGCGAAGTCGATCACCGGCTCATGCCCATTGACGCCGAACTGGCCGGCCGTGCGGACCGCCTGGCCGGCCTCGCCAGCGGCCAGCAGCGCCTTGGAGGGCACGCAGCCATAGTTCAGGCAGTCGCCGCCCATCAGATGGCTCTCGATCAGGACCGTGCGCGCACCCAGCTGGCTGGCGCCGGCCGCGACCGACAGGCCGGCCGAGCCGCCGCCGATGATGCAGATGTCGACCTGGTGGTCGGTCATTGGCCCTTCCTTGCCCTGCTCTGCGTCCGATCGCGCCGGGCCGAAGCGGGCAACTTAGTTTGGCAGTGCGGCCGGATGGCTGCCAATAACGGCCGCTGACATTCGCGGCACCAACTGCTGACTGGCGCCCGGTCAGGCGTGAGCAGGGTGCGTCATTGGGGTTAACGAAGAGTGAACCCGCCGGCAAGCCGGCGCTGCCGCTAGCGCAAGCCGTCCTCGGCCAGGCTGCGACCCTGCAGCCAGCATTCCTGGACCCGCAGCTCGTCGTCCAGATGGACCAGATCGGCCTGATAGCCGGCTGCCAGCCGGCCAAGGCGATCGGCCAGGCCCAGGCAGGCGGCCGGGCTGGCGGAAGCCATGCGCAGCGCCGCCTCGAGCGGCACCTCCAGCAGCGTCACGCTATTGCGGACCGCGCTCGCCATGTCCAGATCGGCGCCGGCCAGCGTGCCCGCGGCATCGGTCAGGCGGCCACCGCGCCGGTAGATCGTCCGGCCCTGCAGGACGAAGGCAGGCTGGTCGGTGCCGGCGATCGCCATGGCGTCGGTCACCAGGCACAGCCGATCCGGCCCCTTGGCCGCGAGTGCCAGGCGCAGGCTGGCGGGGTGGACATGGTGGCCATCGACGATCAGGCCGCAATAGCCGGCCGGATCATCGAGCGCGGCGCCAACCACGCCCGGCTCGCGGCTGCCGAGCTGGCGCATCGCGTTGAACAGATGGGTGCAGCCGGCCAGCCCCTCGGCCTGGGCGGCACGCATCTCGGCATAGGTGGCATCGCTATGGCCGGCGAACACGATCACGCCGGCATCGGTCAGGCGCCGGATCGCGCCGGGCGGCACCCGCTCGGGCGCCAGCGTCACCAGCCGGCGGCCGGCATGGAGGGCCGCCAGCTCGGCCAGATCCGCGTCGGAGGGGGCGCGGATCCAGGCGGGATCATGGATGCCGCAGCGCTCGGGATTGAGGAACGGGCCCTCCAGATGCAGACCCAGCAGGCCGGGCAGCCCTGCCGCCAGGCCGGTCTCCGCCGCGGCGATCGCCTGGGTCAGCTTGGCCGGGCGGTCGGTGATCAGGGTCGGCAGGAAGCCGGTCGTGCCGAAGCGGCGCTGCGCGCGGCCGATCGCGGCGATGCTCTCGAGCGAGGGCGCATCGTTGAACTGGACGCCGCCACCGCCATTGATCTGCAGATCGATGAAGCCCGGCGCCAGCAGCCCGCCATCGAGCCGGACCAACTCGGCCCCTTGCGGCAGCTCCGCAGCGGGCAGGACGGCGGTGATCCGGCCCGCCTCGATCAAGACTGCATGCCCGGCCAGAAACTCCGTGCCGGTGAAGATCCGAGCACCCAGCAGCGCGCGGGCCATCAATGGGTCTCCGTGACCTTGCTCAGGTGATCCGGCCGGTCGGGATCGAAGCCGCGCGCCAGGGCGACGGCATTGGCGAGCGGGTAGAAGCTCTGGATCATGGCGAGCGGCGCCAGCGCCGGCGGCATGCTGGCCGGCAGGGGTAGGATGCCCGGACCCGCTCCCGCCGCCGCGGCGACCCAGACCGTGGCACCCTTGGCGCGCAGCAGCTCGATCAGGCCAAGGAGGCCGGGCGCGGTCGGATCGTCCTGCACGAACGCCAGCACCGGCAGGTCCGGGCGCAGGATCGCGAGCGGGCCGTGGCGCAGCTCGGCCGCGCTGAAGGCCTCGGCATGCAGCGCCGCCGTCTCCTTGAGCTTGAGCGCCGCCTCCTGGGCGACCCCGAGGCCGAGGCCGCGGCCGATCACCAGGAGATCGTCGGCCGCCGCCAGCGGCGCCTCGGCGGCCCGCCAGTCCGTCAGCCGCGCGGCCGCCAGCCAGTCCGGCAGGCGCTGCAGCCCGGCCATCAGCTCGGCGTCCTCGGTCCAGGCGGCGACCAGATGGGCGAGCGCGGCGAGGGCGGCGATGAAGGACTTGGTCGCGGCGACGCTCCGCTCCGGCCCGGCCAGGAGCGGCAGCAGGACGTCGGCCGCCCCGGCGAGCGGCGAGGCCTCGTCATTGACCAGCGCCACGACCAGGGCGCCCGCCTGCCGGGCCGCCTCGGCGCTCGCCACCAGGTCCGGGCTGCGGCCGGATTGCGAGATCGCGAGATAC
>CADEGR010000010.1:7975-10419 GCA_902826935.1 uncultured Alphaproteobacteria bacterium | reverse complement strand
CGCTACTCGGCGGCGATCGGCTGCCGGCGCTCCTGGATCAGCTGCCAGATCCGGAGCGGGGTCGCCGGCATGTCGACCGCGGTCACGCCGAGATCGGCCAGCGCATCGATGATCGCGTTGATCACCGCCGCCGGCGACGCGACCGAGCCCGCCTCGCCGCAGCCCTTGATCCCCATCGGATTGTTCTTGCAGGGGATCTCGACGGTGCGCACTTCCATCGCGGGCACGTTGTCGGCGCGCGGCATGCAGTAGTCCATGAACGAGCCCGAGACCAGCTGGCCGAACTCGTCATAGACGGCATGCTCGTAGAGCGCCTGGCCGATGCCCTGGACCACGCCGCCATGGACCTGGCCGGCGACCAGCATCGGGTTCACCACCACACCGAAATCATCGACCGCGATATAGCGGTCGATCGTGGTGACGCCGGTCTCCGGGTCAATCTCGACCTCGGCCAGGTGGCAGCCATTGGGGAAGGTCCACTGGTCGATCTTGGCGGTCGCCTCGGCATCCATGCCTGCGACGCCCTCGGCCGGAGCCGGCATGGCGCGCGCCTTGGCGGCCAGCTCCAGGATGCCGATCTGGCGATCGGTGCCGACCACCTTGAAGCTGCCCTCGGCACGTGAGAACTCGATGTCGGCCGCCGCCGCCTCGAACTCCCGCGCCGCATAGTGCTTGCCGCGCTCGATCACCACCTCGGAGGCATCCCGGATCGCCCAGCCGGCCGCGGTCAGCGAGCGCGAGCCGCCGGTGCCGCCGCCGAACGGCAGGGACGCGCTGTCGCCCTGCAGGATCTTGACCTTGTCGAACGGCACGCCCAGGCGATCGACCAGGACCTGGACATAGGCGGTCTCGTGGCCCTGGCCGTTCGACTGGGTGCCGACCACGACGCCGACTGTCCCGTCCTCCATGAACAGGATCCGGGCCATCTCCTGCGGATCGCCCATGGTCGATTCGATGTAGTAGGACATGCCGCGGCCACGGCGCAGGCCACGCCGCTCGGATGCGGCCTTGCGGCTGGCGAAGCCGGACCAGCCGCTGGCTTCGAGCGCGGTGTCCATGACCTTGGCGAAGTCGCCGGAATCGTAGCGCTCGCCGGCCGCGGTCTGGAACGGCATGGCAGCCGCGGTGATGAAGTTGCGCCGCCGGAGCTCGGTCGGATCCTGGCCCAGCTCGCGCGCGGCCTGGTCCATCAGCCGCTCCATCAGATAGATCGCCTCGGGCCGGCCAGCGCCACGATAGGCGTCCACCGGCGTGGTGTTGGTCAGCACGCCCTTGACCCGGTAGACCAGGTTCTTGACGTCATAGACCCCGGGCAGGACCTTGAGCGCCGCCCCGGTCGGGATGAACGGCGCGAACAGGTTGATGTAGGCGCCCATGTTGGCCCAGGTCATGACCTCCATGCCGACGATCTTGTGGTCGGCATCGAAGCCGAGCTTGGCGACCGTGACATGGTCGCGGCCCATCACATCCGACAGGAAGCCGTCGCTCGAGCGCTCGGCGGTCCATTTGACCGGCCGCTTGAGCTGGCGCGCCGCCCAGGCGGCCATGGCATATTCCGGATAGATCATCGCCTTCATGCCGAAGCCGCCGCCGACATCCGGGGTCAGCACCCGGATCTTCTCCCGGGGCATGCCCATGAACGCAGCCACCGGGTCGACCCAGAGATGGCCGCCCTGGGTGCAGGCATGCAGGGTCAAGGCGTCGCCGCCGGCATCGTACTCGGCGACGCAGGCGCGCGGCTCCATGGGATTGGCGATCAGGCGGTTGTTGACCAGCTTCAGCGTGGTCACATGCGCCGCCCCGGCCAGCGCCTGCTCGGTCGCCGGCCGCTTGCCGAACTCCCAGTCGAAGGACAGATTGGCCGGCACGGCGTCGTGGACCAGGGGCTGGCCCGCCTGCTCGGCCTGCTCGGTGTCCGCCGCGACAGGCAGGCTGTCGTAATCGACCTGGACCAGCTCGGCGGCGTCCTTGGCGGCGCTCAGGCTCTCGGCCACGATGAAGGCGACATGGTCGCCGACATGGCGGACCCGGTCGGTGCACAGCACCACCCGGAGCGGCAGCTTCGCGGCGCTGCCGTCGCGGTTCTCCATCGGGATCAGGCAAGGCAGGGTGTTGCCGCTGCCACCGGCCACGATGTCCTGGCCTGTGATCACCGCCAGCACGCCGGGCGCGGCCTTGGCGGCGCTGACGTCGATCGATGCGATGCGGGCATGCGCCTCGGGTGAGCGCAGCACGTAGCCATAGGCTTGACCAGCGAGGTTGATGTCGTCCGTGTAGCGCCCCGATCCGGTGATGAAGCGCTGATCCTCGACCCTGCGAATCGATTGGCCGACGCCGAACTTGGTCATGCCGTCACTCCCCAGCCTGCATGATTCGTCTTCGCGCTAACATAGCTCGACCGGCGGCCAGCGCCAGAGGGCGATCAGCACTCGAAGCGGCAGCTG
>CADEGR010000010.1:1578-7875 GCA_902826935.1 uncultured Alphaproteobacteria bacterium | reverse complement strand
CGGCGGCGACCGGCGGGCGGCCGGATGTTGGCCGGCGCGTCGCTCAGGCGCTGGGTGAAGTCGAGCGCCCCCGGCAGCGCGAACTCGGTGGTCGACTGCTCCACCATGACGGCCTGGCCGAACTTGAGCTGGCCTTCGCCGCGCCAGGCGCCGGATTCGACGGTCGCGACCTGGCCGCCGATCACCCGCAGGACCACACCGCGCATGTGCAAGGCCAGCTCGGCCGCGAACTTGAAGGAGGCGACGCGGCGGTCATTGGCCATCAGCTCGACCGCGGGATGGTGGGTCGAGCGGATCGTGTGGTCGGCCAGCGGCACCAGCAGGACCTCGTCCGGCTGCTGTCGGCTGGCATCCAGGTGCTCGCGCATCGAGCGGTAGCGGCCCCAGGCCCGGACCATGATCTGGCCGAGCCCGACCTCGAGCGCATCATGCAGCCGATCGGCGACATGGCGGACCAGGAGGCCGCGATCGATCTGGTCGAGGCCGAAGGCGGGGCTCGCCTCCTGACCTTCCGCGATCTCGGCGAAACGCGCCTCCCAGCCGCTCTCCGGCGTCAGGAAGAAGTCACGCAGCGTCAGCGGCGAACTGGCCGCCATGCCCGGTGTCTGCGGGTCGAGCGCATCCGAGCGGCTGCGGAACAGGTCATGCGTTTTCAATGGCTTGCTCTCCGAGATCGGCTCTGCCTCGCACGCGAATCGTCGGCAGCACCAGCTCGGCTGCATCGGTGCGGATCACCTGACGACCCAGATCGGCATCCACGTTCAGGCTAAGGCTGCCGGGCGGCGCCGCCATTGGCCGGCGCGTCTGGGCGCGCGGCGCGGTGATCGGCGGCGGCCCGGCCATGGATGGCTGGGGCTGGGGCTGCGGATGCACCGGCCGCCGCTGGGCCGTGCCCGGCAGCGGACCCATGCCTGGCGCCATGCCGCCTTGCATGACGCCGCCGCCGCCGAGGCGCGGCCGCAGCCAGACGAAGCCGGCCACGGCCAGCAGCAGCCCGCCGCCGATCGTGACCGGACCGATCAAGCTGCCGGCGATCTTGACGTTGACCGGGATATCCTTGTCCACCGGCGCGCCCGGCGGCGGCGTCTGGCCGACGATCGTGCCTGGCCAGTTGAGCGCGAACACCTGGTCGACCGTGCCCAGCTGGAGCGACTGGCTGATCAAGAGCGGCGCCGCCGAATCCTGATCCAGGCCGACCAGATCCGGCACAGTGGTGGCGGCGGCGAGGGTCACGCTGATGTACTGGCCGGCCGGCACCGTGCTGCCGGCGGGTGGCACCTGGCTCAGCACGGTGCCGGGCTCGGCGTCGGCCATCTGCCAGCTCTGCTGGCCCAGCTGCAGCCGCTGCGGCGCCAGCAGGGTCTCGACGCTGGCGTTGCTCAGTCCCACCAGATTGGGCACGACGACCTCGCCGGCGCCAGGACCGGCGGTCTCGGCCCCGGGCGCGATGGCTGCCAGCTGGACCCGGATCGTGCCGCCGATCCGCACCGGCGCGGTCGGTCCGGGGGTTTGGGCCACGATCTGCGCCTGGCTGGGATCGGCCGGCTCGGCATCGGTCACGATCTGCAGGCCCGCGATCTCGAGCAGCTCGCGCGCCTGCTTAAGGTCGAGGCCGACGATGCTGGGCGCCTCGATGGTGTCGATCCCGCCGGTAGTGGCGTCGCCGGGCGGCGGGATTTCCGCCTGATCGGTCGGCCGGGGCGGGGTCGGCGCCGGCACCGCCAGGACCACCGAGACCGGCAGCCCGGCCGTGGCCGGCGTGCCGGCGGCGGGCGTCTGGCGCAGGATCGTCTGATAGCCGCCGATCGCCGGCTCGTAGGTGACCTCGCCAAGATCGAGCTGCAAGGCCGCCAGCCTGCTCTCGGCCTGGGCCTGGGTCAGGCCGGTCAGATCGGGGACCTCCGGCGCCACCGCGACCGTGACCGCGATCGCGCCGCCAATGGGCACGGTGGCCCCGGCCGCCGGCGTCTGCTCGATGATGGTGCCGGGCGCCGCCTGGTCGGCCCGCTCAGTCACGGTGCCCAGCTGCAGCAGCCGCGTCGCCAGGGTCGAGCCGGCGGCGTCGAGGGTCATGCCGACCAGGGGCGGGGCGGTCAACGCCGCGGCAATCGTGATGTCGACCCGGCGATTGTTGGGGGCCGCGGCACCGGCCGCCGGCACCTGCTCCAGGACCTGGCCGGCCGGCGCGCTCGAGATCTTCTCGGTGATCGCGCCGACGTCGAGGCCCTGGCTGGCCAGACGCTGCCGGGCGTCCTCAAGGCTGACCCCGGTCAAGGTCGGCACTTCGGCGGCTTGCGCCAAGGTCAGATTGACCTGCGTGCCCGGCGCCAGGGGCGCGCCCGGAGGCGGATCCTGCTCGAGCACGGTGCCCGGCGGCTCGCTCGCCGGCCGGTTGGTGATCGTGCCCTGGCGCAGCCCGGCTTCGGCCAGCCGCCGGCCCGCCTCGGCCAGCGACAGCGCGCGTAGATCGGGGGTCGGGCCGGTCGCCAAGGCCGGCGGGCCGGTGCTGCCGGGCGGGCTGGCCTGCGCGGCCGGCGGCTGGCCGCCCTCGGCCGCCAGCGCCACGTCGACCTCCTGGCCGGCTTCGGCCGGCATGCCTGGCACCGGCCATTGATTGACCACGGTGCCGGCCGGCTGGTCGGCGGGCACCGTGGTGATCTCGCCCAGCTCCAGCAGCGACTGCTCCAGCCGGGCGCCGGCCTGCTCCTCGGTCAGGCGGCGCAGATCCGGCACCACGATGCTCTCGGCGATGGTGATGTCGACCCGGCCGCCATTGGCGCCGAGCGGCTGGCCCGGCTCCGGCACCTGGCCGATGATCGTGCCGGCCGGCTCGAGCGAGATCTCGCGCCGGACCCGGCCGAGCCGGAGGCCCTGCTCGCGCAGCTGCGGGGTCGCCTGGGTGATGGTCAGCCCAAGCAGCTCCGGCACCTCGCCCGCCGTGGCGCTCGGCGCGCCCAGCTGATCGCCGCCGTCGCTCGGCGGCAGGTCGGCGCCGGCGGCGACCACCAGGTCGACCACCCGCCCAGGGGCGACGCCTGCCCCGGGGCTGGGCCCCTGGACGATGACCGTGCCGGCCGGCTGGTCCGAGCGCTCGCGCCGCACGCTGCCCAGCACCAGGCAACGCTCGGTCAGGATCCGCTCGGCCTGCTCGAGCACCACGCCGACCACCTTGGGGACCCGGATCGAGGGCGGGCAGGACGCCGCCGGCGTGGCATCCGCGGCGCCAGCGCTGCCTTCGGCCAGGACCACGTCGACCGCGCCGCCGGCGGCCGCCCCGCCGGGGCGCGGCGTCTGGGCGACCACGCCGCCATTCGGGCAGCGGGCCGAGCGGGTGTAGCGCACCCGGCCCAGCTGGAGCGCCTCGCGCGCCAGAATCTGGCCAGCGTCGCGCAAGGAGCGACAGGTGAGGTCTGGGACGCGCCGCCCTGGCGCATTATCTGCGCCGGTGGTAGCGCCGGTCGGGTCGCTGAACTGCGCCGGCAGCGGCGGCTGGCCGGGCTGGGCGCCTGTGGTCGACTGGCCCGGCGCCTCGGCCACCACCAGATGGATCGGCGAGCCCGGCGCCGACCAGGCGCCCGAAACCGGCGTCTGGCTGATCACCGCGCCCGCAGCCTTGTCCGAAGGCTGGTAGCGGACATTGCCGACCACCAGGCATTTGTCCTGGAGCAGCTGGTCGATCGCGTTCAGGCGCTGACCAACCACGTTGGGCACCTGCACGAACTCGATCTCGGCACAAGCGGAGCTTTGCGCCAGAGCCTGGGCTCGGGCGGGCTGAGCGGCGGCCGCAGCAGCGAGCCAAACGATCAGAATCAGCAGCACGCCAGGGCCGCGCTGGATCAAGAGACGGACCACGAATTCGATCACCCCAGGTGCCGATCCCTTCCGAGCAATTGCGTCATACCATGACCCCGGGTCCGAGCTGGTCGAGAATATGGTCTCGACCCGGCGGCTGCGCGAGTGTGTCCGAAGCGCGGCAGGCTGCCGACAATCCAGTTAACGCCACGGTTCAACGCCCTTGACGTTGCTCGCGGCGATGTGGTCGAATTGCCGCCAATTCGAAGTCGTCCGAAAACCATATCAACCGATGCTTGAGCGGCCACCCGGCCGTCTGCGCCCTTTGGATAAGGTTTTCTTGACACACTTCTGTTGAGGTAACAAGCGACCTCAACCGAGTGCGACGATAGGAAGAGCCCGTGTCCCAGCATGCCGTTAAACCGACCACGCCGTCGCAAGTTCCGGAACCGCGGGCCAATCGCTGGCCGCGACCGACCTTCGACCAGACTTTGATCTCCCGGCCTTGGCTCAACCCCGAAGCTCTGGACTATGCCCGCGAGGTGCTGGAGTCGGGCTGGTGGGGCGCTGGCCCGGTCACGCTTGATCTGCAAAAGCTGATGGAGCAGCACTATCGCCAGGAGCAGAACGCCCTGGCGACCAACAGCTGCACCTCGGCGCTGCATCTGGCCCTGATCTGCGCCGGCGTCGGCCCGGGCGACGAGGTCATCGTGCCGTCGCTGACCTATGTCTCGACGGCGATTGGCGCCATCTACTGCGGCGCCGAGGTGGTGTTCGCGGATGTCGATCCGGACCGCCTGGTGCTGACCGCCGAGACCGTGGAGCGCGTGCTGTCGCCGCGCACCAAGGCGATCATGCCGATGCACTACGCCGGCCCGGCCAATGATTTCGGGCCGATCCGCGAGCTGGTCGCAGGCCGCGGCATCACCGTGGTCGAGGACGCCGCCCACGCCTTCGGCTCGAAGCTGGATGGCCGCATGGTCGGCAGCGATGCCGAGTTTTGCTGCCTGTCGTTCGCGCCGACCAAGCAGATCGCCAGCAGCAGCGGCGGCATCCTGCTCTACAAGGATGCGGCGCGCCGGGACGAGATCAACCAGCGGGCTTTCCTGGGCCTCGCGGTCGACACCTATGGCCGGACCATGGCCAAGGGCGTCAGCCCGGTCGCCCATGTCGCCCGGATCGGCCACAAATACAAGATCGACGATCTGGCGGCGGCGGTCGCCTATGGCTCGGTCGAGAAGATGGCCGACACGGTCGCCTATCGCGCCAAGCTGGTCGATCGCTACTACGAGCGTCTGGCCAATGTCAGCGGCCTGCAGCTGCTGCCGCGCGCTGCCAACCAGGAGACCTCCTGGTACATCATGACGATCCGGGTCGCCGACGAGGCGATCCGCGACCGGCTGCGGGCGCATCTGGCCGACCAGAAGATCGGCAACACGGTGCACTATCCGAGCCTGAAGGAGCAGCCGGCGTTCCAGGCCTGCCGCGGCGAGATCCCGGTGACCACCCGGGAGAGCCGCCGGCTGATCAGCCTGCCGCTGCATGAGGGCGTGCCGCTGCACGAGGTCGATCGGATCTGCGACGTGGTCGCCACGTTCCTGCGCTAGCGTCGACCCAAATCCCATTGCGACAATCGAGCAGCCGGCATGCCGGCTGCTCGATTTGCGTTATGCCGACGCCTGGCGAGCTGATCTGTCTCGTCCGGCGGGCGATGGTCGCGCCGGGCGGCGGCTTGACGGGTCGGAGCTGAGCTGAAACCCTGCGGCCAGGCTGGCACAGCGAGGGTGGCCGACCCATGATTCCGATCCGGGACGACAACCCGACCACGCGCCGGCCGATCGTGACGGTCGCTCTGATCGTCCTGTGCGTGCTGGTGTTCCTGTGGCAGCTGTCTTTGGGCGAGCGCGCCGGCCAGCTCGCGGTCTACCGCTACGGCTTCATCCCCGCCGTGCTGTTCGATCAGGCCAGCCTGCCGCCGGAATTGGGTGCCTGGCCAGCCACGCTGACGATCCTCAGCTCGATGTTCCTGCATGGCGGCTTCATGCATCTCGCCGGCAACATGCTCTATCTCTGGGTCTTCGGTAACAATATCGAGGATATCGCCGGCCATGGCCGCTTCCTCGCCTTCTACCTGCTCTGCGGCCTGGTCGCAGCCCTGGCGCAGGGCCTGACCGATCCGGGTTCCGAGGTGCCGATGATCGGGGCCAGCGGCGCCATTTCGGGCGTGCTCGGCGCCTATCTGGTCTTGTTCCCCCATGCCCGCGTGCAGGTCCTGGTGCCGGTGATCATCGTGTTCTTCACGACCGTCCCCGCCGGCCTCCTGCTCGGCCTCTGGTTCGTGTTCCAGCTCTTGAACGGTGCCATGGCGAGCGGCGAGGGTGGGGTCGCCTTCTGGGCCCATGCCGGCGGCTTCGTCGCCGGCATGGCACTGATCTGGCTGTTCCGCGACCGCCTGGTCCAAGGCCGAGTGGCGCGCCTGCAGGCGACCCTCCAGACCGGCCGCTC
>CADEGR010000010.1:0-1478 GCA_902826935.1 uncultured Alphaproteobacteria bacterium | reverse complement strand
GCTCGCCGCCGGATGCGCGAGGCAAGCCCGGCGGATTCGACTGTCCGGTGTGCTTGTCCCCATGAAGTCGGGCGGCTGGATCAGCCCCTCGGCGTCGCACTGGCTGTTCGGCATGCGGCTGCCCTCGGATTCTATCCAAGGGGTAGTGCTCCGACCTGGTGTGCTTCGCTCAGGCCACAACTACGCCGACGATCGGGAGCGGTCGGCCAGCAATGCGGTGAGCGGCACCGCAGCCTGCAATCCGGGCTAGGCAAAGCTCGCCGAAATCGCATGGCGCGTGGGCCGCAGGGCCGGACAGGTTGAGCTGCGCGCTAAGGTCGAAACTCGATCCGGTAAGCGGCCCGCAGCCTGATTAACCCAATCTTCAGCCAATCCGGCGATCCTGCCCATGGTCCATGCGACCCTGGGAGTCCGCGCGCCGAGCTGTTGATTTATCGTCTGGGCGGACTCCCAGGGCCGCATGGACCAGGAAGCTGCATCAGCTTCGGCCCAGGACGTTAAGGAAGGGTTGGCAGCACCGACGAGTATGGCGGCGGCGGGTCGCCTGGGGGGTGGCTGTAGGAGCTGATCGGGTCAAAGCCTTCGGCGAAAACTCAATTAGTCCGTTGACGAGAAATGGCTATTCATGATGCGGCGTGGTGGTCGCCACCTGAGGAGACAATTCATCATGACTGGGCACTATTGGCTGTCGGATGGGGCGTGAGCCCTTGATTCCAAGGAATCAGCCTGATGCTCGCCGCGTCGATGATGGTCTTGTCATGAGCGGCATCAGCCATGGGCCGCAAAGCGGCTGCCGCTGGCAGGACGGTCCCTCGTCTGCGACCCGCCGAGCACCATGGGCAACTGCTGCTATGGTGGCGCTGCAATAAGCTCTGGCAGACGATTCAAGACCCTGGCGGCCGGGGCAGCCTTGCCCGATGACCCGATGACCGCACGGCGATCAAGGCGCAGCGCTCGGCCAGTGAGCTTCATTCAGTCTAGGAACCTGGCGCTGAGCGTGGAGCATTGTGCGCTTGGAGCCCGTCCGGGAAGTTTGAATTGCAGATCAAGGACTTGCCAATCTTCTGGCCAGAAGCTGGATGACGGCGATGACGGTCATGGCGGTCGAGGTTTCGATCAGCCGCTCGAAGTCCTTGGCGAGGCGGCGGTTGCGTTCCAGCAGCGCCTTCGGATCACCTTGAAGCCTTTGGCATGCGCGGAGCGCTTGACAATCGCCAGCCTCAGGCCGGCATTGGCCGCGATGCCGGCGGCGATCGCTCCCTGGTACCCGCCGTCGGCGAACAGGCAAGTCAGCCATGGGAACTGCCGCTTGACCCATCGGCAAGCCGACGCCAGCCCGTCACGATCTTGGCTGCTGTCCGGGTAGGGCGCCAGATCGAGCGGCAAGCCAAGGGTGTCGGTGACGAGGTGGCGCTTGTGGCCATTGATCTTCTTGCCGGCGTCATGTTGTGACATTGCGGCGGCCCGCAACGCGCCGG
>CADEGR010000009.1:50971-65934 GCA_902826935.1 uncultured Alphaproteobacteria bacterium | reverse complement strand
CAAGGCGGCCAGGTTCTGGCGCGCCCGCAGCTCCAGCTGCCGGCGCTGCTCCGCGGCACTCTTCGCCAGCACGCCCTGCTGCGCCATGGTCCAGCCGCGTTTCGCCTCGGCGGTCGCGAGACGCGTCTCCTCGAGTGCCAGCGCCATCTGTCGATCGAGCGCTGCCAGCTCCTCGGCCAGGCCACCACGCTCGCCGGCGAGGCGCCTCGCTTCCGCGTCGAGGGTGTCCAGCACGGTGCGCGCCCGGGCGGCGGCGGCATCGCGCTGGGCAAGCAGGGCCAGGCGCAACGCTTGCCCGGCATCCCCCTGGTCGGTGTCGCTCGACAGACGCATCGTCGCCAGCGGCGTTCCGGCCGCGACCGTGGCGCCTTCCGCCACCAGCAGCGTCAAGGCGGTGCCGCCGCGCGCCGCGGTCACCCGCACCATGCCCAGCTCCGGCGTCAGCCAGCCGGCGACGGTCTCCTTGCGGGCATAGGTCGCGCTGGCGGCGAAGACGAGCGCCAGCGCTATCGTCAGCACCAGGAGCGCGCCGAGCAGCCGGACCTTGAGCGGCGTCGCGAGAACGACGGTGCCGCACAAGCGCCTGGTGGCATGCTCGACCGCTTCGGGTCGAAACAGCGGGGAGGTCATGGTGGTTCGCCTCATGCCGTTGCTGCGCAGCACATCGCAAGAGAGCGGGGAGCTGGGTGCCGCAACCCGAGCGGCACCCAGCTCCCCGAAGGCCTAGGGAGTGGTCGAAAGCTTGCCCCGGCCATTCCCCAGCAGGTCAGCGATAAAAGGCGGCGTGCAATCCCTGTCGGGATCAGGCCGGCCTGTCTCAGGATCCAGGGGCGCCATCACACCCCCGGCGACGGTGTCGATCTCGGTGGACGACAGGCTGCGTGTGGTAGCAGCGTCGGCATCGGTCATGATTGGCTCCTGCTTGCTCTAGGATCAGGGCCTGGCGCCCTCGCCATTGCCGCCGTCGCCGCCATTGTTGCCGGCAGGGTCAGGTTGCTCCGACGTCTCGCCCTCGTCATCGGTCAAGGCGTCGTAGGCAGCAGCGCCGGCATAGCCGACCACTGCGCCGACCACAAAGGCGGCGGCCACGACGGCCACTCCGACCGAGGCACCGGCATAGGCCGCCGCCATCGGATTGCCGCCGCCGACCAGCTCGATCTCAGCCGCGGACAAGGGGCGCAGCTCATTCATGGATGCGACATTCATCATGCGTAGTCTCCGTGAGATGGGATGTGAAGGGGGCGGCTACCGGGGCTGGCCGCCGTCGCTTGGGCTGGTCTCGCCGCCCGGGTCGTCGGAATTGGTGCTATCGGTTGTCGAGCCGCCGGAGTTCGCCTCCTTATCGTCATTGTAGAGCTTCACGCCCACGGCCACCCCGATGATGAGGGCGCCGGCGGCGGCGCCCGCAATTGCGCCCAGAGCGAACGCGCCGGCCCCGACAGCTGCAGGGTTGCCGCCCGCGACCACATCGAGTTCGGTCTCGGACAAGGCACGCATTTCATAAGTCATCGTCTCATCCTTCCTGCTTGTCTCGATGGCTCCATCGCCATCGCTGAACGAGCCAAGCATCAGGCCGAGCAGTCCGGCTGGGCATCCCCAAGGTTGGGTATGACGGCCGTGAATTTTGCGCCGAGAGTTGGCGCATGGCTGGACGGCGGGCTGGCTCGACGCGGCGAGGAGATAGTGATGACGATCCTGGATGACCTCGATCTCGGCCGGCGCAAGCTGCCGGTGATCCTGGCGGCGGAGGCGGCGGAATGCGGACTCGCCTGCCTGGCCATGATCGGCAGCTACCACGGCCATGACCTCGATCTGAACGGCCTGCGCCAGCGCTTCGCCTTGTCGATGGCCGGGGCGAGCCTGCGCAGCGTGATCACCATCGCAGACCAGCTGGGCCTGGCGCCACGGGCGCTCCGGGTCGAGCTGCCGGCGCTCAGGCAGATCAAGACGCCGGCGGTCCTGCATTGGGACCTTGGCCATTTCGTGGTCCTGGCCAAGGCCGACCGGCGTGGCATCGTGGTCCATGATCCGGGCCTCGGCTGCCGCCAGATGAGCTATGACGAGGCGTCGCGCCATGTCACCGGCGTGGTCCTGGAACTGGCGCCGGCCGCGTCCTTCGCCCCGGTCACGCTGAAGCAGCCGACCCGGCTCGGCAGCCTCTGGTCCAAGATCACCGGCGTCTGGCCGGCGCTGTGCCAGATCCTCGCGATCTCGCTGGCGCTGCAGGTGGCGGTGTTCGCGGCACCCTTCTATCTGCAGCTGGCGGTCGACGAGGCGATCCTGCGCGCGGATCTCGACCTGATGACCGTGCTGGCCCTGGGCTTCGGCGGGCTGATGGCGCTCCGGATCGGTCTGCAGGCGCTGCGCAGCCACGCCTTGCAGGTGCTGAACACCCTGTTCAGCCTGCAGATGAAGGGCAATCTCGTCCGCCACCTGCTCCGGCTGCGCTCCGAGTTCTTCGCCAAGCGCCATGTCGGCGACATTCTCTCGCGCCTGCAATCGACCGGAGCGGTCCAGGACGCGCTCACCCGCGGTCTGGTCGCGAGCCTGATCGACGGCGTCATGGCGATCGTCGCCGGCACCGTCCTGTTCTTCTATTCGCCGATGCTGGCTGGCGTGGTGCTGGCGGCGCTGCTGCTCGGCCTCGTGGTCACCTTCGCCTTCTACCCGGCGATGCGGGCGCGGATGGAGGAGCAGATCGTCGCCGGCGCCAAGGAGAACAGCCACCTGATCGAGAGCGTGCGCGCCGCCACCACGGTCAAGCTGATGGGCCGCGAGGCCGAGCGCGAGAACAGCTGGCGCAACCTGCAGACGGATGTGGTCAATGCCGGCTACCGCCTCGGCCATCTGCAGATCGGCCAGGCGAGCCTCCAGGGCCTGGTCACAGGCCTGCAGAGCGTGCTGGTGGTCTACCTGGCGGCACGGATGATCATTGGCGGCGAGGGCTTCTCGATCGGCATGCTGTTCGCGTTCATGAGCTTTCGCCAGACCCTGAGCGATCGGACCCAGGCCCTGATCGACCAGGCGATCCAGTTCCGCCTCCTGGGCCTGCATCTGGAGCGCCTGGGCGACATCGTCCATGCGCCGCCCGAGGTTGCCCCCGATGCGGTGCTGCCAGCGATCGAGGTCAAGGGTGCCCTGGCCTTCGAGAATGTCAGCTTCCGCTACGGCTTGGCCGACGATCTGGTGCTGGACGATGTCGATCTGCGGGTCGCGTCCGGCGACTTCGTCGCCATCACCGGCCCGTCCGGCGGCGGCAAGACCACGCTTTTGAAGCTGCTGCTGGGCCTGCACGCGCCGAGCGGCGGCCGGATCACCATCGAGGGCCGGCCGGCAACCCCGGAGCTGTGGCGCGCCTTGCGCGCGGCGGCCGGCATCGTCGCCCAGGACGATCAGCTGCTGTCCGGCACGATCGCCGACAACATCGCCTTCTTCGACCCCGAGCTCGACATGCGCCGGGTCGAGGCGGCCGCCCGCACCGCCCGCGTCCATGACGACATCATGCGCATGCCGATGCAGTATCTCTCGCTGGTCGGCGACATGGGCTCGACGCTCTCCGGCGGCCAGCGCCAGCGGGTCCTGCTCGCCCGGGCCCTCTATCGCGACCCGGCGGTGCTGATCCTGGACGAAGGCACCGCCAATCTCGATCCTGCGACCGAGGACGCGATCGCGGATGTGATCGCGGGTTTGCCGATCACCCGGATCGTGGTCGCGCATCGGCCGGCGCTGATCGAGCGCGCGCAGCGCATCCTGCAGGTCTCGGGCGGGACCGTAATCGAGTACGGTCCCGCGGCTGCGGCAGGCAAGGGGAGTTGTCGAACGGCGCGGGTAATGTAATTCTCCAGGCAAGGGGAAACTTTGGGCGGCATCCGCGTCACAGGCGGTTGCGGCTTGAGCCGGGTCGGTCGAGCGGCTTTGTCGACGCACGCGCTGGCCGTTGGCCTGACCGAAGCCGGGAGGCGGCGATGCGCGACGCTGGGTACAACGGCAAGGTCGATCCGATCACGCTGTCGGTGGTGCGCGGCGTGCTCGAGACCACCCAGCGGGAAATGACGGTCACCCTGGAGAAGACCGCCCGCTCCAGCGTGTTCAACCTCGCCCACGACTACTCCAACGCGCTGTTCAACCATCTCCCGGAGATGATCCTGCAGGGCCAGGACATCCCGATCCATCTGGGCGCCCTGATCGCCGCGATGAAGGCGGTGGCCGGCTATTTCGGCGACGATATCCACCCTGGCGACGTGATCCTGCACAACGATCCCGACTACGCCGGCAGCCACATCGTCGACGTGTGCATGTACAAGCCCGTGTTCTACGACGGCGAGCTGGTGTTCTGGACGGTCTGCAAGGGCCACGTGACCGACTGCGGCGGGCCGGTGCCGGCCAGCTACAACCCGGACGCGAAGGAGATCTACGCCGAAGGCCTGCGCATCCCGCCGGTCAAGATCTGGGACCGGGGCAAGCCGCGTGCGGACGTGCTCAACCTGATTCTGTCCAACATGCGCGCCCGGCGCGACCAGGCAGGCGACTTCAACGCTATGCTGGGCGCCTGCCAGATCGGCGAGCGCAACCTCCTGGCGCTGCTCGACAAATATGGCGTGGCCGAGGTCCGGGCCTGCATCGACGAGCTGATGGCGATGGCCGATCGGCATATGCGCTCGCTGATCGCCAGCGTGCCGGATGGCGTCTATGTCGGCCGCGCGATGCTCGAGGATGCCGGCCACGGCTTTGGCGACATCGAGATCACCGCGACCGTCACGATCACCGGCGATGCCGCCCATATCAAGGTCGAGAGCCCGCCGCAGATCCCCTACTTCATCAACTCCTACGAGGGCAACTCGCATTCAGGCGTCTATCTGGGCATCATGATGTTCGCCCAGGTGCCGCCGCCCTACAATGAAGGGCTCTATCGCTGCTTCTCGCTCGACATGGGGCCCAAGGGCACCTTGTGCAACGCGGTCGTGCCGGCGCCCCATGTCAACTGCTCGACCACGCCGCTCGAGACCCTGGCCGATGCCGTGCGCGTCGCCTTCGAGCGGGCGGCACCGGAGCGGGTCAGCGCGTCCTGGGGCCATTCCAACGGCTGCAACATCGCCGGCTGGGACACCCGCCACGACGAGGAATATGTCACCATGGTGCTGGCCTCGATCATTTCAGGCGCCGGCGCCACCCCGCAGCAGGACGGCTGGCATGCCTGCGGCCCGCAATGCGCCTTCGGCGCGCTCGAATCCGGCGACATCGAGCTGCTCGAATACTCCTACCCGATCATCATCCATCGCTACGGGCTGATGACCGATTCCGGTGGCGCCGGCTACCATCGCGGCGGTTCCGGCACCTGCTGGCATGTCGAGCCGATTGACCGGCCGATGACCTTCGTCGCGTTCGGCGAGGGCCGGCGCATCCCGGCGCTGGGCGCCCGCGGCGCCGCGAGCGCCCTGGTTGATCGCAAGGTCGGCCGAATCGAGATCTACCGCGAAGGCGGCACCGAGGTGGTCAAGAAGAACATCATCGCCACCATCCAGCCGGGCGAGAGCGTCGCCAACCACAACCCCGGCGGCGGCGGCTATGGCGATCCGTTCCAGCGCCCGGTCGCGTGGGTGCTGAAGGACGTTCAAAACGGCCTCGTCTCGATCGAGGGTGCTCGGGCCGATTACGGCGTGGTGATCGCCGACCCGGCCAGCCTCAGGGTCGATCAGGCGGCGACCGAGGCCCTGCGCCGGCAAGGGGCCGCCTGATGCGGCTGCCGCATCCGGCCGAAATCGTGACTGTGATCTGTTTTTGCGCTGAGCGGGGATCCGGATGAGGTCGAAATACAGGCTAGGGGTCGATGCCGGCGGCACCTTCACCGATTTCGTGCTGGCCGATGCCCAAGGCCGGATCCGCCTGTTCAAGACGCCGTCCACGCCCGGCGATCCAACCCAGGCGATCGCCGCCGGGCTGGCGCTGATCGCGGATGAGCTGGGCGAAAGCCCGCGCGCGATCGTGTCCAGCTGCGATCTGTGCATCAACGGCACCACGGTCGCCCTGAACGCCCTCCTGCAGCACAAGGGGGTCAAGGTCGGCCTGCTCTGCACCGCCGGCCACGAGGACAGCCAGGAGATCCGGCTCGGCCACAAGGAGGACGGCTACCGCTACGACCATCACTATCCGCCGGCGACCCAGCTGGTGCCGCGCTATCTGCGCCGCCCCATCCGCGAGCGCATCCTCTCGGATGGCACGGTGCGCACGCCGCTGCATGAGGCGGACGTCGAGGCCGCGGTGGCGCTGTTCCAGGATGAGGGCGTCGCAGCGGTCGCGATCTCGTTCGTCTGGTCGGTCCTGGATCAGCGCCACGAGCAGCGCGCTGCCCAGATCGTGCGGACCCTGGCGCCGGGCCTGCCGGTCTCGCTCGGCAGCGAGATCTACCCGCAGGTGCGTGAATATACCCGCACCTCGACCACCATCCTGAACGCCTATCTCGGGCCGATCCTGCGCGAGTATATCGACGCGGTCGACGGCTATTTCCGCAGCCTGGGCGCCAACCATCCGGTCCGCTACTACCAGTCGAACGGCGGGCTCGGCCTGGGCAGCGCGGTCGCCGAGCGCTCGGTCTACGCGATCAATTCCGGCCCGGCCTCGGCGCCGCAGGCCGGCTTGTTCGTGACCCGGCCCTGGGACCATCAGAACGTCATCACCGTCGACATGGGCGGCACCTCTTTCGACATCACGCTGACCAAGGACGGCCGGACCAACATTTCCAAGGGCATCGATTTCCAGCGCTACCGTCTGGGCGTGCCGATGATCCAGGTCGAGACGCTGGGAGCGGGCGGCGGCTCGATCGCCTGGATCGACGAGCTGGGCCTGCTCCAGGTCGGGCCGAAGAGTGCTGGCGCCGATCCGGGCCCGGCCTGCTACGATGCCGGCGGCGACGAGCCGACCGTCACCGATGCCAATGTCGTGCTGGGCTATCTCAACCAGCAATCCCTGCTGGGCGGCCGCATGCCGATCGCGAAGGCGCGCGCCCACGCCGTGATCGAGGCCAAGATCGCCAAGCCCCTCGGCATCTCGGTCGAGCGCGCCGCCCATGGCATCTTCACGATCGTCAACAACAACATGGTCAACGGCATCCGCCGGGTGTCGGTGGAGCGCGGCTACGATCCGCGCGACTTCGTCCTGGTGGTCGGCGGCGGCGCCTCGGGCGCGCATATCTGCGCGATCGCCGAGGCCATGGGCATCCAAAGGATCGTGATCCCCAAGGTCGCCTCGGTGTTCTGCGCCTACGGCCAGATCATCTCGGACGTGAAGTACAACTACATGGCCGGCCTGCCGGCGCGGCTGGATACCACGGAGCCGCTCGGCCGGATCCAGGAGGCCTATGAGCGGATCGAGGCGACCGGCGTGCGGGATCTCGAGGCCGATGGCTTCGAGCGCGACCAGATCGCGATCAGCCGCTCCGCCGATATGCGCTATGTCGGCCAGGTCCACGAATGCACCGTCGAGCTGGGCGAGCTGGCCTTCGATGCGGCCAACCTGGCGCGCATCGAGGACGCGTTCCACGCCCGCCACGAGCAGCTCTTCACCTATGCGGAGCGCCACTCGGTCGTCGAGCTGGTCAACATCGAGAGCACCATCACCGGCCGGGTCGACAAGCCGGCCCAGCCGCGGATCGCGCCCGGTGGCACGCCGGACTCCGCCCTGCTGGAGCAGCGGCCGATGGTGTTCGCCGCCGATGGCAGCCGCCGCGATGCGCCGGTCTATGACGGCGCCAGGCTGGGTGCCGGCGCGGTGATCCAAGGCCCGGCGGTGATCGAGGAGATGACCACCACGATCGTGCTGGAGCCCGGCTGGCAGGCGTCGCTGCATGAGAGCGGGTCGTTCATCGTCGAGCCGGTGGCGGCTGCCGCGCCTGCCGGATGACGCAAAGGAGCCGGCCAGGAGCGCCGGCTGGTTGGTCGCAACTAATAAACAAGCTGGAACAGGGGAAACGAGATCATGCACCGCCTAGGCAAGACATCGCTGATGCTTGGCACCGTGACGGCCCTGGCGCTCCTGGGCGCCGCGGCGGCACAGGCCGAGGACTGGTGGCCGATCAAGGTCTATGACGCTTCGTCGGGCAGCAACCAGGAGATCAACTACGAGCCGCTCGCTAAGGCCGCCAAGCCCTGGAAGCTGTGCGTTCTGTTCCCGCACATGAAGGACAGCTTCTGGGTCGCGGTCGCCTACGGCATCGTCGAGGAGGCCAAGCGCCAGAACGTCAACATGACCCTGTTCGAGGCCGGCGGCTACGAGAACCTGCCGCGCCAGCTCTCGCAGTTCGACGACTGCATGGCCGGCGGCTACGACGCGATCATCGTGGGCGCCATCTCCGAAGCCGGCCTTGCCAAGAAGTTCGAGGAGGGCATCGCCGCCGGCAAGCCGGTGATCTCGACCGTCAATCCGGTCGCCGACGCCAAGACCACGGCCAAGATGTTCGTCGAGTTCGACACCATGGGCGAGCAGACCGGCAAGTATCTGGTCGAGGATCTGGCCGGCGCCGACGCCAAGGTGGTCAACTTCCCCGGGCCGGCCGGATCGGGCTGGGCCGAGAGCTTCAATGACGGCTTCAAGAAGGCGATCGATGGGGTCTCGAACGTCGAGCTGCTGGACGAGAAGTTCGGCGACAGCGGCGTCGCCGTGCAGCTGCAGCTGATCCAGGATGCGCTCCAGGCCTATCCCGACATGAACGTGATCTGGGGCACCGCGCCGACCGCGGAAGCCGCGATCGCGGCCGTGGCCGAGGTCGGTCGCGAGGGCGAGATCAAGATCATGTCGTCCTACGAGAACCAGGCGATGCTGGACGCGCTCACCCGCGGCGACATCCTGGGCTTCGCCACCCAGTATCCCGTGCTCGAGGGCAAGGTCGCGATCGACATGGCGGTGCGCGCGCTCGAGGGCCAGCCGCTGATGACGTTCGTCAAGCCGATCCCGGACATGATCGCCAAGGGCACGGTCGACAAGATCAACATGGGCCTGGTCCTGGCCCCGGCCGATTGGCAGCCGGTCTATTCGGTCGAGGCGCAGTAGCAGCACGGAGCGTCATGGGCACGCTCGCCGAGCCAGCCGCGCAGGTGTCGCAACCAAAGGTTGCGGCGCCTGCCGGCGAGCCGATTCTCACGCTGCGCGGCATCGCGAAGCGCTTTCCAGGCGTGCAGGCGCTGGCCGAGGTCGATTTCGACCTGCGGCCTGGCGAGGTCCATGTGCTATTCGGCGAGAACGGGGCCGGCAAGTCGACCTTGATCAACGTCATTGCAGGCACCTTCGCGCCCGATGCCGGCAGCTTCCACTATGCCGGCCGCGAGATCCGCGGCCTGACCCCGCACCAGGCGCGGCTGATGGGCATCAGCCCGGTCTTCCAGGAGTTCTCGCTGGTCCCGGACCTCACGGTCGAGGAGAACCTGTTCCTCGGCCGCGAGATCGCGCGCGGCGGCATTCTTGATCGCGCGGCGATGCGCAAACGCGCCAGGGAGGTCATCGCGCAGCTCGGCTTCCAGCTCGATCCGGCCCGGCCGGTGCGCGAGCTTTCGCGCGCCCATCAGCAGATGACCGAGATCGCCAAGGCGCTGATGGGCAAGAGCCAGCTGCTGATCCTGGACGAGCCGACCGCGTCCTTGACCGAAGCCGAGACTGTCCGGCTGTTCGAGCTGATCGCGCGGCTCAAGCGCGAGCGGGTCGGGATCATCTACGTCTCCCACCGCCTGGGCGAGATCAAGCAGCTTGCCGATCGGATCACCGTGCTGCGCGACGGCCGGCTGATCCGGACCCTGGATGCCGCCGGGGTCACGGAGGGCGAGCTGGTCGAGCTCATGACCGGGCGCAAGATCGAGCTCCTGTTTCCGACCATCCGGCATCAGCCCGGCGCCACCTTACTCGCGGTCACCGGCCTGACCCTGGCCGGCCGCCGGGTCGAGGGCGCCGACTTCCATGCGCGTGCCGGCGAGATCACTGGCGTGGCCGGCCTGGTCGGCTGCGGCAAGACCGAGCTGGTCCGCGCGATCTATGGCCTGGAGCGGATCGAGGCCGGCCGGATCGAGGTCGCGGGCGAAACCTTTGATCAGCCGAGCCCGAGCCAAAGCCTGCAGCGGGGATTGTGCTACTTCCCGTCCGACCGGGTGGCCGAGGGCTTGGCGCTGGGCCGGCCGATCCGCGAGAACGCTTCGATGGCAGCGCTCGATCTGCCGCGCTTCGCCCGCGGTCAGATCCTGCAGCGGCGCAGCGAGCGGCGCGCGGTGCAGGCGATCGTCGATCGCTTGCGCCTGCGCCCGCCGCAGATCGAGCGGCTGGTCGCGAACCTGTCCGGCGGCAACCGCCAGAAGGTCATGCTGGCGCGCGGCCTGACCCGTGCCACCAGCATCTTCCTGTTCGACGAGCCGACCGTCGGCATCGATGTCGGCGCCAAGGTCGAGGTCTACGAGCTGATGCGCGAGCTGGTCGAGGCCGGCGCCGCGATTGTGCTGGTCTCCTCGGAGCTGCCGGAGGTGCTGCATCTGGCCAATCGCCTCTACGTCATGCACCGCGGCCGCATGGTCGCGGAGCTGGCCGGCGCGGCGATGACCGAGCAGGCGGTGCTGTCCTGCTTCTTCCAGAGCGACGCGCCTGCCAGCGCCGGGAGCGCGGCGTGAACGGGCCGGCGCTCAGCCTCGGCCGGCCCGGCACCGGCGGCGCGCAGCGCGCTCAGCAGCTGCTCCTGGCGCTGGGCCTGCTGCCCTTGATCCTGCTGGCGATGCTCCTGTTCATGGCGCTGGTCGAGCCCAAGTTCTATGGCGCCAACAACATCTTCAACGTGCTGCGCTCGACCTCCTTCCTCGCGATCGTCGCGGCCGGGCAGATGCTGGTCCTGATCGTCGGCGGCTTCGATCTGTCGGTGGGTGCGGTGATCGCGTTGACCAGCGTGGTGATGGCCAAGACCATGGCCGCCCTCGCGCCGGCGCTCGGCGACCAGACCTGGCTGGTGATCCTGCTGGGCGTGCTGGCGGGCCTGGGCTGCGGCCTGTTCATCGGCCTGATCAACGGCCTGTGCGTCGCGTTCCTGCAGATCTCGCCGTTCATGGTGACCCTCGGCACGCTCTCGATCGCATCCGGCCTGTCCTTGCTCCTGACCAACGGCATCCCGGTCTATGGCATGCCGGACGGCTTCGTGAAGGAGTTCGGCCGAGCGCTCTGGTTCGGCCTGCCGACCACGGTCTATATCGCGCTCGCTTTGATCGCCGTCGTCTGGTTCATCCAGGCGCGCACCACGCTCGGGCGCTACATCTATGCGATCGGCGGCAATCTGCGCGCGGCCGTGGTCTCGGGCGTGCCGGCGATCCAGTGCCTGGTCCTCACCTATGTGCTGTGCTCGGTGCTGGCGGCGACCGCCGGCGTGCTGATGACCGCGCGCCTCGGCTCGGGCCAGGCGACCATGGGTGGCAACGTCATCATGCTGCAGTCGATTGCCGCCGCCGTGCTGGCCGGCGTGTCCTTGCGCGGCGGCGTCGGCCGGGTCGAGCTGGTGGCGCTGGGCGCCATGTTCCTGTCGATCCTCACCAACGCGATGAACCTCCTGCGGATCAATTCCAAGATGCAGCTGGTGGTGCTGGGCATCATCCTGGTCCTGGCGGTCGCGATCGAGGAGCTGGTCAGGCGGAGGCGCGGCGTTGACTGAGCTCGCGGGCGAGCCGGCCAAGCTCGGCCTGGGCGCATCAAGGGCGTTCCTGATCCAGGCGATCCTGCCGCTCGGCCTGGTCGCCATGCTGGCCGGCTTCGCCCTGGTCGCACCCCAGGTCGTGACCGGCGCCAACCTCGCCAACATCCTGATCCAGGCGAGCTACCTGGTGGTGTTCGCGGCCGCGCAGATGGTGGTCATCCTGACCCGCGGCTTCGATCTGTCGCTCGGCACCACCGTCTCCGCGGTCAGCGTCACCAGCGCCCTGGTCATGACCGGCCTGGCCGGCGCGGACGGGCCGGGGACCATGGCGGCCTTGCTGCTGGGCATCGGCATGGGCCTCCTGGTCGGCCTCGGCACCGGCCTGTTCAACGGCATCGCGGTCGCCTGGCTCCAGGTCAATCCCTTCGTCGCGACCCTTGGCAGCCTCAACATCTGCCTCGGCATCGCGACCATGGCCTCCGACGGCCGGCCGGTATTCAACGTGCCGGACGCGTTCTCGACGCTGGTCTATTCGGGCCAGGTGCTCGGCCTGCCGGTGCCGATCCTGCTCGCCGGCCTGTTGCTCCTGGTCCTGCATCTGCTCTTGAACCACACCGTGTTCGGGCGCGGCCTCTATCTGATCGGCAGCAACCCGCGCGCCGCGGCGGTCGCGGGCCTGCCGAGCAGCACCTATCTGATGCTGGCCTATGTGCTCTGCTCGCTGGTCGCGGCGATCGGCGCCTTGATGCTGACCGGCCGGACGGGGTCCGGCGAGCCCAATCTGGGCGGCAACCTGACCTTGGAGAGCATCGCGGCCGCCGTGATCGGCGGCGTGTCCTTGCGCGGCGGCATCGGCGGCGCGCCGTCCTGCATCATCGGCGCCCTGTTCGTGACCGTGTTGTCCAACGGCATGAACTTGACCAGGGTCGACGGCTATATCCAGATGATCGTGCTCGGCTGCGTGATCATCCTGGCGATCTTCCTCGACCGGCTGCGGACGCTGCGGTCATGAGGACGGCCGGGATGTCGCGCCCGCGCCAGCGCTTCGGGAGGCAGGCATGACCACCTTGAACTGCGACATGGGCGAGGGCTTCGGCCTGTACCGCATGGGCGACGACGCGGCCTTGATGCCCTTGATCACGGCCGCCAATGTCGCCTGCGGCTTCCACGCCTCCGACTTCAACCACATGCGCCAGACCGTGCGGCTCGCCAAGGCCCATGGCGTCGAGGTTGGCGCCCATCCCTCGCTGCCCGATCTGCAAGGCTTCGGCCGCCGCGAGATGAAGATCGGCCGCGAGGAGCTGGCCAATTGCCTGATCTACCAGATCGGCGCGCTGACCGGCTTCCTGCGCGCCGAGGGCATGGCGCTCGCCCACATCAAGCCGCATGGCTCGCTCTACGGCATGGCGGCGCGCATGGAGGACATCGCGCACGCGGTCTGCGATGCGGCCGACGTCTTCCAGGTGCCGCTCTACGGCATCGCCGGCACGGTCCATGAGACCGTCTATGCCGCCCGCGGCCATCGGCTGGTCTCCGAGTTCTACGCGGATCTCGACTACAACGACCAGGGCATCATGATCATCACCCGCGAGCATCACGCGGTCGATCCCGCGCAAGCGGCGGCCCGCTGCCGCGAAGCCATCGCCGATGGCCGCACCACCAGTCAGAGCGGCAAGGTGGTCAGCGTGCGCGCGGATTCGATCTGCGTCCATTCCGACACGCCCAACGCCGTGGCGGTGGCGGCGGCGGTCGCGGATGTGATTCGGGCGGCGGCATGAACGGGTGCGCGGGACCGGTTTCAGCAAGCATGGGGGTGTCATGACCACGAGGCAGATACTGTCGCCGCTGCCGGGCGTCTTCTACCGCAAGCCGGCACCCGATCAGCCGCCGTTCAAGACGGAAGGCGATGCGGTCGCGGTCGGCGACGTGGTCGGGCTGATCGAGGTGATGAAATCGTTTCACGAGGTCAAGGCCGATGCCACCGGCCAGGTGGCCGCGTTCCTGGTCGATGACGAGGACGCGATCATGGCCGGCCAGCCGATCCTCGAGCTCGCCGACTGAGCCGGGCGGGCACCGGCGATGGCCATCCAGAAGCTCCTGATCGCCAATCGCGGCGAGATCGCGATCCGGATCAACCGGGCGGCGCGCGAGCAGGGCATCCGGACCGTTCAGGTCCATAGCAGCGCCGATGCCGGCGCCCTGTTCGTCGAGCTGGCCGACGAGGCGATCGAGATCGGCCCGCCCCAGGCCGCGAAGTCCTATCTGAACCAGGCCGCGATCCTCGCGGCGGCACGTGCCTCCGGCGCCGATGCGATCCATCCCGGCTACGGCTTCCTCGCCGAGAACGCCGAGTTCGCGGCCGCGATCGAGGGCGCCGGGCTCACCTTCGTCGGGCCGAGCAGCGCCACGATCCGGCTGATGGGCGACAAGATCGCCGCGCGCGAGGCGGCCGCGGCGGCCGGCGTCCCGGTGGTGCCGGGCAGCGGCGGCCGGCTGGCGGATCTCGACGCGGCGGCTGCGGTGCTGACCGAAACCGGCTTTCCGGTCATGATCAAGGCGGCGGCCGGCGGCGGCGGCCGGGGCATCCGGATCGCGCGCGATCAGGCCGAGCTGGAGCGGCAGTGGCCGCAGGCCAGCGCCGAGGCCGCGGCCGCCTTCGGCGATGGCGGGCTCTATCTCGAGAAGGTGATCGAGCGCGCCCGTCATATCGAGGTCCAGGTGCTGGGCGACGGCCGGGACGTGATCCATTGCTTCGAGCGTGAATGCTCGCTGCAGCGCCGCCGCCAGAAGGTCTGGGAGGAAGCGCCGGCTCCGGTCCTGCCGGCGGTGGTCCGCACCAAGCTCTGCCAAGCCGCGGTGGCGCTGGCGCAGCAGGTCGGCTATCGCGGCGCCGGCACGCTCGAGTTCCTCTATGACGACGCCAGCCAGGCCTTCTACTTCATCGAGATGAACACCCGCATCCAGGTCGAGCATCCGGTGACCGAATGGATCACCGGCCTCGATCTGGTCGGCGAGATGCTGCGCATCGCCGGCGGTCAGCCGCTCCGCTTCCAGCAGGCGGCGATCAGTCTGCTCGGCCACGCGATCGAGGTGCGGATCAACGCCGAGGACCCGGCCAAGGGTTTCCAGCCTTGCCCCGGCACGGTCACCGCGCTGCAGGTGCCGGGCGGGCCGGGGGTGCGCTTCGACACCATGCTGCGGGCGGGTGCGATGATCCCGCCCTTCTACGACTCGCTGCTGGGCAAGCTGGTGGTCTGGGGCGAGGATCGCGCCCATGCGCTGGCCCGGCTGCGCGGGGCGCTGGCCGAGCTCAAGATCGAAG
>CADEGR010000009.1:47875-50871 GCA_902826935.1 uncultured Alphaproteobacteria bacterium | reverse complement strand
CGCGCCCATGCGCTGGCCCGGCTGCGCGGGGCGCTGGCCGAGCTCAAGATCGAAGGCATCAGCACGACCGCGCCGCTGTTCGCGCATCTGGCCGAGGACGCCGAGCTGCGGGCGGGCGCGGTCCATACCGCCTGGCTCGAAGCCTGGCTCGAGGCCAATGCCGGCCGCATGAACTGACGAGGGGGACGTTCGAGCGATGCAGACCAGGTACAGCTTCGGCGGCGACGAGCATGTCTTCGTCGAGCTCGACGAGGGCATGTCGCTGGAGGCGTTCTTCAAGAGCCTCTCGATCACCGGCGCGGTCCGTGAGGCCCAGATCAAGGGCGTCACCGAGATCTGTCCGGCCAATGCCTCCTTCCAGATCAAGTTCGATCCCGACCTGATCCACCCCGACGACATGCTGCGCGAGCTGCAAAGCCTCGAGGTGGCCGCGGAGAAGTCCGAGCACGGCCTGCAGACCCGGATCATCGAGGTGCCGGTGCTGTACCGCGACCCCTGGACCACCGAGACCTTGATGCGCTTTCGCGAGCGGCACCAGGATCCGAGCGGCACCGACATCGAGTATGCCGCGCGCATCAACGACTTCGCGACGGTGGACGACTTCATCGAGGCGCATTCCGGCGCGCCCTGGTTCGTCTCCATGGTCGGCTTCGTCGCCGGCCTGCCGTTCCTCTACCAGATGGTCGATCGGCCGCGGCAGCTCGAAGTGCCGAAATATCTGCGGCCGCGCACCGACACGCCGAAGCTCACCATCGGCCATGGCGGCTGCTTCTCCTGCATCTACTCGGTGCGCGGTGCCGGCGGCTACCAGATGTTCGGCATCACGCCGATGCCGATCTACGACCCCAGGCAGGAGATCAGCTACCTGCGCGAATTCATGGCCCTGTTCAATCCCGGCGACATCGTGAAATGGCAGCCGATTGATCGCGCCGCCTATGACCAGATCGAGGCAGATGTCGCCGCCGGCCGGTTCGAGCCCAAGATGCGGCAGATCGACTTCTCGCTCGATGAGTTCAACCGCGATATCGACGGCTACAACCGGAAGCTTCTGGAGGCGCTGCGATGAGCGTCAAGGTCCTCGCCCCCGGCCTCGCGACCACGGTCCAGGATCTCGGCCGTCCGGGCTACTACCATGTCGGCATCCCGCTCTCCGGCGCCATGGACCGCTACGCTCTGCGCGCCGCCAACCTGCTGGTCGGCAATGATGAAGGTGCCGCCGGGCTGGAAGCGGTGTTCATGGGGCCGGAGCTGGAGTTCACCGAGGCAGCGATCGTGGCGGTGACCGGCGCCGATCTGGCGCCGAAGGTCGATGGCGTGGTCCAGCCGGCCTGGACCGCCTTCGCTGTGCAGCCGGGCCAGGTCCTGTCCTTCGACTATCTGAAAGGTGGGGCCCGCGCCTATATCGCGATCGCGGGCGGCGTCGACGTGCCGGTCGTGCTCGGCAGCCGCTCGACCTATGCGCTGGGCGCGCTGGGCGGCTTCGAGGGCCGGCCGCTCAAGGCGGGCGACGTGCTGCCGGTGGGCGCGTCAGGTGGGGCAGGGGCCGGACGCAGTGTGCCGGAGCCGCTGCGCCGGCGGCCGGGCAATCCGGCCGAGCTGCGGGTCCTGCCGGGCCTCTACTGGCATCGCCTGACCGAGACGGCCCAAGCGGGCTTCTTTGCCGACACCTGGAAGGTGGCGCCCGAGGCCGACCGCATCGGCTACCGCTTCCGCGGCGGCCAGCCGCTCAGCTTCGTTCCGCGCGAGCAGCCCTTCGGCGCCGGCTCGGACCCCTCCAACATCGTCGATGCCGGCTATCCCTATGGCTCGGTCCAGGTGCCGGGCGGCACCGAGCCGATCGTCCTGCACCGGGATGCCGTGTCCGGCGGCGGCTATTTCATGCTCGGCACGATCATCTCGGCCGACATGGACCTGATCGGTCAGCTCCAGCCGAACACGCCCACGCGCTTCGTCGAGGTCGACATGGCGCAGGCGCTGGCGGCCCGGGCCGAGCGGCAGGCGATGCTGGTCGAGCTGCGGGAGGCGCTTAGCCTCGCCTAGCGGCGCTCGTCAATCGTAGTCGATCGGCGTGCAGTCCCAGCCCTGGTCGTGGCGCTGCCAGTAGACCGTCTTCAGGCGCGTCGACACCGGCCCGAACTCGCCGTCGCCGACCGGCTGGTGGTCGATCCGCGTGACCGGCAGGATGCCGCCCGCCGTGCTGGTGATGAACACCTCGTCGGCGGCCCGCAGCTCGGCCGGGCTGATCGGGCCGATCACGGTCTTGACGTTCTGCTCCTGCAGCAGATCGAGCGCCGTCTGCCGGCTGATGCCGAGCAGGCAGGTGCCCGCCGGCGTGGTCACCGTGCCGTCCTTGACCGCGAACACGTTGAAGCCTGGCCCCTCGGCGATGCCGCCTGCCAGATCCAGCAGCACCGGCATGTCGCAGCCCCGCTCATAGGCTTGCATCAGGCCCTTGGTCATGTCGGCCCAGTGGAAATTCTTGATCGCCGGGTTCAGCGATTGCGGTGGGATGCGGACCACGTCGCTGACATGCAGGTGGATGCCACGCGCGCGCATCTCGTCGGTCGCGATCCAGATGAACGGGACCACGAAGGCGTAGAACCGGTTCTCGCAGAGCCTGGGATCCCGGGTCGCCTGCTTGGGCATGCCGCGGGTGACCAGGACCTCGACATAGGCCTCGCGCAGGCCGGTCAGGCGCACCAGCCGCATCAGGATGTCGACGACCTGCGCGCGGGTGTACGGGTTCTTGAGGTACATCGCCGCGACGCTTTGCTCGAAGCGATCGAGATGGTGATCGAGCCGGAAGAAGCGGCCATGCCAGACATGCACGACATCGTAGGTGCAATCGGAGCGGACAAAGCCCCAATCGAGGATCGGGATCCTCGCCTCTTCGATCGGCACGCAAGCGCCGTCGATGAAGGCTGCACCCTGCGGATAGAGGCCGACCTCGTCCCTCATCGCCGTCGTTGCCGCCACGCTGCCGGCCATGACCAATC
>CADEGR010000009.1:0-47775 GCA_902826935.1 uncultured Alphaproteobacteria bacterium | reverse complement strand
TCAGCTGGGCGGCGGAGCGGTTCGGCTGAGCGGCTTGTTCTCGGCGATGAAGCGGGCGGCCAGGACCAGGGCGCCCATGGCGAAATCGCGGCCATGGGCCTCGATCATCGAGGTCGCGAGCTCGGCCAGCTGCAGGAAGAACCGGTCCTTGCTCTGCTCGTCGGGCGTCAGGGTCGGCGCCATGGGGCTCTCCGCTGCTGGGGTCGGGACGCGGCTGGTCATTTGAACATCCGGTTGGGCAAGGCGAGGATCGCGGCCCGGCCGGCGGCGGTGCCGTAGGCCAGATGGCTGCCGTCCGCGGACCAGGCCAGCGCGGTGATGGCACCCTGGCCGGCCGGCGCCACCAGCAGCTCGTCCCGCTGGCCGGGCTCGGCCAGGATCAGGAGGCCGTCCTCGTAGCCGGCAGCGATCAGGCGGCGGTTGGGGGCGGCGGCGACCTGCTCGATCAGGACCAGGCCGGGCCGGCCGGTCGCCAGGGTCTGGCGGGGCTCGGCCTGGGCGAGCTCGGCGGTGGGCCAGACGATCAGGCGAAAGGCGCCGGCGGTCGCCAGCGCGTCCGTGCCGGCGCTCCAGGCGACGCAGCCGAGCGGCGCCGGGTAGCCTCTGATGCGTCGCACCCCCCCGTCAGCGGCGCACCAGATGCACAAGCCGTCGCGTGCCAGGCCGCAGGCGAGCAGCGCGCCATCGTCGCTCCAGGCGAGGGTCAGCGGCTCGCCATCGAGCGCCAGCTCGATGATCGGATCGCCGCCCATGGGCGACCACAGCCGCAGGCGGTCGGCCGCACCGATCGCAAGCCGGCCGCCTGGCGCAAAGGCGAGGCAGCGCGTCGGCTGCTCGGTCGTGAGGCTCGCCTGCTCGCGGCCGGCCGGATCCAGGAGCCGGACCTGATGGCCCGATGCGACCGCGAGCAGGGCCCGATCGGCGGCATAAGCGAGGGCATTGATCGGCCCGTCCGGCAGCTCGGCCAGGAGCTCGGGCGTGCCGCCTTTGGCCAGGTGGTGGAGACGGCCGCCCGCATCGCCGAGCAGGCAGCCCCGGCCCGGTGCCGCGACCAGGCGCACCGGGGCGCCGGGGTCCAGGCTGTGCCGGCTGAGCGGCGGCGGCTGATGGCGGCGCGGCCGGATGGTGCTCCGGCCATCCTCGGCGCTGACCCTAAGACGCTGCTCGGGCGGCTCGGGGTCGGCCAGGGGAGCTTGCGCCACCGAGCCATCGGCCAGGGCGAAGGTCACCGCGCCCGCCGCGATCGCCAGCCCGGCCACCGGCTGATCCAGCTGCCAGACGCGGCCGAGCAGATCGAGCAGGCCCGGGTTCAGCTGCGCTTTCGCCGTCGCCATCGTCACCCCCAGCTCATCATTCAGCTCTTCATGATGCGGCCAGCCGCAGATCAAGGGCGGCCAGCTCGGCTTCGAGCGTCGCCTGCTCGGCTTCGATCGTCGCGATCAGGGCCTGCAGACGATCGACCTCCGCCGGATCGTCAGCCGCATCGCTGAGCAGGCTGATCTCCAGGCCGCCCAGCTGCTGGCTGGCGCGCTGCTGCTGCGCGTTCAGGACCGCCAGCTGCTGGACCAAGGCCAGGCGCTGGCCGAGCAGGCTGCGCAGCGCCTCGCTCATCGGCCGTCAGCCATGCGCTCGATCAGCAAGGCGCGCGCCTCCTCGACCGCCTGGAGGATGCGCGGCAGGCCGCCCACGCCGGACAGGAAATGCTGCTCGGCATGGTCGATATGGCTCTGCAGCGTGTTCCACAAGTCCAGCCGCAGCAGCCGCGCCGGATCGCCGGCCAGCGTCTCGAACTCGGTCAGCCGGAACTGGTGGTGCAGGGCGAGGCTGGTGAGCACGAAGTCGGCGAGCTCCCGGCCATGGGTCTCGATGAAGGGCAACAGCAGCGGATGGTCGCCGAAGGTGATGCCGCGCTCGGCCAGCTCGGTGCGCACGAAGGCCTGGAAATGCTGCTGCAGGATGTGCTGGCTCTCGCTCAGGAGCTGCGGCACGAACACCAGATCCTGCTCGGCCCGCGCCATGATCCGCGCGGCCACCCCGGTCGGCTCGGGCTGCAGCGACGCCGGCAACGCCGCCGGTGGCCGATCTTCCGCCATCGTTCCCGCCCATTGGCTGACGAAGCGCACATTGATTTAAGTCAACGACGTCCGCCCGAAGAATGCAAGACATTCTCAAGTCATCGTCCGGCCTCGTTCAGTCGATCGGCCAATCGCTGCAAGATGTGCCAATCTGGCACAGCTGTCGCACGGGTTTGTGCCAAATTGACACAAGTCCAGCTTGGATCCCTTCCAAACTTCCCGGCAACCAATTGAGCGGCCATTCCGCGACAATTTGGCATGGGAGTTGCCCTTAGAAGCGGCAAATAAGCCGGCTCGTCGCAGCGACGGGCTGACAGAAGAACGAAGGACGGGAGCCGACGTTGACGCTGGGGACGAAGCTGCGCGCGTGCTGCTGCGTCAGGACAGGTGTCTCACCTGCCCAAAAACGGCATGTCGCGATCGCCCGCACCCTGGCCGCAAGACGCCGCTCCCTCGACCTTTGCCGTCACCCCGAACTTGCCGGACCGTGTCCCTTGCGGCCACGTCCGGCGCAACGCGATCTCTGCTGGCCAGCCAAAGCGGTTGGCCGGCGCGCAAGACGAGACCGAACTCTTCTGGAGGAATAACCAGATGGCTGACGGCTTGACCTTGAACAAGATCACCGCCCAGCGCGGCATTCCAGTGACCGAAGCGGCCAAGAAGATCGCCGATCTCGGCTGGAATCCCTCCTTCGTGCAGGAGGCGATGACCTTTCCGACCGACTACAAGATCACCAAGGCCCCCAAGGACCCGATGAAGCAGGTCCTGCGCTCCTACTTCCCGATGCAGGAGGAGAAGGACAACCGGGTCTATGGCGCCCTCGACGCGGCGCTGCGCGGCGACATGTTCCGCAATGTCGAGCCGCGCTGGGTCGAGTGGATGAAGCTGTTCCTGGCGATCATCCCCTTCCCGGAAATCTCCGCGGCGCGCTCGATGGCGATGGTCGGCCGGCTGGCGCCGGGCGAGGATCTGCGCACCGGGTTCACCATGCAGATGGTCGACGAGTTCCGGCACTCGACCATCCAGATGAACCTGAAGAAATGGTACATGGAGAACTATATCGACCCGGCCGGCTTCGACATCACCGAGGAAGCCTTCGGCAAGTGCTACGCCACCACCATCGGCCGCCAGTTCGGCGAGGGCTTCATCACCGGCGACGCGATCACCTCGGCCAACGTGTACCTCACCGTGGTCGCCGAGACCGCGTTCACCAACACCCTGTTCGTGGCGATGCCCTCGGAAGCGGCGCGCAATGGCGACTATGCGCTGCCGACCGTGTTCCTCTCGGTCCAGTCGGATGAGAGCCGGCATATCGGCAACGGCCATTCGATGCTGATGTCGATGCTGAAGGAGCCGGAGAATCATCTGCTGCTCGAGCGCGACCTGAAATACGCCTTCTGGCAGAACCACGCGATCGTCGACGCTGCGATCGGCACCTTCATCGAATACGGCACGACCAATCGCGACAAGACGAAGGAAAGCTATGCCGAGATGTGGCATCGCTGGATCTTCGAGGACTACTATCGCACCTACATGCTGCCGCTCGAGAAATACGGCATCAAGATCCATCACGACGACGTCCACGAGGCCTGGAAGCGGATCACGCAGAAGTTCTACGTGCACACCGTCGCCCAGTTCTTCGCGGTCGGCTGGCCGGTCAATTTCTGGCGGATCGAGGCCCAGACCGACAAGGACTTCGAGTGGTTCGAGCACAAATATCCGGGCTGGTACGCCCAGTTCGGCGAGTTCTGGAAGTGGTATGAGAAGCTCAGCCACAAGGGCCAGACCAACATCCTGTTCAATGGCGATGTCGGCTATGTCTATCCGCATCGCTGCTGGAGCTGCCTGGTGCCGTGCCTGATCCGCGAGGATCTGACGGTCGAGGAGATCGACGGCCAGCTCCACACCTTCGCCCATCCGATCGACGCCTGGACCGTCAAGACCGCGTTCGCCGGCGAGTATGAGGGCCGGCCGACGCCCGCCATGGGCCGGTTCAGCGGCCGGCGCGAATGGGAGAGCTGCTACCACGGCTGGGATCTGGCCGACTGCATCAAGGACCTGGGCTTCGTCCGCACCGACGGCAAGACCCTGATCCCGCAGCCGCATCTCCGCTTCGACGACCGCGAGATGTGGACCCTCGACGATGTCCGCGGGCACACTTTGCAGAGCCCGCTGATCACGCTGCGCGAGATGACGCCCGAGGCGCGTGAGAAGCACATCGCCGAGTACAAGGCCGGCTTCGCCATCAATCCCTGCAACTGACCTGCCTGGGGGCTGGCTTCGGCCAGCCCCCATTTTGCCTCTGCGTGCATCCCCTGAAGACCAACCAAGCGCGGGGACGAAGCCAGATGAGCTCGAACGAGGTCTTCAAGGTCCGGCTCGAGCCGGTCGGCATCGAGATGGACGTGATGGACGGCGAAACCGTCCTGGAAGCCGCCTTCCGCCAGGGCATCGCCGTGATGCATGGCTGCAAGGAGGGGCAATGCGCCAGCTGCAAGTCGATCCTCCTGGACGGCGAGATCGAGCTCAAGAAATACTCGACCTTCGCGCTCAACGAGATGGAGCGCGACCAGGATCACATCCTGCTCTGCCGCACGCTCGCCTATAGCGACCTCTCGATCGAGCTGTTGAATTTCGACGAAGAGCTGCTGGCGCGCTCGATTCCGGTGACCGATTACCAGGGCGAGGTGACTGCCGTCTCGGCGCTCACCGACGACATCCGCCTCCTCGAAATCGCGATCGACAAGCCACTCAAGTTCTGGGCGGGCCAATATGTCGACATCACGCTCCCGGGGCCGGCGATTACCCGCTCGTTTTCCATGGCAAATCCGCCGAGCGAGGCGCAAAGACTGGCGTTCATCATCAAGCGATACCCAGGCGGAGCCTTCTCCGGCCAGCTCGACGGCGAGCTGCGCCCCGGCGCCGCCGTCGGACTGCGCGGACCCTACGGCACCTGCTTCCGGCGAGAAGGACGCCGTGGAGCCATGATCCTGGTCGGCGGCGGCTCGGGCATGTCGCCCTTGTGGTCGATCCTGCAGGACCAGATCCAAAGCGGCGAGCAGCGGCCGATCCATTTCTTCTACGGTGCGCGGACCGCCAAGGATCTGTTCTACCTGGAGCAGATGGCGCGGATCGCGGCCGAGCTGCCCGACTTCCGCTTCATTCCGGTTTTGTCCGACGCGGCCGAGGATGCCGCCTGGACGGGCGAGCGCGGCTTCGTGCATGAGGCCGTGGCGCGGCATCTGAAGCTGCTCGAGCTGGACGACCAGGCGGATGCCTATGCCTGCGGCCCGCCGCCGATGATCGATGCCCTGATCCCGGTCTGCTCGATGAGCGACCTCGAATCCGACCGACTGTTCTTCGACAAGTTCACCCAGGCGCAAGGCTGAGGCAGCGCGCCTGCGGTGGCGAGCCAAGCAAACAATTGGGAGACAGCCATGGCCACCAACATGTCGAGCGTGAAATCCGGCGCCGCCGGGGCCGCGACCTTCGCCGACTCCGACAGTCGCAAGTTCCGCTACTTCGAGCCGAGGGGCCGCCGCGCCACCCATTACGAGGATGTCACGGTCGACGTCCAGCCGGATCCCGAACGCTATCTGATGCAGGACTGGATCATCTCCTTTCCGGACGGCAAGGGCGCCTACGTCAAGGAATGGACCGCCGCCAAGAGCTCGAACTGGCATGCCTTCCGGGCCCCCGATCAGGAGTGGGAGCGGACCCATTACCAGCGCCAGTCGACCATCGAGGGCATGATCCAGAACGTCGTGCAGAACGCCAGGCGGGCAGGGGCGCCGGCGCGTTTCGACAAGGCCTGGGTCAAGGTGCTGCAGACCCATCTGGGCGCCTGGAAGCATGCGGAGTTCGGGCTGGGCACCTCGCTGATGCAGGCCCAGCGCTACGGCTATACCCAGATGATCAATAACGCGATCCTGACCAATTCCTCCTACAAGCTGCGCTTTGCCCAGGACATCACGCTCTATCTCGCCGAGATCGGCATCGACATCGAGGGCTTCGACGACAGCGCCGGCAAGACCGCCTGGCTGGAGAGCCCGATCTGGCAGCCGACCCGGAAGGCGATCGAGACGATCATGGGGGCGACCGATCCGCTCGAGCAGTATTTCGCGACCAACATCGTGTTCGAGCCCCTGGTCGGCGAGCTGTTCCGCAGCGGCTTCATCATGCAGGTGGCGTCCTCGAACCGCGACTTCGTGACCCCGGCGGTGGTGTCGGCGGCGGAGGCGGACTACGAGCGCAACCTCGCCAACACGGTCGATCTGTTCCATCTGCTCTGCCACGACGACGAGCACGGCCAGGCGAACCAGCAGGTGTGCGAGGGCTGGCTCGCCAAGCACGTGCCGCTCGGCCGCGACGCCGGCCAGCATCTCCAGCCGATCTGGTCGGAGCCGCGCGCCAAGCCAGTGCCGTTCACCGACGCCCAGGCGCACGCCCAGGACCGCCTCGCCGCGATCGCGGGCGAGCTCGGCCTCAATCTGCCGAAGGAGTGATCAGGATGGCCACCCAAGCCCAGACGAGCCCGCGCGCGCACTCGATCTTCAAGAAGATGAACGAGATCACCTTCGAGGAGACGATCTCCCATCAATGCGGCGTGACCATGAACGACAGCGTCGAGGCGCGCGCGATCGCCGAGCTGATGGCGACCAAGCCGGGCGTCACCGTGACCTACCAGCCGGCCCTGATCCGGATCGACGGCGAGGGCACGCTGACCTTCAAGATGGACGAGATCAGCGAGATGCTGGGCAAGGAGATGACGGTCGAAACGTTCGAGGTCAACACCTCGACCCATTACGGCCGGATGGTCAAGGTCGACGACAACACCATCACCCTGTTCGGCAACATGGACGACGTGTTCGCCTACATCGAGTAGCCCGAGCCAGGGCCGGGCGCGCACCACCGCGGGCGCGCCCGGCCGGCATCGCCTTCGGCACGAAAGAAAGGGAGGGCCAGGCACCATGTTCAAGACCGAGAGCGGCGACGAGATCTTCGTGATCGATGGCCATACCCATCTCTGGGACGGCAGCCCGGACAACCAGCGCAATATCCACGGCAAGCAGTTCATCGACTGCTTCTACGGCTACCACATGGCGCTCAGTCCCAAGGAGCAGATCTGGCCGAAGGACAAGTTCGAGCACTACGGCGCCAAGACGATGTACCAGGATCTGTTCGTCGACGGCCCGGACGACATGGCGATCCTGCAGTCGACCTACCTGAAGGACTTCTACAAGAAGGGCTTCAACACGGTCGAGCAGAATGCCGAGGTGGCCCGGATGTACCCCGACCGGTTCATCCTGAACGGCTCGTTCGATCCGCGCGACGGCGAGCTGGCGCTCGACTACATCCACTTCATGAAAGAGACCTTCGACATCAAGGGCATGAAGCTCTACACCGCCGAGTGGAAGGGCGACTCCAAGGGCTGGAAGCTGAACGACGCCAGCGCCTATCGCTGCTTCGAACTGTGCGAGAAGCTTGGCATCAAGAACATCCATGTCCACAAGGGGCCGACCATCATCCCCTTGAACAAGGACGCGTTCGACGTCCACGACGTCGACTATGCCGCGACCGATTTCCAGAATCTGAACTTCATCGTCGAGCATTGCGGCCTGCCGCGGCTGGACGATTTCTGCTGGATCGCGGTCCAGGAGAGCAATGTCTATGGCGGCCTCGCGGTGGCCTTGCCGTTCATCCACGGCCGGCCGCGCTACTTCGCCGAGGTCATGGCGAACCTCCTGGCCTGGCTCGGCCCGGACAAGCTGTTGTTCGCCAGCGACTACGCGATCTGGACGCCGCGCTGGCTGGTCGAGAAGTTCTGGGCGTTCGAGCTGCCGGACGACATCAAGCAGGAATACGGCGTCGATCTGACCAGAGAGGCCAAGATCAAGATCCTCGGCCAGAACGCCGCCCGGCTCTACAATATCGACATCGAGAGCCAGAAGCGGAAGCTCGCGAACGAGACCATCGCGGTCGCCGCGGAGTAGGCGCGATGGCCGACCTTGCAGCGGCGGCCGATCCGCGCGTGGCGGCGGTCTGGGCGGCGCTTGGCACGGTGACCGACCCGGAGCTGGACGAGCCGGTCACCGAGCTGGGCTTCGTCGAGCGGGTCGAGGTCACCGGGCAGGCCGAGGTCGTGATCGACTTTCGCCTGCCGACCTATTGGTGCGCTGCGAACTTCGCCTTCCTGATGGTCGATGACCTGCGCGCCGCGGCCCTGGCCCTGCCCTGGGTGCGGCAGGTCCGGCCGCGGCTCCTGGACCACATGTATGCCGAGGAGGTCAATCGCGGGGTCGCCGAAGGCCGCTCCTTCAAGGCCTCGTTCGGCGATCTCGCCAGCGACGAGGAGCTGGCCGAGGTCCGGCTGAAGTTTCGGCACAAAGCGTTCCAGCGGCGCCAGGAGGCGGTGCTCCGGGCGTTGCGTCAGGCCGGGTGGACGCGCGATGCGCTGGCAGCGCTGAGCCTGGCTGAGTTCGACCGGCTGAGCCTCGCTGATCCCGAAGGTGCCAAGCAGAAGCCCCGCTATCGGGCGAGCCTGATGGAGCTAGGGCTGGCGGCCGGACCGGCGGACCCGGCCCTGGTCACAGTCACCGGGGCAGCGCTGCCCGCCGACCTTCAGGCCTACATCCAGACCCTGCAGAGCGTGCGCATCAACATGGAGTTCAACGGTGCCTTGTGCCGCGGCCTGCTCGCGGCGCGCTATCGCGATCAGGCCGACGTCGAGCGGGCGCCGGAGCTGATCGACTTCCTGGCGGGCCGGGTGCCGCCAAGGCCAGCCCCGGCGTGACCGGAGCAGCCGTTCCGTCACGGCAGCACGAGGCGCGGCGCAACGCGCCGAGAAATGACCGAGCATTGGGAGGTACCACTGCATGCCCAAGATGATCCTGCATGACGTCGAGGCGCGGCGCGCTCTGGCGCGCGGCGTGCAGAAGCTGGCGGCTGCGGTCGAGACGACGCTCGGGCCCAAGGGCATGAACGCGATGATCGACCGGCCGCTCGGCACGCCCTTGGTCTCGCGCGATGGCGTCTCGATCGCCAACGAGATCGAGCTGCCCGACCGGTTCGAGAACATGGGCGCCCAGGTGGTGCGCGAGGTCTCGATGCAGACCAACGAGGTCGCGGGCGACGGCACCACCACCGCCATGGTCCTGGCCAACGCGCTGGTTCAGGACGGCGTGCAGGCGCTCGAGCAAGGCGCCAGCCCGGTCGATCTGACCAAAGGCATGCAGCAGGCGATCGCAGCCTTGATCGAGCATCTGCGCGGCCAGGCGCGGCCGGTCGCCAATGGCGCCCTGCAGTCGGTCGCGACCATCGCCGCGACCGATCCCGAGATCGGCGCGCTGGTGGCCGAGGCGATCGAGCGGGTCGGGGCCGATGGCATCATCACCTCCGACTACGGCATGACCGTGCAGACCACCCTCGAGGTGGTCGAGGGCATGTCGTTCGACCGAGGCTATCTCTCGCACCACATGGTGACCGACGTCGAGCGCATGGAGGCGGTGCTCGACCAGCCCTACATCCTGATGACCGATCTGAAGATCAAGCAGCCGGCTGAGATCGAAGGCATCCGCCAGGCGGTCGCGGCGACCGGCCGGCCGCTGTTGATCATCGCCGAGGAGGTGGCGCCCGAGGTCATCGTCGGCCTGCTGGGCCGCAGCGGCAAGGGCCAGGTCGCGGTGGTCCATCCGCCGGAATACGGCCATTGGCGCAAGGCCATGCTGGAGGATCTGGCGATCCTGGTCGGCGGCCGGGTGATCGCGCGCGATCTGGGCGGCCGGCTGGAGGATGTCCGGCTGGAGGATCTGGGCAGCGCCGCCAAGGTGCGCGCCGCCGCGAGCCGCACGGTCGTGACCAAGGGCGGCGGCGATCCGGACGCGATCCGGGCGCGCCGGGTCCAGGTGGCGCGCCAGCTGCAGGAGGCGCCGCCCAATATCGAGCAGGACAAGCTGAAGGAGCGCCTGGCCAAATTGTCCGGTGGCTCGGCGGTGATCCTGGCGGGCGGGGCCACGCCGGTCGAGCAGAAGCGGCGGATCCAGCTGATCGACGACGCCCTGGCCGCAGCCCGGGCGGCCGCCGAGGATGGCATCGTCGCCGGCGGCGGCACGGCGCTGGCGCAAGCGGCCCCGGCGCTGGCGGCGCTGCTGCGGGGCGCCGAGGGCGATGTGGCGCATGGCATCCGGCTGGTCCAGGGCGTGCTGACCAAGCCCGCCGCCTGGATCGCGCGCAATGCCGGCCATGATCCGGCGAGCGTCCTGGAGCGCCTGGCCCAGGCGCCGGCCGGCACCGGCTTCGATGCCGCGGGCGAGCGCTTCACCGACCTGGTCGCGGCGGGCGTGATCGATCCGGTGCGGGTGACCTGCACGGCCCTGCAGAACGCCGGCTCGGTCGCGGCCTTGATCCTGACCACCCACAGCCTGATCGCCGATCTGCCGGAGCAGCACGACCCGACCGCCGGGCCGGCGCTGGGCGGCGGGGCCGAGCTGCTCGGCCGCGCCTGACCCGACGCCGACCCCGGCCAGACAACAACGGAGCCCCTAGTCCGGAGAAAGCCCATGCAAGCGGCCAGGCTCTACGACTACGACCCCAAGATGAACGTGCGCCTGAAGCTGGAGGACGTGGCGCCGCCGACCGTGAACGGTCCGAACGAGGTGGTGGTGCGGGTGGGTGCCGCCGGCTTGTGCCGCACCGATCTGCATATCATCGAAGGCGTCTGGCGCGACGCGATGGATCCCAAGGGCGAGCTGCTGCCCTACATCATGGGCCATGAGAACGCCGGCTGGGTCGAGGATGTCGGCAGCGGCGTGACCGCGTTCAAGCCGGGCGACGCGGTGATCTGCCATCCCTTGCGCTCCTGCGGCATCTGTCTCAGCTGCCGGCATGGCGAGGACATGTACTGCGCCAACGGCATCTTCCCGGGGCTGGGGGCCAATGGCGGCTTTGCCGAATACTTCCTGACCAGCGAGCGCGCGCTGATCAAGCTCAGCCCGAATGTCATGCCGGTCGACGTGGCGCCGATGGCGGATGCCGGGATCACGGCCTATCGGGTCGCCAAGCGCGCGGCCAAGATCCTGCCGCCCGGCAGCTATGCGGTGCTGCTCGGCATCGGCGGGCTCGGCCATATCGCGCTGCAATGCCTGCACGAGCTGTGCGGCACGCGCACGATCGCGATCGATCGGAGCGAGCATGCGCGGCAGCTCGCCAAGGAGTTCGGCGCCCATCATGTGCTCTCGGGCGGCCCGGAGATCGTCGAGGAGGTCAAGGAGCTGACCGGCGGCGGCGCCCATGTCGTGATCGACTTCGTCGGCGAGCTGGGCGTCGAGAATCTGTGCTGGCAGATGCTGCGCCAGGGCGGCCAGTATTTCATCGTCGGCTATGGCGGCAAGATCGAGATCCCGACCGTGCAGATGGTGATCAACGAGATCTCGGTCGCGGGCAGCCTGGTCGGCAACTATCCGGAGCTGGTCGAGCTGATGGAGCTGAATGCGGAAGGCCGGGTCAAGATGCATTCCAGCCAGTATCGGCTCGACCAGATCAACGACGCGATCGCGGACTTCAAAGCTGCCAAGATCGTCGGCCGCGCGGTGATCGTGCCCTAGGCACCCTTGTTCAGACCGCGGCGCGGCTGGGCTGGAGCTGGCCCTCCAGCGTGCCAAGGAGGGTGTCGACCCAACGGTCGGACAGATCGCTGGTGACCAGCACCAGCCGCGATCGGCGATCGGCGGTCGGCCAGCTGGCGAGCCACAGGGGCGGCTGCACCACCTGCAAGGTGCCGTCCAGGATCGCCGGCTGGTCCGGCCGCTCGGCGACCGCGACGATGCCCTTCAGGCGCAAGAGGTTGGCGTCCTGGGCGAGCAGCAGCTTCAAGAAGATGGCGAGCGCCATGCTGCTGATCGGGGTGTCCAGGGTGAGCGCGAAGGAGCGGAACTCGCTGGTCCCGGCCATGCGCTCGAGCAGCCGGCTGCGGCCGGTGCGCGAGGCCAGCGCGCCGCGCCGGCTGGCCTCGAAGCCATAGGCCGCCTCGCACAGCCAGCGGTCGATGTCGACGCTGCCGGTGAGCGGATCGATCAGGCCGCTGTCGACCAGGCGGGCCGGGCCGATATCGCCATGGCGGGCGCGCAAGATCGGGGCAGGGGGATTGAGCGCCTTGAGCCGGGCCGCGAGCGCCTGGAGCGGGGCGGGCGCCGCGCCGTCGGTCCTGGTCAGCACGATCCGATCGGCCATGGCGGCCTGCCAGCGCAAGGCGGGCTCGGCGGCGAGCGCCCCTTCGCCGGTCGCGGCATCGAGGCACAAGGTGATGCCATCGAGGCGGACCTGGCCGGCCAGCTCGGCCTCGGCCGCGAGCGCCTGCAGGAGCTGCCGCGGCGCCTCGGGCCGGTCGCTCGCGAGCACGACCCAGGCGGGCGCAGGCCAGCCGCCGGCCGCAGGCGAGGCCGCCAGCCAGCGCAGCAACGCCTGGAAATCCTCCAGCTCCGCCAGCGCCGCCCAGCCGGTCGGCAGGGGCAGCGGCACAGGCGGGGCGAGCTGGCCGGCCGCCGGCGGCACCGACCAGGCAAGCCCGTGGTCCAGCACCAGGGTCGCCGGCAGATCGGCGCGCTGGACGAACTCGGCCAGGAGCGTCGATTTGCCGGCGCCTTTGGGACCCAGCAGCAGGAACAGACTGATCGGCGCCATGCTCGACCCGGCTCGGGATATCGTCAGCATGCTACGCTGCCGCGCGAGCGCCGGATCATCGCCCGGCGCCTCGGGTGCAGGCGCAGCCCGCTCGCCATGGTCGATCAAGATGCATGCCAGACGATTGATCCAGCGCATCGACGCCTGCGCCAGGCGCGCCGCATGCCGGTCAGCCGCTCAGCGCTGCAGCCCATAGTGCCGCATCTTGCGATAGAGCGTGCTGCGGGAAATGCCAAGCGCTTGCGCGGCCTTGGAGCAGTTGCCGGCACAGCGCGCCAGGGCCTGGCCGATCAGCTGGCGCTCGGCGGTCTCCAGGCTGACCGGATCCACGGCCGCGCGGCCAGGCGTGACGGCGGCCTGATCCGATGCGAGCGGCGCCAGCCCGTCCGGCAGCGGCCAGGGCTCGGTCGGGGGCTCGGTCCAGGGCTCGGTGATGTCGGCCGGCAGCTCGGCCAGCGTGATCATGCGATCGGTCGACATCAAGGTCAGGCTCTCGATCAGGTTGCGCAGCTCGCGGACATTGCCGGGCCAGCCATAGCGGGCGAGCGCTGCCAGCACCTCGGGCGCCAGCCGGAGCGGCGCCAGGCCGTAGCGGCTCGCGAACAGCCGGTTGAAATGCTCGATCAGGAGCGGCAGGTCGGCCAAGCGCGCGCGCAACGGCGGGATCGTGATCGTGGCGGCGCCGATCCGGTAGTAGAGATCCCGGCGGAAGCGGCCGGCGGCGACCTCCTGCTTCAGGTTGCGGTTGGTCAGCGCCACCAGCCGGACATCGACCGGCCGGGGCTTGCTGTCGCCCAGCCGGTAGACCACCTGCTCCTCCAGCACGCGCAGCAGATAGGGCTGCAGGTCGAGCGGCAGCTCGCCGATCTCGTCCAGGCACAAGGTGCCGCCATCGGCCAGCTCGAACCGGCCGGGCCGGCCCTCGCGGGTGGCGCCGGTGAAGGCGCCGGCGACATGGCCGAACAGCTCGGTGCCGAGCAGGTCCTTGGCAAACGCGCCGCAATTGACCGCGATGAAGGGCTCGCGCCCGGTCCGGCCGCCGACGCTGTGGATCAGCTGGGCGAACAGCTCCTTGCCGACGCCGGTCTCGCCCTCGATCAGGACCGAGCTGCGGCCTTGCGCCAGGCGCTGCGCCCGCCAGACTGCCTGCTGCAGCGTAGCGCTCTCGCCCAGGATCACCGGCGCCCGCGGCAGGCTGGGCAAGGCCAGGCCAGGCGCGCTCGGCACCGCCTTCGCCGGCCGGCCGCGGCCGGCATAGATCAGCAGCACCCCGGACAGCTCGCCGCCGATCAGCAAGGGCTGCAGCCATTGCGGCCGCAGGCTGGCGGGCAGGCGACCGAGGATGTCCTCGTCCGAGCTGGCCTGGCCCAGATCGACCAGCTGCTGGCCGAGCTGCAGCGGCTGGCTGGCCTCGCCGCCGGCATGCAGGGCGCGCGCCCGCTCGGTCAGATGGATGACCCGGCCCTGACGGTCGAGCACGATGATGCCATCCGAGCCGCCGCCGGTCGGCATGGTCGCCAGGCACGCCTCCAGCAGCATCAGCCGCTCGAGCTTGGCCTGCTCGCCCAGCGCCCGCTCGATCTGCTCGGCCGCGACCACGCTGAGCGCCAGATTGTGGCGCTGGAAGATCGATTCCGGGCCGGAGATGTCGACCAGCCCGATCACCCTGCGATCGACCGGATCACGCACCGGCGCGCCGGCGCAGGTCCAGCTCTTGACGCCCGCGCAGAAATGCTCGGCCGCATGGACGAAGACCGGCTGGCCGGTCGAGAGCGCGGTGCCGATGCCGTTGGTCCCGGCCGCACCCTCATGCCAGTTGCCGCCCAGCTCCAGATGGATCTCGCGGCCGGCATCGATGGTCCGCCGATCGCCGACGGTTTCCAGGATCACGCCCTCATGGTTGGTCAGGATGACCATGGCCGCGGTCTCTTCGAGCAGGCGCGCCGCACGCTCGAAGGTGGGCTCGGCCGCGGCCAGGAGGTCGCGGTGGCGATGGCGCAAGCGCTGCAGCGCGTCCTCGGTCGCGGACAAGGGCGCCCCGCGGCCGCGCGCATCGACGCCGGCCGCAGCACTGCGCGCCCAGGACTGCTCGATCACCTGGCGGATCGACAGGCCAGGCGGCTCGTCGCTGCCGATCACGAAGCGTTCCCAGGCATGCCGGGTGGCGCGCTCGTCATAGGGACGCTTTTGGGGCACGCCCTCGGGCTTGGGCGGGCGCGGGCGCGGCGGCGGATCGGCCATCGGCATCGACGTGGCGCCGGCGTCAGTCGCTGCTGGCTTGATCGGACTCCGCGAGACCCAGGCGCGCGTTCAGCGCCGTCGCCAGGGCCGCCTCCGCGGCCTCATCCGGCAGCGCCCAGCCATCCAGCTCGGCCAGGAGCGGCTGCAGCTCATCCTCGACGCAGGCGAAGAAGCCATTGCCCTGCGTCGCCAGGACAAAGCGCCGAGCGTCGCCGTGGCCCCGGATCTCGCCCAGGAAGTGCAGCTGCCGGCTGCTCGTCTCGTCGGCCACCACGACCCGGCCATTGACGCTGATGCGCAGATAGGGGGTGAGCGTGGGGCCGGGATCGGTCGGCTTGCCGGCATGGATGATCAGGCCTTGCGCCACCGGCTTCGCCGCTGCGCTTGCCGCCTGCCGCTGCCGCAACCGGCCGCCGGTGAGGTGATCCGCCAGGCGATCGATGGTGCCCTGATTGCGCCGGATCGTGTCGCGCGCTGCCAGATCCTCTTTGCGGGGGCCATCCCGCTTGGAAATGATATCGACCACGGCTCGTCTCCCTCCTGGGGTCGCAAGCTCGCCCTGATTGATCGATCAGCTGCTGCGCAGCTCTTGATTTTTGTTCTAAATCGCAAACTCAACCTAAGCCATTTGCTCCGGTGAGGCGAGGTGTTTCTGGTTGGCGCGGGATCGCCGGCTGGCGTCATCCGGACGCCGGCGCTGCCCGCAGCCGGGGACCGCGGGCGGCGCCGGCGGATGCTGGGTCAGGTGACCAACGGCGACTGGCGCTGCTTGACCGCCTGCATCGGCAGCATGCCGCTGCTGCTCAGGCCGTTGTACAAGGACAGGTAGCCGCGTGCCATGACCTCGACCGAGAAGCGCTGCTCGAAACGCCGGCGGATCCGGGCGCGGTTGAGCTGGCGAACATCCTGGACCGCCTGGGCGGCGGCCGCGACGTCGTCGACGATCAGGCCGGTCAGGCCATGCTCGATGATCTCCGGCACCGAGCCGTGGCGGTAGGCGATCACGGGCGTGCCGCAGGCCATCGCCTCGATCATGACCAGGCCGAACGGCTCCGGCCAGGAAATCGGGAACAGGACGGCGCGGGCATTGCCCAGGAACTCGCTTTTGTCGGCCTCGCCGATCTCGCCGATGAACTCGACCAGAGGATGGTCCAGCAAGGGCTCGACCGACTGCTTGAAATATTCGCGGTCGCCTTCGCCGATCTTGGCCGCGATCTTCAGCTTCATGCCGACCCGCTTGGCGATCTCGATCGCCTCGAGCGGACCCTTTTCGGCCGACACCCGGCCGAGAAAGGCCAAATAGTCGCCGCGCGGGAACGGCGTGAAGCGCAGCAGGCCGGGCGGCAGGCCGTGATAGACCGTGCTGGCCCAATAGGCATTGGGCATGCCGCGCCGCTGGTTGTCCGAGATCGAGACCAGGGGAAAGTTGGAGAAGCGCCGGTAGCAGGCGCCGACGTCCTTCATGTCGAGCCGGCCGTGGAGGGTGGTCAGGGTCTGCTCGGCCAGGTCCTCGAACAGCGGGAAATGCACGAGGTCGAGATGGAAGTGGAGCACGTCGAATTGATGCGCGCGGGCGCGCACCGCATCGAGCAGCGCCAGATGGGCGCCGAGATCGGAGCCCAGCTCCGGATCCAGGCGCAGCGCCTGATCCCGGCAATGGACCAGCTTCGCGCGGGTGCGCGAATCGCCGGACGCGAACAGCGTGACTTCGTGGCCCATGGCCACCAATGCATCGGTCAAATAAGCGACGATCCGCTCGGTGCCACCATAAAGCCGAGGCGGCACCGCCTCGTAGAGGGGTGCGATTTGCGCGATCCGCATGAGGATGATCTCTCCTGGACGACAAGCGTGATGGCTGAGATTTTGCCTGGGCGTAAATCTGACCTGGCTAATCCGGCCCATCCCGATGACGCTGGATGCAGCAATCGCCGGTGGCGTGCGGTTTCATTCTTATCATTTGCGTCCCCACCTAATTGTCACGATCAGCTGTCAGTAGAGACCACTGATCGCCGCTGAGCGCGGACTATTGCCGCGCTGCTGGTTGCATCGCCGGCCGGAGGCCGCCGAAGACGCGCTCTTGGCGTTTTCTTGGCGACGAGGCCGAAGCAGCAGCTACATCGTCGCGACAACAGCTAATGCAGCCAAAGGTTCCGTTTGGCAAGGCTGCATTGCCGTGATCGGCAAGCAAGCTTCGCCTCGCGGCAGCGGAACCGGCCCCGGTCAGACCCGTTATGCCGGTCGACAACACCTGGAGGGCGGAAATGAGCATCGGCACGATGGACGAACTGTTCTTGCACACGCTCAAGGACATCTACTACGCCGAGACCAAGATCACCAAAGCGCTGCCCAAGATGGCCAAGGCGGCTGGCTCGACGCAGCTCCGCCAGGCGTTCGAGCAGCATCTGGAAGAGACCAAGCAGCAGGTCGAGCGCCTGAAGGAGGTCTTCAAGCTGGTCGGCCAAAAGGCTGAGGGCACCGAGTGCCCGGCGATCGAGGGCATCATCGAGGAAGGCGACGAGCTGATGAAGGACGTCAAGGACAAGGAGGTCCTGGACGCCGGCCTGCTCTCGGGCGCCCAGGCGGTCGAGCACTACGAGATCGCGCGCTATGGCACCTTGTTGGCATGGGCCAAGCAGCTCGGCCACGGCGACGCTGCCAAGCTGCTGCAGGAGACGCTGAAGGAAGAGAAGGCGACCGATCAGATCCTGAACAAGCTGGCGCTGGAGATGGTCAACCAGAAGGCCGCCTGACCCCGGTCAGCCGACCCCGCAGGCTTGCGCCTGCGGCCAGAGCGGCTCGCCTCCGATGGGGCGGGCCGTTCTTGCTTGCGGCCAGGCGGCGCGGCGTTTTTGATGCATGACAAAGCGAGCGGACCGGGTCGTGATCAGGGTGCGGCAGCGGGTCTTGGCGCGGTGCGCTCGGGCGATAGGACAGGGGATCAGCGATGACCGAGGACGAAGCGGCGCCGGCCGGCGGCAGCACTGAAGCCGTGGCGGTGTTCAACGATGTCGCCAATCTCGATGCGGCGGTCGAGGCGCTGCAGGCGGCGGGCTTCGGCAAAGGCGATTTCAGCCTGCTGGCGACCGAGGCGGCGGTGCAGAGCAAGCTCGGCCATCGGTACGAGCGGGTGCAGGAGCTGGAGGACGATCCGGGCGCGCCGCGGGTCGCCTATCGGACCATCGCCGCGGTCAACGACACCGACAATCTGGTGATCGGCTCGTTGACCTTCCTGCCGACCGTGCTGGCCGCCGGCACCGTGGTCGCCTCGGCCGGGATCGTGGCGGCGGCGATCACCGGCACTGCGCTCGCCGGCGCCACGCTCGGCACGATTCTGACGCGCTGGCTGGACCAGCACCATGCCGAGCATCTGCAGGAGCAGCTGGACCATGGCGGCTTGCTGCTCTGGGTGCGCACGCCGACCGAGGAGCGCGAGCAGCAGGCCTTGCGGATCCTGATGGAGCATTCTGGCCGCGACGTCCATCTGCATCGGCTGCCGGCGGAACGCGGCGAGCCTAGCGGGCCGAGCGTGCCATAGCCGCCAGCTCGAGGGTCGTGGCGCCGTAAAGGTGCCAGAGGAACAAGGCGCCGGCACCGCGCCACGGGCGCCAGGATTCGGCGAGCGCGATCATGGCCGGCCGGTCCGGCCGGGCCGGCAAGCCGCGCAGGCGCTGCATGCCGATCTGCAGCGCCAGATCGCCAGCCGGCCAGCCATCGATCCGGCCGAGCGCGAACAGCAGGTAGATCTCGGCGCTCCAGTGGCCGAAGCCGCGCAAGCTCGCGATCGCTGCGACCACCTCCGGATCCGGCAGCCGGGCCAAGGTCGCAAGCGGCAGCCGCTGCTCGAGCACGGCGCTCGCCAGGCCGCGGCCATAGTCGACCTTGCGGCCGGACAGGCCGACCCGGCGGCAGGCCGCGTCGTCGAGCGCCAGGAACGCCGCCGGCGTGACCGCCGCACCGCAGGCCGCCGCCAGCCGGCGCCAGATCGCAGCGGCCGAGGAGGTCGAGACCTGCTGGGCCACCATGATCTGCAGCAAGGTGGCAAAGCCGGCCGCGCGGCGGCGCGGCAGCGGATAGCCATGCCGCGCCAGAGCGGCCGCCAGGCCCGGATCGCGCGCCGCCAGCCGATCGAGCGCCGCCGCGAGGCGCGGTCCGTCGAGCGCGGAGAGCGGCCCGTCCGCGCCAGCCTCGGTCGCATCGCCCGCCTGCGCGAATTGCCCCGTCACCCCGCTTGCCCCCCCTCCGCCCACATGCTAGATCGACCGCACCCTGCCGAAGCCGCTACCCTACCGCCGCCCCGCCGCGGCACCAGCGGCCATCGGCTTCGCCGGAGTAGCTCAGGGGTAGAGCGGCTGATTCGTAATCAGTAGGTCGGAGGTTCAAATCCTCTCTCCGGCACCAAGCAAATCAGGCTTCCGAGATGCCGCCGGCTTGGGCTTGCTGCCGGGTGGGCGGGTGAATGCTGCTCAGTGACCGGTATTGCCGCGCACCGCGCCGCATTTCAGGCGAGCCGGAGGCAGCGCTCGAGGGCGGCGATCAGGTGCTCGGGTTGGAGCGGCTTGGCGACCCAAGGCGCTCTGCTGAGCACGGCCGGCTGCTGCTCGGGCGTGTAGGCGGACAGGATGATGAAGGGGATGCCGCGGCGGCTGAGGTCGGCAGCGATCGGTTCGGCGGTTTCCTGACCGAGATTGACGTCCAGGATTGCAAGGTCGCAGCCGTCGCCGGCCAGCGCGGCCACGGCCTGAGCGACCGAGGTCGCCGGGCCGATCACGGCGAAGCCGGCGGCCTTGAGCGTGGCCAGGATATCGAGCGCCACCAGCGGCTCGTCCTCGACCACCAGGATGCGGGCGCGCGCCGCGGCCTGGCCTGACGAGGCGGTCGCCAGGCGCGCGCGGGGCGGGCTGGCCGCCTGCGTCGCCAGGACCTTGGCGCCGGGGCAGCGCAGGCGCCAGCTCAAGCCGGCCGGGGCGTGGCTCACCTCGACCTCGGCATCGAAGCTCAGCCGCACGATGTTCGAGATCACGGTCGAGCCGAAGCCGCGCCGGGTCGGCGGCTGGACGGGCGGCCCGCCCTGCTCGGTCCAGCCCATGGTGAAGATGGGCTCGTCCGGGCCGGCGCTCTCGAGGTCCCAGGTGATCGCGATCCGACCGGATTTGGTCGACAGCGCGCCATACTTGCCGGCATTGGTCGCCAGCTCGTGCAGGGCCATGCCGATCGTCTGGGCGGCCGCGGCGGTGACCCGCAGCGGTGGTCCGCCAAGCTGGATGCGCGGGCCGATCAGATCGGCGAAATGGGCCAGCTGGGCGCGCACCAGCTCGGCCAGATCGCTGCCGGTCCACTCGTTCCGGACCAGCAGCTCCTGGCTGGCCGCCAGGGCCTGGACCCGCTGGGTGAAGCGCTCGAGGAAATCGTCCAGCCGGGTCGCCGCGGTCTGGCGGGCGATCGCCAGGACCAGGCTCAGCAGGTTCTTCGAGCGGTGATTGACCTCGCGCAGCAGCAGCTGGACCTGCTCCTCGCGCTGCTTTTGCGCCGTGATGTTGCGCTGCACGCCAAAGCGGCGCACCAGCCGGCCCGAGCCGTCGAACTCGCCACGGCCGGTTTCCTGCAGCCAGAGCAGGTAGCCATCCGGATGCAGCAGCCGGTATTCGACGCTGTAGCTGGGCTCTGTCGGCGTCAGGCCCGCAAGCAGGCTGCGCAGCCGTGGCCGATCGTCGCCATGGAGGCGCTCCTCGGCCTGCGCGCCGGTGGTGCCGAGCTCGGCGGCCGTGATGCCGAATGCGCCGGGATCGCTCGGCATGGCTCGGACTACGCCATCGGTGTCGGCCTGCCAGTCAAAGGCGCACAAGGCCGCGGCTTCGATCGCATGGCGCAAGCGGGCCTCGCTCTCGGCCAGGCGCCCCTCCGCCTGCTTGCGCTCGGTGATGTCGATCAGCATGCCCATGCCGCGGCTCGGCAAGGCCGCCTGGGGCGCTGCCGACGCCATGGTCATGCCTCGATCGAGCACCCAGCGCTGGCTGCCATCGGGGCGCTGGATCCGAAACTCCATCTCGTAAGCGCCCGGGCGGCTGGCGCGCGCCACCATCTCCGCCTGCACCCGGGCTCGATCCTCCGGGTGAATGATGGCGATGGCCTGCTCGAAGCTGACTTCCCGGGCGAGCTCTGGCCGGCCCACGATCCGCCGCAGCTCGGGCGACCAGATCGCGCGCCGCCGCGCCAGATCGACTTCATATACGCCAAAGCCGGCCGCCTCGCTGGCCAAGCGCAGCCGCGCCTCGCTCGCCCGCAAGGCGTCGCTTGCCCGTTTCTCCTGGTCGATATCCTCGATCACGGTGGTGGCGCCGACAATCCTGCCGCCATCGTCGAGAAAGGGCAGCGCCGCGACCCGGAGCCAGATCGGCCCGCGCCCAGCATCGCCATGGAACAGGAACACCTGGCCGGGCCACACCCGCTCGCCGCGCAAGGCCCGCGCCGCTGGGAAATCCTGCGTCGCAAGGGGGCTGCCGTCGGCGGCGTAGCCCTCCCAATGCTGTCGCTGGGCCGGGTCGCGCGATGGCACCGCGGCCGGCACATAGCGCTGGTAGACCTCGTTGCCGACCAGCATGCGGCCGGCCCGGTCGATCAGCGCCAGGCCGATCGGCATGGCCGCCACCACGGCCGCGAGCCGGCGCTCGCTGTCGCGTAGATTGGCGGTGCGCTCGGCAACCCTGGTCTCGAGCTCGGCATTGGTCTGGTTCAGCCGATCGAGCGCCTGCTGCCGCTGCAAGGCGACCGTGGCGACCAGCAGCGCCGACACCGCCGAGAGGCCCAGGAAGGTTTGCAGCATGACGATCCGCTCATGCAGAATTTCCGGCTGGGCGGCGAGCTGGGCATCGCCGGCGGCGGCGAACAGCGCGGACAGCAAGGTGATCAGCGCCACCGCGGCCGCGGCCCCGGTCAGCTGGAAGCGCGCGGCGATCCACAACAAAGGCGGCATGGTCATGAAGGGCGTCGGCAGATAGCCGGTGAACGATAAGCCCCCGACCACGAGCAGGATCACGACCAGCACCGCCACCTCGATCAGCCGGCCGAGCGGGATCTGCGCCCGCTCGCGCCAGGCCCGGACCACCGCCAAGGTCAACGGCGTCGAGACCAGGAGGCCGGTGCCGTCGCCCAGCCACACCAGGAGCCAGGCGGTGGTGAAGGCGTGCTTGCCCAAAAGCGCATCGGTGAGCGCAATCACGGTGGCGCCGACCATCGGCGCGATGCCCGCACCCAGGATCACGAACGCGCCCACCTCCTCGATCCGATCGAGCCGGAAGGGACCCTCGACAAAGCGCCTGATCAGCCAGGCGGCGGTCAGCGCCTCCAGCGCGTTCGCGCTGAAATAGATCAAGGCGAACGGGACTGGATTGTGAAACCAGAGCGCATTGCAGGTCAGCTCGGCAAGGCAGCCGGCCAGCACCCACCACGGCCAGCTGACCCTGGGGCAGGTCAGCAAGGTCGCCACGAACAGGCCGGCGGGCGGCCAGAACGAGATCACGTAACCGGGGATGATCGCCAGCCGCTGGCCGAGGCCGGCGGCCAGGATGTACGCCAGGAAGAACAGGGCGAGATGCAGCCAGTACGGGCGCGCCGACTGGAGCGCCGGCCAGAGCGTCGGTCGGCGTTCATCAAGCGGTGCCTCGGCGAGCATCGGCCCGGCCTTCTCGATCAGATCACGAGCCATGCTCGTCGTCTCTCCAACCCCCACGCCGCCGCTGCCACCGGCACAGATCGGTGCAAGCCACAGCGCGGACAGGGCCATCAGCCACGGGCGGCGTCATGGGCCAAGCATTGCTCGTTCAGCCCGCGCGGTGCAGTGGCCTGATCAATCGGCCCGGGCAGAGCTTGGCGGCGTCGGGCGCAACCTCCCGGCGCCGATCCTGCTCTGCGCCGCCGCCGCCGGCAAGCCTCCGGCCGCTGACCAGGCGCAGTGGGCTGATTGCTTGCGCCGGCGTGGCTTGGCCCGTTGGCCTGCTTGGCCGCTTCGGCATACGGGGTTGTGCGCCGGCGCGCCAGTGGCGACGGCACATGGCTGGCTTGCCGGTCGGGCAACGCGGCGGTCGGCCAATCTCCATATGGCACCGGCACGCTGCTTGCTCTGGCCGCTGATGACGCTGGCTGACGGCGGCCGGAGGCTCCGGCGGCATCGCCGCGGCCGCGGCCGGTAGCGGGGGGCATTCCCTCGGCTCGGGCGCTAGCGCAGCTCCGGACGTGAACCAAACCGATCGCGGCCGGTACGGAAGCCTGGCGATCCGGTCAGGGTGGGCAGGTCGCCTGCGCCGAGCGATGCGTCAGCCGACGCGGCACAAGGCCATCGTCCAGGGCAAAGGCGTGCGCAGCTGGTCGATCACCACGAACTCGGCCAACAGCCGCCGCAAGGCGCCGGTCGACCAGTGCTGGAGGTGGCCAGGCGTGTTGCCGAGCTCCGGCCAATACTGGCCGCGGGCCAGATTGAGCACGCGCCAGAGCGGCTCGCGGGGCACGCTGATCAGGAGATAGGGGCGCGCCAGGCGGCGCAGGATTGCCAGGGCAGCGGCCGGGTCCGGCAGATGCTCCAGCACCTCGCAGCAGACGATCAGCTCGGCGGCATCGCGCGCCGGGTCCAGCTGGTACAGATCCCGCGCCGCGAAGGCGATGCTGGCGCCCGCGGCCGCGGCCTGCTGCTGCGCCCGCGCGATCGCGCGGGCCGAGCGGTCGCTGCCGCGCACGGCATGGCCCTGCGCCGCGAGCCGGGCGCTGAGAAAGCCTTCGCCGCAGCCGACCTCGTGGACGGTTCCGGCACTGGCGGCCCGCACCAGCTCATCGAAGCAGCGCAGAAAGTTGCCGACCAGCAGGCGGGCGATCGGGTTGGCGCTGGTGTATTTGGGATAGAGATTGCCGCCCTGGTCATCGACGGCGACCGGATCAGCACCGGGTTGGACAGGCTGGGCGACCATCGGACGCATCTCCGAGCTGGTGGGACGGGAGGCCAAGGCGCGCGGCAGGCGGCGCGAATCAGGCAGCCGAGGCGTGCGAGTGGCTTGGCTCGGTCTCGATCGGCAGCCGCTGGATGCGTGCATCGAGCGCCGCGACATCGCGCTCCGCCAGGAGCAGCTTCTCCAAAAGATGGCGGTTGATCGCGATCAAATCGGCGATCAGCGCCAGGGCGCCGAGCACAGGTCCGGTGCCGAGCAGGATCGCGCCGACCAGGGCCAGCGCCGGATCGGCCGAAGGCGCCAGCCAGGCATGCAGCGCCAGGCTGGCCAGGCCCAGCGTCGCGGTCGCCGCGGCGGCGGCGAGCAGCATGCGGGCCGGCCAGTAGATCGCCCGGCTGCGCATGATCGTGCCGGCCGAGCGCAGCACATAGCTCGGGATGCTGCGCACCAGGCGGGATGGCCGCAGATCGGGATTGGTGCGGATCGGCACCGACGCGATGTTCAACCCCTGGCTGCCGGCCTGGATCACGGTTTCCAGGGTGTACGTGTAGGCGCCATGGACTCGCAGCCGGAGGGCGGCCGCGCGGGAAAAGGCGCGAAAGCCGCTCGAGGCATCGACCACCGCCGTGCGCGAGGCATGCCTCACCACCTTGCTGCCGAGCCGTTGGAGGGCCTTCTTGAGCGCGGAGAAATGCGGCGTGTCGGCGATCGGGCGGGCGCCGATCACCAAGTCGGCATCGCCCGTTACCAGCGGCTCGAGCAGCTTCGGGATGTCGCTCGCGCAATATTGGTTGTCGGCATCGGTGTTGACGATCACGTCGGCGCCCAGCTCGAGCGCGGCGGCGAGGCCGGCCGTGAACGCCCTGGCCAGCCCCCGGTTGCGGCCGAGATGCAGGATGTGGTCGGCGCCGGCCGCGCGGGCGATCTCGGCCGTCCTGTCGGTGCTGCCGTCATCGATGATCAGCCATTCGACCCGGGCAAAGCCCGGCAGCTGGCGAGGCAGGGCTGCCAGGGTGATCGCCAGGGTCCCGGCCTCGTTGAAGCATGGGATCTGGATGATCAGCAGCCTGCCCGGCGCGGTCATGGCGTGCCCTCCATCGGGCTGACGCGGGTGAACAGCCGGATATCGGCATCGGGTGGCGTGGTCAGCGAGAGCGGGCGCAGCCAGAGCGGCAGCTGGCCCGTCAGCAGCCGCTCGCGGAAGGTCGACTGCCCCGCTTGCGCTGGCCGGGCGAAGCTCGCTTCGACCCGGCCGGGACAAAGCAGCAGCCAGTCGACCTGGTGCTGCTCGAGCATCGCTCGGGCATCGGGATCGCTCGTCGCGGTCAGCACTCCGTGGGTGGCGACGAAGCCGGGCTGCGGCCGATGATTGGGGATCGAGAGCACGTTGTGGGGGGTGCGGTAGAGCAGCTCCGGCCCGTGGTCGGCCAGCGCCATGATGGTGCGCGGCCGGCCCTCGCCGAGCGCTGCCAGCTGGCCCGCGATGGCGCCGATCGGGCAGCGGTCGATTGCCGTCTCGATCGCGGGCGAAGGCAGCGCCTGCGCGAGCGGCGCCCACCACAGCAAGGCGACCACGATCGCCGGCGCCCTGACCAGCGGCATCGTCTCTGGCCGGAGGCGCGCCGCCAGCAGCCGCAGGCCGGTGCCGATCGCGGCGGCATAGGGAATGCTTAGGAACAGCTCGGCATAGGCCGCCCAGCGGACCTGGTAGCAGGCCAGCGCCCCATAGGCGAGGCTGCCGGCCAGGATCACCAGCCAGGCCCGACGCCCGGCCGGATCGAGGCCGCGCCACGCCCAAGCGAGGTAGGGCAGGGCGACACAGCTGATCCCGAGCAGCAGCACGAAGCGATGCAGCCCTTCGCCCAGATGGGCGAGATCGAGCTCCGCCAGCGCCAGCACTGGCTGAATTTCCAGGATCCGCTGCAGCCGCAGGCGGTCATAGGTCGGATCGACCTGACCCAGGACGCCTTGCTGCAGGCTGGGAAACAGCCACAGCATGAGCCCGGCCACCAGCGCCAGCGCGCTGCCCGCGACCAGCAGCCGCGCCAGCCAGGGCAGCGGCCCGAAGCGACGGCCCTGCCAGGCCACCAGGACGCGGCCGGTCACCAGCCAGCCGCCGGCCAGGAGCCCGAACAATGCGACATGGACCAGGGACAGGCGGTCATTGTCGGTCGCAGCCAACGCGGCCGGCCCCCGCTCGATCACGAGCGCCACCGCCAGGCCCAGCGCCAGGGCGCTCAAGAGCTGCTGCAGGGGCGCTTGCAGCTGGTCGCGACCCTGCAGCCAGAGCAGGCCGAGCGTGCCTAGGCCGAGCGCGATCATCACCAGGCTTTCGGTGCTGAGCCAGAGGCTGAGCGCCGCGAGCAGGCCGGCGGCGATCGCCTGGGCTGGGCGGCGCGCCCGCTGGGCCAGCCGCAGCACCAGGCCCACGAAGCCGGCGCACAGCAGCAGGAGAAGGGCATGGTGATCGGCGCGGCCGAGGCTGCAATAGGCGAGGATCGAGGGCTGCAGCAGCAGCGTGAAGCAGGCGATCATCCGCTCGTCGCGGCCGAGCAGCGGCTTGGCCGCCCAGGCCACCACCAGCAGCGTCAGGCCCAGGCAGACCGGGCTGAACAGCATCGCCCACAGCTCCAGCCCGGCGCGCAGGCCGAGCCATGGCTGCAGGACCCAGGCGCCGGCCAGCAGCAGGCCATCGACCGGCCGGGTCCAATGCTGTAGGTGACCGTCTGGCGGATTGATCCGCGGCTCGCGGGCGTCGAACCAGGCACCCCCCTGATCGAGCGCCAGCACCCGGGTCAGCCGCATGTAGCTGTCCGGATCGGCGAACTTGCCGCCGTGCACCGGCAGGGCGCCGGTCCAGGCCATCAGGCCCTGCAGCAGCGCCAGGCAGAGGAGCGGCACGAGAATGAGCCAGCCAAGCCGGCCTTGGTCTGGCGGCGCGCCGAAGGCCGGTGCGGCCGCTTGCATGAGCATCGATCGCCACCCCGAATCCAGGAACTGATCCCGCCATGCTCGCGCACATTGGTAAAGGTCTGGCTAACGCCGATCAGCCTCCCAGCCGCCGCCGCTCTGGATGACGCTGCGGCTCGAGCCGGCGCCGCGGCCTGGCGAGCGCCTGGGACCCCGGCCGCTCGCTTTGCATGTCCTGCAGGCCCAGCTGGCCTGGGCGCGCCAGCGGCCGGACCTCCTGGCCTTCTTGCAGGGCGTCCAGGCCTATCGCGCCCATGGCTACCGCCGCCCGCCGCCCGCGGCTGCGGTGGTGTGGCAAGCCGGCAGCACGCGGCTGTGGGACTACGGCCCGGCCGATGGCTGGCCGATCTTGGCGGTTCCCTCGATGATCAACCGCGGCTACGTGCTGGATCTGACGCCTGAGACCAGCCTGCTGCGGCCGCTCACGGCGCTCGGCCTGCGGCCCTTGCTGCTGGATTGGGGCGAGGCGCGACCGGAGGAGCGGCGCTGGCCGCTGGCGCGCTACATCGTGGCGCGGATCGAAGCCGCGCTCGGCTGGCTCGGTCAGACGAGCGGCCGGCGCCCGATCCTGCTCGGCTACTGCATGGGCGGCCTCCTGGCGGCTGCGGCGGCGGTCCGCCAGCCGGATCAGGTCGCCGGCCTGGCTTTGCTCGCGACGCCCTGGGATTTCCATGCCGGCCAGTGGCCGCCGGCCCTGCTGGCGAGCGCGGCGCAGGCTTTGGAGCAGGTCGCGGGCGGCCTGGGCGGGCTGCCGGTCGATCTGCTGCAGAGCTGGTTCGCGAGCCTGGAGCCGCTCCAGGTGCCGCGCAAGTTCGCCCGCTTTGCCCAGCTCGATCCGGCCGGGCCGGCGGCCACCGCCTTCGTGGCCCTGGAGGACTGGCTGAACGATGGCGTGCCGCTAGGCGCCGGGGTGGCCAGCAGCTGCCTGCGCGACTGGTATGCCGAGAACCGCCCGGCGCGCGGCTGCTGGGAAGTCGATGGCGTGCCCATCCGGCCGGCCGGGCTGACCATGCCCTGCCTGGTGGCGATCCCGACCGAGGACCGGATCGTGCCGCCCGAATCGGCCCTGGCCCTGGCCCGTCAGCTGCCAGCGCCGCAGCTGGTCGAGCCCATGGGCGGCCATCTCGGCATGATCGTCGGCCAGCGCGCCAGCCGGACGCTCCAGACCGCGCTGCATGGCTGGTTGCGGCAGATTGCTGCGTTGCAAAGATAGCTTCTAGTGGTGCCTGGCTCGATCTCCTATCTTAAGGGCGGATCGTTGGGGAGCGGGGCTTGATCCGCGCCGAGGCGGTCGGCCCTGCGGTCGGCCGAGGGCTCGTCGAAGCCGCCATCTAGGGAGCAGTCATGTCTGAGATCGTCATCGCCAGCGCCGCGCGCACGCCGATCGGCGCGTTCAACGGCGCGTTTGCCAGCCTGCCGGCCCATGATCTGGGCAAGATCGCGATCCAGGCGGCCCTGGAGCGCGCCGGAGTCGAGCCGGGCGAGGTGTCCGAGGTCATCCTCGGCCAGATCCTGACCGCCGGCCAGGGCCAGAACCCGGCCCGCCAGGCCTCGGTCAATGCCGGCATTCCGGTCGAGGTGCCGGCCTGGGGCGTCAATCAGCTGTGCGGCTCCGGCCTGCGCACGGTGGCGCTGGCCTATCAGGCGATCAAGAACGGCGACAGCAAGATCGTGGTCGCCGGCGGCCAGGAGAGCATGACCCAGGCGCCGCACTGCTCCTATCTCCGGGCGGGCGTCAAGATGGGCGCCGCCGAGCTGGTCGACACCATGCTCAAGGACGGCCTGTGGGACGCCTTCAACGGCTACCACATGGGCAACACCGCCGAGAACGTCGCCCAGAAGTGGCAGATCACCCGCGAGGAGCAGGATGCCTTCGCGGTCAAGTCGCAGAACAAGGCCGAGGCGGCGATCAAGGCCGGCCGGTTCAAGGACGAGATCGTGCCGGTCAAGGTGATGGTCCGGCGCGAGGAGAAGGTGATCGACACCGACGAGTTTCCGCGCTTCGGGGCCAGCATCGAGGGCATGACCAAGCTGCGCCCGGCGTTCGCCAAGGACGGCAGCGTGACCGCCGGCAATGCGTCCGGCATCAATGACGGCGCCGCGGCCCTGATCGTGATGGCGGCCGACGATGCGGCGCGGCGGGGCATCAAGCCGCTCGCCCGGATCGTGTCCTGGGCGCAGGCCGGCGTCGATCCGGCGATCATGGGCTCCGGCCCGATCCCGGCCTCGCGCCGGGCGCTCGAGGCGGCCGGCTGGAGCGCTGCCGACCTCGATCTGATCGAGGCCAACGAGGCCTTCGCGGCCCAGGCTTGCGCGGTCAACAAGGACCTCGGCTGGGACACCGCCAAGGTCAATGTCAATGGCGGGGCCATCGCGCTCGGCCATCCGGTCGGCGCGTCGGGGGCGCGCGTCCTGACCACCCTGCTGCATGAGATGATCAAGCGCGACGCCAAGAAGGGCCTGGCCACCTTGTGCATCGGCGGCGGCATGGGCATTGCCATGTGCGTGGCGCGCGACTGAGCTGAGACCCGACGGCCTGGCCAGCGCCGCAGTGCTGGTCGGGCCGGGTTGCGCCGCCCGCCGCCTTGCCAAGCGCCGGGCGGCGGGCGACAAGCAGGGCCATCGCACCTCCTTTTCGGGGACCGGCGCATGGCCAAGAAGCTTGATCTCGCCGCGATCGCCTCGATCGTCGGCACGCTGTATCCAGATCCCTACGATCAGCCCTGCCGGGCGCGGGCGCGCCGGCCGCTCGGCGATGCCGCTGGCCTGACCCAGTTCGGGGTCAACCTCCTGACCCTGCCGCCCGGCGCCTGGTCGAGCCAGCGGCACTGGCATACCAAGGAAGACGAGTTCGTCTATGTCCTGGAAGGCGAGGTGACGCTGGTCACCGAGGCTGGCGAGGAGCGCTTGCGGGCGGGCGACGCCGCCGGATTCAAGGCCGGCGATCCGGACGGCCATTGCCTGCAGAACCGTGGCGCGGCGCCGGCCCTGGTCCTGGAAATCGGCTCGCGGCGCGCCGGCGACGCCACCGACTATCCGGGACTGGACCTGGTGGCCCCGGCGGATGGCGAACCGGCGATCTACACGCATCGCGACGGCAAGCCGTATGAGAATTTGCGGCGGCGCGGACCCGAAGATTGAGCGCGCCAGCCGTGCTGCGGCCGAATCGCTGGGCTTGGTCGCCGGATCACGCTTGACCCACCGAACCTCGCCATGAACGACGCAGGCTGATTGTGCCGATCCTCGCCGGCTGCTAATGAAGTATGCTAAATGCGCATGATGCAGCCAGAGAGGGCCGCCGGGATGCCGACCTTTGCCGGCACGATCCTGATCCTCGATCCCGACATCGGCGCGCTCGAGCCGATCGCGGCCCGGCTGGCGGAGGATGACGAGTACCGGGTGTTCTTGTGCGCGTCGCGGGCGGACGCGGCGCGCTGCCTCGCCGCGGCCGAGGTCGATCTGGTGCTGGTGACCGAGGATGCCACCGGCGAGGGGCAGCACTTCCTGCGCGCGCTGCGGCTGTCCCATCCGGCGGTGCTGCGGGTGCTGCTGGTCGATGGGCCGGGCTCGACCGATCGCCAGGAGCTGGTCCGGGAGGCGGCGATCTACCAGTATCTGACCCGGCCCTTGGACGGGGAGCAGGTGGCGCTCCTGGTCAAGCGGGCGCTCGAGACCCGCGAGCTGGCCAGGCGCCACCGAATCCTCAGCCGCGAGCTGAAGCTCAGCGACGACGCGCCGATGTTCGCTCGCGACCGGCTGACCGAGGGCTTCGTCAAGGAGGCCCGCTCGTTCGAGAAGCTGGTCTATGCCAGCCCGCAAATGGCGGAGCTTTGCGCGCTGGCCCGTCAGGCCGCCCGCACCGAGCTGCCGATCCTGATCGAGGGCGAGACCGGCACCGGCAAGGAGCTCTTGGCGCGCGCCATCCACTACCACAGCGCCCGCGGCAACAGCCCGCTCCTGATCCAGAACTGCGGCGGCTTGAGCGACGAGCTGCTGCGTTCGGAGCTGTTCGGCCATCTGCGCGGCGCCTTCACCGGCGCGGTCAGCGACCGGCTTGGCCTGTTTCGCGCCGCCGATGGCGGCACCGTGTTCCTGGACGAGATCTCCGAGGTTTCGCCGGCCTTCCAGGTCAGCCTGCTGCGCCTCCTGCAGGAGGGCGAGGTCAAGCCGATCGGTGCCGATCGCACCATGATCTGCGACGTCCGGATCATCGCCGCCAGCAACCGGCCGCTGGCCGAGCTGGTCCGCCAGGGCGCCTTCCGCCAGGACCTGTATTTCCGGCTCAAGGGCTTCGAGCTGCGCGTGCCGCCCCTGCGCGAGCGGCGGGACGAGGTCGCGGCGCTGGCGGAGTACTTCGTGCGCAAGCATGGCGCCGCCATGGGCCACCGCGTGCTCGGCATCACCCAGGACGCGGTGCAGCGCCTGGAGGCGCACGACTATCCGGGCAATGTGCGCGAGCTCGAGAACGAGATCCGGCGCATGGTGGCGCTGGCCCACAATGGCGACTACCTGTCGACCCGCCACATGTCGGCGACCTTCGCGGCCTTGCCGGTCGGCCAGCCGGCCGCCGGCCAGAGCAACGGCTTTGCGCTCCTGGGCGGCAGCCTGAAGGACGAGGTCGAGCGGCTGGAGGCCAAGCTGGTCGGCGAGGCCCTGCGCCGGCATCGCTGGAACCAGAGCAAGGTGGCGGCGACGCTGGGCCTGTCGCGGGTCGGCCTGGCCAACAAGATCAAGCGCTACGGGCTCGACCGTGGCCTCGGCCAGGAGGCGACGGCCTAGATGTCCGACCGGCCGCCCGCCGCCGTCCTGCCGTTCCCCCGTGCGGCCGTCCGGCCGGCGCGCGCGCCCGCCCGGCGCCTCGGCCGCTCCCGTCTGGTGGTGGCGCTCCGCCTCGACGAGGCGGGGCTGTCCGGTCATTGGTGCAGCCGCTGCCAGGGCATCTGGGAGGGGCTGCATTTGGAAGTCGAGTGCCCGTCTTGCGGCAGCCGCAAGGGCTGATCGCTGCTGCAAACCAACTTTGCGGGGCCTGTGTAAAGTTGCTTTCGCCCGGCGGGCGCCAAGCCTCGGCCGGCACCGCCATCCAAGCGCCAACCTGCTGACATAGCAGCATAAGATCATCTCGTTGCCGGCTGGCACGGCGCTTGCTCCAGCTCGACCAATCAGCAACGAAGACCTGATCAGGGAGGGTCTGATGGCGAACCTGCTATGGCTGCAGGGCGGTGCCTGCTCCGGCAACACCATGTCGTTCCTCAATGCCGAGGAGCCCAGCGCTTGCGATCTGGTGACTGATTTCGGCATCAACGTGCTCTGGCATCCCTCCCTAGGCGTCGAGCTCGGCGAGAACCTGCAAAAGCTGCTGCGCGCTTGCGTCGCCGGCGATCTGGCGCTCGACATCTTCGTGTTCGAGGGCACCGTGGTGAACGCGCCCAACGGCACCGGCGCCTGGAACCGCTTCGCCGGCCGGCCGATGAAGGACTGGGTGGCCGAATTGGCGGCGGCCGCGCAGTATGTCGTGGCGATCGGTGACTGCGCCACCTGGGGCGGCATCCCGGCGACCGCGCCCAACCCGTCCGAAAGCCAGGGCCTGCAATTCCTGAAGCGCGCCCATGGCGGCTATCTGGGCACGGCGTTCCGCGCCAAGTCCGGCCTGCCGGTGATCAACATCCCGGGCTGCCCGGCCCATCCCGACTGGGTCACCCAGATCCTGGTGGCGGTCGCCTCCGGGCGCGGCGGCGAGGTCGGCCTGGACGACTTCCAGCGGCCCAAGACCTTCTTCTCCAGCTTCACCCAGACCGGCTGCACCCGGAACATGCACTTCGCCTACAAGGTCTCGGCGACCGAGTTCGGCCAGCGCAAGGGCTGCCTGTTCTACGATCTTGGCTGCCGCGGGCCGATGACCCACTCGCCCTGCAACCGCATCTTGTGGAACCGCGTGTCCTCGAAGACGCGCGCCGGCATGCCCTGCCTGGGCTGCACCGAGCCGGAATTTCCGTTCTTCGACCTGGCGCCCGGCACGGTCTTCAAGACCCAGACCGTGATGGGCGTGCCCAAGGACATGCCGACCGGCGTCGACAAGACCGGCTACATCAAGCTGACCGCCGCCGCCAAGGCAGCCGCTCCGGCCTGGGCCGAGCAAGACATCTTCGTGGTCTGAGGGAGGCACAGGACATGGCGCAAACCGCAGTTCAGACCCTCGACATCTCGCCGGTCGGCCGGGTCGAGGGCGATCTCGATGTGCGGGTCGATGTGCAGGACGGCGTCGTGGTCGACGCCTGGACCCAGGCCGAGCTGTTCCGCGGCTTCGAGGTCATCCTGCGCGACAAGGATCCGCAGGCCGGCCTGGTGGTGACGCCGCGCGCCTGCGGCATCTGCGGCGCCTCGCATCTGACCTGCGCCGCCTGGGCGCTCGATACCGCCTGGGGCACGGAAGTCCCGAGGAACGCCATCCTCGCCCGCAATCTCGGCCAGATCACGGAGAGCCTGCAGAGCCTGCCCCGGCACCATTACGGCCTGTTCATGATCGATCTGACCAACAAGAACTACCAGCAGAGCCCGTATTACGAGGAGGCGGTCAAGCGCTGGGCGCCGTTCACCGGCAGCCACTACGAGCAGGGCGTCACGATCTCCGGCCGGCCGGTCGAGATCTACGCCCTCCTGGGCGGCCAGTGGCCCCATTCCAGCTACATGGTGCCGGGCGGCGTGATGTGCGCGCCGACGCTCACCGACGTCACCCGCGCCCGCTCGATCCTGGAATATTTCCGGCAGAACTGGCTGGAATCGATGTGGCTGGGCTGCTCGCTCGAGCGCTATGAGGAGATCCGCTCCTACGACGACTTCATGGTCTGGCTGAACGAGACGCCCGAGCATGCCAATTCCGATCTCGGCATGTATTGGCGCATGGGCACCGATGTCGGCCTGGACCAGTTCGGCCGCGGCCATGGCAAATATATGAGCTGGGGCTACCTGCCGCACGAGGACCGCTACCAGAAGCCGACCATCGACGGGCGCAACGCCGCCTTGATCATGAAGAGCGGCGTCTATGACGGCCAGGCGGACAGCCATGTGCTGATGGAGCAGGGCTTCGCCCGGGAGGACGTGACCCATGCCTGGTACGAGGATGCGCCCGAGGTCCATCCCTTCGACCGGGTGACCAAGCCGATCCAGAAGAACGACGTCGCCTTCGACGGCAAGTACTCCTGGTGCACCGCCGTCCGCCATGCCGCCAACGGCCGGCTCGAGGCGGGCCCGCTGGCTCGGCAGGTGGTCGCCGGCGGCCAGCATGGCGAAAGCTGGCAGCACCATGATCCCCTGGTCCTCGACATGTACCGGCAGATGGGCGGTGCCAGCGTGCTGCTGCGCCATTTTGCCCGGATGCATGAGGGCGTGAAGCTCTACCGCGAGGCCGAGCGGATCCTGAAGGAGTTTCGCCTAAAGGACCCCTGGTACATCAAGCCGACCGAGAAGGATGGCCGCGGCTGGGGTGCCACGGAGGCGATCCGGGGGGCCTTGTGCCACTGGATCGAGGTGCAGGGCGGCAAGATCAAGAACTACCAGATCGTGGCGCCGACCACTTGGAATGTCGGGCCGCGCGCCCAGGACGGCGAGCGCGGCCCGATCGAGCAGGCGCTGATCGGCACGCCCATCAAGGACGCCTCCGATCCGGTCGAGGTCGGCCATGTCTGCCGCTCCTACGATTCGTGCCTGGTCTGCACCGTGCACGCCCATGACGCCAAGACCGGTCAGGAGCTGGCCCGGTTCAGGACGGCTTGAGTCCGCTGGCTGGTTGCGGGTCGGGCGGCGTCGGTGCAGCCTGACCCGAACGGCGTGCACGAACCAGAAAGATCGGAATCATGGGTGGCGCGGCGCATCATGAATTGCTCAAGCTGATTGATCAGATGCTCTCGGACGGCCTCGAGACCCAGACCGAGCCGTTTCCGGAGACCGACAAGGAATTCGGCCGGATCCTCGACGAGCTGCGGGCGCTCGATCGGGCGGACCTGAAGGGCAAGCTGGTGATCTCGGGCTTCGTCAATCATCCCTATGGCCCGGACCAGCAGCGCTGCCAGGAGTGCATGTACTATCTCGTGCATCGCAAATGGTGCGATCTGCCGGAGCTGGCGGTGCCGGTCGAGCCGGACTGGTGGTGCCGGCTCTGGCGGATCTGACCGGGCGAGCAGGCGGGGAGGGCGGAGATGGCCGCCGACGATGACCGGCTGCGTGACCAGATCGGGCAGAAGCTGCCGGGGCTGAGCGATGTCGAGGTCGTGCCGCGCGCGAACGATCTGGCAGAGATCCAGGCGGTGCAGGAGCGGCTGCGGCAGCTGGCGCCGGGCGACCTCGATGGCCGGCTGCGGATCGCCGGCTTCACGGCGCAGCCCTTCGTCCAGGACGACCTCGAGCAGGCTTGCGAAACCTGCATGTACTACCTGGTCCATCGCCGCTTTTGCGAGCTGCCCGAGCTGATGCTGCCGGTCCGGCCCGAATGGTCCTGCCGCCTCTGGCGGATTTGAGCGGCCGATGCTGGCGATCATCGGCTGCGGCAATCTCAATCGTTCTGATGATGGCGTCGGCGTGGTGGTGGCGCAGCGGCTGCAGCGCTGGCTGGCGAGCCTGCCGCCAGAGCCGACGGTGCGGGTGCTGGACTGCGGCACCGCCGGCATGGAGGTGATGTTCCAGGCGCGGGGCGCCCAGGCGCTGGTGGTGATCGATGCCTGCTGCTCCGGCAGCGAGCCGGGTGCGGTGTTCGAGGTGCCCGGCAGCGAGCTCGCCGCCCGGCCGCCGCCCAGCTTGAACCTGCATGATTTCCGCTGGGAGCACGCGCTGTTCGCGGGCCGGCAGATCTTCAAGGAGGCGTTTCCGGCCGATGTCACGGCCTGCCTGATCGAGGCGGTCGATACCGGCCTCGGCCTCAATCTGAGCCCGCCGGTCGAGCGCGCCGCCGGCATCGTCGAGGCGCAGCTGCAGCGTCGCATCAAAGCCTGGTCGCGCCGGCAGCGCGACGGGGTGACGCTCAAGCGCAGCGCTTTACATCTGCCGGCGGCGCTCTGCGCGCGCTATTTCTCCGGCTGCGAAGGCGTGATCCTGCAATGGCGCGCGCCCGAGCTCTTGATCATGCCGGTCCGCCACGCCGCGGCCGGCGGCTATCTCTTGAAGCAGCGCAACCGCGTCGGCGACCGGGTGATCCAGGCCGCCGACTTCTTCCACGAACACGGGCTGGATGGCGAGAGCGAGCGACCGATGGTTGGCTGCTGGCGGCCGGACGTCGCTGCCCTGGCGCTGCTTTTTGTAAACTAAGTTTGCACATCGCAAAAGCGATAGACGGAAGCGGGTCCACCGGTTAGCATCAGCGTCAAGCAAGCGGTGGCCGGCCGGATGCGCCGGCACCTACCAGGTCAGGGAGCGCGATGCACAAGACGCGCGCCGATGCCGAGGTCGATGCCGCGATCCAGGCGGCTTCGGAGCCGTCGATTCCGGAGCATGAGCGCGCCGAGATGCTGGTGGCGATCGCGACCGGCCTGCAGACCAGGCCCAAATCCCCGGATCAGCTGCACCAGGCGATCGAGCTCTACGATCGGGCGCTCGCGCTCGTCGCCGACGACCGGCTCACCGCCGCCCGGATCACCGCGCGGCGTGGTACCGCCTTGCAGGCGCTGCCCGAGCCGGATGGCGGCGCGCTGCAGCAGGCGCGCCAGGCGTTCGAGGAGGCGCGCCCGGTCGTGGCCGCATCGGGCGAGGCGCTGGAGCTGGCGGAGCTGGACCTGAATTTGGGCCTGTGCCTGCAGAGCCTGGCGGGCCAGGGCAAGGCGCCGCTGGCCGATGCCATCAAGGCCTATCAGCGCGCCCTTCGGGTGTTCGACAAGGCAAAGCATCCGAAGGACTATGCGATCCTGCACAACAACCTCGCCACTGCCTTCCTCGCCATGCCGTTCGCCGACGGCCGGGCCAGCATGCGCGAGGCGCTGGCGGTGCAGTCCTTCGAGGAGGGCCTGTCGGTGGTCAACCTGATCGACCACCCCAACGAATATGCGATGCTGCAGAACAACCTTGGCAATGCGCTGCAATATGCGGTGAGCGCGCATCCGGTAGCGAACAATCTGCGCGCCATCGAGGCTTACGATGAGGCGCTGAAGGTTCGCAACCGGCGGGACAGCCCGCTGGCTTATGCGAATACTATCGCCAACAAGGCCAATTGCCTGGCCAATCTGCCGGACGATCCGGACCGGCCGGCGGCCGGCAACCCGGCCAATCTCGCGGCGGCGGTGGCCCTCTATCGCGAGGCGCGCGCGATCTTCACGGCCCAGGGCGAGCCAGCCAAGGCGGAGATCGTCGAGCACGCGCTGGCCGAGCTGGGTGCGGCCGGCCTCGACCATGGTGGCGGCTTCGGCCAGGCCCTGGCCGGGATCGGTCTGGCGGACGGCAAGCAGGAGAATGGCGCGGCATGACAGCGGCTGGATTTGTCTTGGCAGCACTTCTGGCGCTGCTCGCCTCGCTGGCGGGCGGCGTGGTCGGCGGCATCCTGGTGGGCGGCAAGCATATCGGCAACGAGCTGGCAGCCCTCATGGGCGCCTTCTACGGGCCAATGGGCGGTTTCCTGGGTGCCCTGGCGGGCCTCATCCTCTACACGCTGATCGCCTGAGCGGAGGACCGACGATGCTCCAGATGGCGGCCCAGTCGATGCAGCTCTTCGTGCAAGGCAAGCTGTTCCAGGACAATGCCAAGGTCCTGCGCCAGATCGGCGTCGGGGCGGGCGCGACGGCGCTCCTGACCCTGGTCCTGGCATTGGCGGGTCTGCCGGTCTGGCTGGTGGCGATCCTGGCCGGCGGGCTCGGCGGTGCGCTCCAGCCTTATCTGTTCCGCGACTTGAAATACCGCTAGGCCACCGACCATGGCCCAGGCCGCAGCCTTGCCCGCCGCTGAAGAGGCCCAAAGCCTCGACAGTCTGCTGCGGGCGCTGCAGCTGGCCGAGCAGGTGACCGAAGCCTGGGCCGATCCGGCGCAGCGTCTGGCGCTGGCCGAGCTGCGGGCCGCCGAGGCGGCGCTGCAGCGCGAGGCGATCCGGCGCCTGATCAAGGGCTTGCAGGCCGAACCTGTGGCCCTTCAAGCGTTGCGTGAGGTGGCGGGGGACGAGGTCGTCTATGCGGTGCTGCGCCGCCACGGCCTGATCAAGCCCAGCCTGCAGGAGCGGGTCGAGACGGCGCTGGCCTCGATCCGGCCGATGCTGGCCGGCCATGGCGGCGATGTCGAGCTGGTCCAGCTCCTGCCGCCGGCGGGGGTCGAGGTCCGCTTCCTCGGCAATTGCGACCATTGCCCGGCCTCGGTCCTGACCTTCACCGCGGGCGTCAAGCGCGCGATCCGCGAGCACTGTCCCGAGATCACCGAGATCCGCCAGGCGAGCGGCCTGGGCGTGGCCAGGCCGGCCGCGGCCGCGGTCGATTTCGTCAGCCCGTTCGTGCAGCACCGGACCGGGATCTGGCATCGGGCCTGCCTGCTCGATCAGGTCCCGGACGGCGGCGCGCTGCCGCTGGCGCTGCGCGGCGAGGCGCTGCTGCTCAGCCGCGCCGGGTCGCGCGTCGCCTGCTACGTCAATGCCTGCGCCCATCTGGCGATGCCGCTCGATGGCGGCAGAATCGCGGATGGCGTGATCACCTGCCCGCACCATGGCTTCCAATACGATCTCGCATCCGGCGAGTGCCTGACCGCGCCGGAGGTTCAGCTCGAGCCGCGCGTGGTGCGCGTGATCGGCGGCATGGTCGAGGTCCAGCTGGCGGGAGCGGGCTGATGCGGGTGTCGCTCCAGGCCGCACCGCGCCCGGCGCTGCCCATGCCGCCGCCAGCGCCGTTGCTCGATCCTGCCGGCCCTTCGACCGTGCTGGGCGGCCAGACCAGCGAGCTGCCGGTGCCGGTGACGCCCAGCCGTACCAGCCTGTTCGGGCCGCGCGGCGTCTGCCTGGCCGGTCCCGACCGGCCGTTCTGGGTTGCCGATACCGGCCATCATCGCCTGCTGGGCTGGCGCCGGCCGCCCTCTGCGGACGGCACGCCGGCCGACTGGCTGATCGGCCAGCCCGCGTTCGGGCGCGAAGGGCGCAACGGCCAAGGCCCCGCCAATGCTGCCAGCCTGAACGTGCCGACCGGCATCGCTCGCTGCGGCCGGGGCCTCGCGGTCGCGGATGCCTGGAACCACCGGGTTCTGATCTGGCAGGACCTCCCCCAAGCCAGCCACCAGCCGGCCGATCTGGTGCTGGGCCAAGCCGGCTTCGGGGAGGTGCTCGCCAATCGTGGCCAGGCGGAGGCGGGCGCCGATACGCTCAATTGGTGCTACGGCGTCCATGCCGAAGGCGATCGCCTCTACGTCGCTGATACCGGCAATCGCCGCGTCCTGATCTGGGACCGCCTGCCGGTGGTCAATGGCCAGTCGGCGGATGCGGTGCTGGGGCAGGCGGGTTTTGCCAGCCATGACGAGAATGGCGGCGCGGCACCCGCCGCCGGCAGCTTGCGCTGGCCGCATCAGATCGCGCTGATCGGCGGCTGGCTGGCCGTGGCCGATGCCGGCAACAACCGGCTCCTGCTGTGGCGGAGCCCGCGGCCGGCCAGCAACCAGCCCGCCGATCTCATCCTGGGCCAAGCCGATGCCGCCGCGACCGAGCACAACCGCAGCCGCTACTGGCCGGACGCCGCCGCCCTCAACATGCCCTATGGCGTCGCCGCGGCCGGCGGCCGGCTGATCGTCGCCGACACCGCCAACTCCCGCCTGCTCGGCTGGCGCGTCGAGGAGCTGGCGACCGGGGCGGCGGCCAGCCTGCTGACCGGCCAGCCGGATTTCGCCGCCAAGGGCGACAATCGGTGGCAGGCGGTGGCGCGGGATTCGCTGTGTTGGCCCTATGCGGTCGCCGTGGCGGACGGCCTGGTCGCGATCGCGGACAGCGGCAACAATCGCATCCTGCTCTGGCGCCTGGCGTCATGAGCGGGCTCGCCGCCAGCCGCGACGCTCCGATTGTCGCCGAAACCATCCGGATCCAAGGCCTCGTGCAGGGCGTGGGCTTCCGGCCGACCTTGTGGCGGCTGGCCGCGGCAGAAGGGCTGACCGGCGAGATCCGCAATGACGGGCAGGGCGTGGTCGCGACCTTGACCGGCCCGGCCGCCGCGATCGATCGGCTGCTGCGCGAGCTGCAGGCCGCACCGCCGCCGCTTGCCCGGATCGATCGGATCGAGCGGCAGCCGGCGCCCGTCCAGCAGCGCCATCCGGACTTGCGGATCGTCGCCAGCCGCAACGAAGGGCTGCATAGCTGGATCACGCCCGATGTCGGGACTTGTCCCGCCTGCCTGGCCGAGGTTCAGGACCCGTTCGATCGCCGCTACCGCTACCCGTTTGCCAACTGCACCGATTGCGGCCCGCGCTACTCGATCATGGCGGCCATGCCCTACGACCGGGCCAGCACCAGCATGGCGGGCTTCGCCCTATGCGCCGAATGCGCCGCCGACTATGCCGATCCCGCCGACCGGCGCTTCCATGCGCAGCCGATCGCCTGCCATGCCTGCGGCCCGAAGGCGGTGCTGCGCCGGCTGGACGGCCGAGTGTTCGACGTCAGCGCGCATAGCATGCTGGATGCGGTCGACGCCGCCGGCTCCTTGCTGCAGAAGGGCGAGATCGTCCTGATCAAGGGGCTGGGCGGCTACCATCTCGCCTGCGATGCGACCAATGCCGAGGCAGTCGAGCGCTTGCGCCAGCGCAAGCAGCGGGACGCCAAGCCGTTCGCGCTGATGCTGCGCGATTTGGCGATGGCCGAGCGCTATTGCCGCCTGGGCCCGGTCGAGCGCCAGCTGCTGCAGAGCCCGGCCGCACCGATCCTGCTGGTCGAGCCCGCCGGTCGGTCCCTGCCGGCGGCCCTGGCGCCGGGCATGGCGACCATCGGCGTGATGCTGCCCTACACGCCCTTGCACCATCTGCTGCTCAAGCGTCTCGACCGGCCGGTGGTCATGACCAGCGGCAATCGCTCCGACGAGCCGCAATGCACCGACGATGCGGATGCCATGGCGCGCCTGGCCGGCATCGCGGATTACGTCCTGACCCACGACCGGCCGATCCTGAATCGCGTCGACGATTCGGTGCTCCGCGTCATGGCCGGCGCGCCGCGCGTCCTGCGCCGCGCGCGCGGCCTGGCGCCGGAGCCCCTGCCGCTGCCGCCGGGCTTCGAGCAGGCGCCGGATCTGCTGGCCATGGGCGGCGAGCTGAAGGCGACCTTCTGCCTGATCAAGGACGGCCAGGCGCTGCTCTCGCCGCATCTGGGCGATCTCGAGGAGGCGCGGGTCCAGGCCGACTACCGCGACCAGCTGGAGCGGCTGAGCGTTCTGTTCCAGCATCGGCCCGAAGCGATCGCGATCGACCGACATCCGGGCTATGTCGCCAGCGCGTTCGGCCAGGAGCTTGCCGGCGCCGACGGTCTGCCTGTGCTCGAGGTCCAGCACCACCACGCCCATATCGCAAGCTGCCTCGCCGAGCACGGCGCGCCGCTCGAGGCGGCGCCGGTCCTGGGCGTGGTGCTGGACGGGCTGGGCCTGGGCGAGGATGGTGCGCTTTGGGGCGGCGAGTTCCTGCTGGCCGACTATCGGGATTATCAGCGGCTCGGCACGTTCAAGCCGGTCGCCATGCCAGGCGGCGCTGCCGCCGCGCGCGAGCCCTGGCGCAATCTCCATGCCCATCTGCTGGCGGAACTGGGCTGGGCCCGCTTCCAGCTGGAATTCCAGGAGCTGGCGCTCTATCGCCGGCTCCAGGCGATGCCTTCTGCCACCATCGCGGCGATGCTGGCGAAAGGTTTGAACTGTCCGTCCGCCAGCTCGGCCGGGCGTCTGTTCGATGCGGTCGCGGCCGCCTTGGACTTGTGCTTCGAGCGGGCGAGCTTCGAAGGCCAGGCGGCCATGCTGCTGGAGGCGGCGGTCGATCGGGCCGCCCTCGACGGCGAGGACGAGCTGCTGGCCTATCCCTTCACGCTGCCCCTGCTGCCGGGCAGCCGGCTGCCTTATGTCGAGCCGCTCGCGATGTGGCAGGCGCTGCTCGGCGACCTGACGCTCGGCACACCCGCGGGCGTCATCGCCGCCCGCTTCCACCGCGGTCTGGCGAAGGCGATCGCTGGCATGGTGGCGAAGCTCGTGCAGCGGCCGGACCAGAGTTTGATCCAGCGCATCGTGCTCTCCGGCGGCGTGTTCCAGAACCGCATCCTGCTCGAGCAGTGCCTAACCCGTCTGGCGCCGCTTGGCCTCGAGGTGCTGACCCACGCCCGGGTGCCCGCCAATGACGGCGGCCTGGCGCTCGGCCAGGCGGCGATTGCCGCCGCCCGGCTGCTTGCCGATCGAAAGGAGCCTGCCTGATGTGCCTCGGCATTCCCGGCCAGATCACGGCGATCACCGACCCCGCCCGCAAGCTCGGCCTGGTCGATGTCAGCGGCGTCAAGCGCGAGGTCAATCTCGCCTGCATCGTCGATGCGGCCCATCCGGTCGAGGCCTGCGTCGGCGACTGGGTGCTGGTCCATGTCGGCTTCGCGATGAGCCGGATCGATGCCGAGGAGGCGGCCGCCACGCTGGCGATCCTGACCGAGCTGGGCGAGGTCCAGGCCGAGCTGGCAGCGATGCGCACCTCCGGCCAGGCGTGAGGAATCAGCCATGCGCTATGTCGACGAGTTCCGCGATCCCGAGAAGGCGAAGTCGCTCTTGGGCGCGATCGAGCAGCTGGCATTGGAGCTGGCGCCCGGCCGCGCCAAGCCCTTGCAGATCATGGAGGTCTGCGGCGGCCATACCCACTCGATCTTCCGCTACGGCATCGAGGGCATGCTGCCCGACGCGATCGAGCTGGTGCATGGTCCCGGCTGCCCGGTCTGCGTCCTGCCGATGGGCCGGGTCGATGACTGCGTGGCCCTGGCCGAGCAGCCGGGGGTGATCTTCACCACCTTCGGCGACGCCATGCGCGTGCCCGGCTCGCGCAAAAGCCTGATGCAGGCGAAGGCGGATGGCGCCGATATCCGCATGGTCTATTCGCCCCTGGACGCGCTCGATCTGGCGCGGCGCAATCCTGGGCGGGACGTCGTGTTCTTCGGGCTCGGCTTCGAGACCACCATGCCGAGCACCGCGCTGACCATCCTCCAGGCCGAGGCCGAGGGGGTGCGCAACTTCTCGGTCTTCTGCAACCACATCACCATCATCCCGACCCTGAAGGCGCTCCTGGATTTGCCGGATCTGCAGCTGGACGGCTTTCTCGGGCCGGGCCATGTCACCATGGTGATCGGCACAGCACCCTATCGTTTCATCGCCGAGGACTACCACAAGCCCATGGTGATCGCCGGCTTCGAGCCGCTCGATATCCTGCAGTCCTTGTGGATGGTGCTGCGCCAGCTGGCGGACGGCCGCCACGTCATCGAGAACCAGTATCGGCGGATCGTGCCGGAGGACGGCAATGCAGCGGCGCGCGGCGCGGTCGAGCGGGTCTACGAGCTGCGGCCGTTCTTCGAATGGCGCGGGCTCGGCTCGATCGACCATTCCGGCGTGCGGATTCGCGACGACTATGCCGCCTACGACGCCGAGCGCCGCTTCGCCGTGCCGGCGCTGCAGATCGCCGATCCCAAGGCCTGCCAATGCGGCGACGTCCTGAAGGGCGTGATCAAGCCCTGGCAGTGCCGGGTGTTCGGCACGGTCTGCACGCCGGAGACGCCGCTCGGCGCGCTGATGGTGTCGTCCGAGGGGGCCTGCGCCGCCTACTACCAGTTCGGCAATCTCGATCTGGCGGCGCTCGCTCAGCGGCCGCCGACCGAGACCACGCCCGCATGAGCGCCGGCGCCGCCATCCGCCAGCGCAGCGGCAGGGTCGGCCTGGCCAAGGTCGCGCTCAGCCATGGCAGCGGCGGCAAGGCGATGCGTGATCTGATCGACGACGTGTTCGTCGGCGCCTTCGCCAATCCGACCCTGGCGCCGCTCGAGGATCAGGCGCGGCTCGACCTCGCCAGCCTCGCGGCTAGCGGCGACCGGCTGGCCTTCACGACCGACAGCTACGTGGTCGATCCCCTGATCTTTCCGGGCGGCGACATCGGCACGCTCGCGGTCAATGGCACGGTCAACGATCTCGCGGTCGGCGGCGCGGTGCCGCTGTATCTGTCCTGCGGCATGATCATCGAGGAGGGCCTGGAGGTCGGCCTGCTGCGCCGGATCGCCGCCTCGATGCGCCATGCGGCTGAGGCGGCCGGCGTCCAGATCGTGACCGGCGACACCAAGGTCGTGCACAAGGGGGCGGCCGACAAGCTGTTCATCAACACCAGCGGCATCGGGGTGATCCCGCCCGGCCGCGAGCTGGGCGCCGCGCGGGCCCGGCCGGGCGACGTGGTCCTGGTCAACGGCCTGCTCGGCGACCACGGCGCTGCGATTTTGAACGCCCGGGGCGACCTGGCGCTGTCGACTCCGATCGAGAGCGACTGCGCCGCGCTGCACGGCCTGATCGAGGCGATGCTGACGGCTTGCCCCGAGATCCGCTGCCTGCGCGACGCCACCCGCGGCGGCCTCGCCAGCGTCCTGAACGAGTTCGCGCAGAGCTCGGGCGTCGGCATTCTGATCGACGAGACCGCCTTGCCGATCCGCCCCGAGGTCAAGGCGTTCTGCGAGATCCTAGGGCTCGATCCGCTTTATCTCGCCAATGAGGGCAAGCTGGTGGCGGTCGTGCCGGCACCGGCTGCGGCCCGCTTGCAGGAGGCGATGCGGGCGCATCCGCTGGGCCGCCGGGCCGCGGCGATCGGCGAGGTCGCGGCAGCACCCATCGCGACCGTCATCATGCGCACCGGCTTCGGCGGCCAGCGCGTGGTCGACATGCTGGTCGGCGACCAGCTGCCGCGGATCTGCTGACGCCGCCATGCACGAGCTCAGCATCACCCGCAGCATCGTGGCGATCGTGACCGAGCGGGCCGGGGCGCAGAAGGTCCGGCGCGTGACCCTGCAGATCGGCCAGCTCTCGGCGGTGCTGCCGGAGGCGATTCGCTTCTGCTTCGACGTCTGCTGCGAGGGCACCGCGCTCGCCGGCGCCGAGCTGCGGATCGACCAGGTGCCGGGCCGCGGCCGCTGCCGTGAGTGCGCCACCGAGTTCGACCTGCCGACCCTCGTCAGCCCATGCCCGGCCTGCGGCGCCCGCGGCCCGGACTGCGTCGCCGGCGAGGAGCTGCTGATTCGCGAGATGGAATTGGAGGTGGCGTGATGTGCGGCCATTGCGGATGTTCCGACGGCAACCCGGTGACCATCACGACGCTCGGCCCGATGCCGGCCAAGGCGGCGGACCAGGCTGGCCATCAGCATGCGCACGGCCACGCCGACCATCGCCACGATCACGGCCACGAGCTGCAGGACCAGGGGCACGGCCATGACCATCCGCATCGGCATGTGGCCGGTGATGCGGTCTCGATCGAGCTGGGCCAGGCGATCCTCGCCAAGAACGACCGGCTGGCCGATGCCAATCGCCGCTGGTTTGCCGAGCGCGGCATCCTCGCCCTCAATCTCGTCAGCTCGCCCGGCGCCGGCAAGACCAGCCTGCTCGAGCGCACGATCCGGGACGTCGGGCAGAGCGTGCCGATCGCGGTGATCGAGGGCGATCAGGCGACCTTGCACGACGCGGAGCGGATCAGCGCCACCGGCTGCCGCACGGTCCAGATCAACACCGGCGCCGGCTGCCATCTGGACGCCCACATGATCGCCCATGCCTTGCCGGCCCTGGCGCCCGAGCCCGGCTCGGTGGTCATGATCGAGAATGTCGGCAACCTGGTCTGCCCCAGCCTGTTCGATCTCGGCGAGGCCGCCAAGGTCGCCGTGCTCTCGGTCACCGAGGGCGAGGACAAGCCGATCAAATATCCCCACATGATCCGCGCCGCCTCGCTCCTCCTGCTCAACAAGATCGACCTTCTGCCGCATCTCCGCTTCGATCTCGCCCGCTGCCTCGACTATGCCCGGCAGGTCAACCCCGCGCTCGAGATCCTGCAGGTCTCGGCGACCTCCGGCGAGGGCCTCGCCGCCTGGTACGACTGGCTGCGCCGCACCGCCTCCGCCGCCGGTGCGCCTGAGCGCGCTGCCAAATGATGGTGTCGGCAGCCTGGAGGGCCGGCGCGCGAAGCCGGCCCGAGCCGCGCGATCGAGGCTCCAGGCGTCAATGACCTGGGCGATGCCGTCGGCCGTCATGCTCGTGGCCCGCGCCGGCCGCGCGCAGGCTGGACGCGCTGCGGTCGATCGGCAGCAGGCAGCAGGCGGTCGCCAGCGCGTCCGCGGCGGTGGCGGTCGGGGCGAGCACCGAGACGCTGGACCGCGCGCCCGCGCAAGTGCCGGTGCGCAGGTCGAACAGATGGTTGGACCGGCCGCCCGGGTCGAAGCGGAAGCCTGCTCCGCTCGACGCGGCGAGCGCCTGGTCCGCGAGGTCGATCGAGAACGCGGCGAGGGCTGTCGTCCGAAGGACCGCGGATGCCGATCCGCCAGGGCTCAGGTCGGTGCGCTGCCGAGGAATGTCAGCGTGAGCCGGCAAGCCGAGGCTTTGAGCCGGCCTGGGCGTTGATCCATGCCGGTAACCTGGCCGCCTTCCCGGTGCTGCCAGGCCTAAGCGCGTTGACGATCATCGCCGACCACGATCGAGTTAACAGCAAGTCCGGCAAGCGGGCCGGCCTCGAAGCGGCGCGGACCTTGGCGCAGCGCTATGTCGCTGCGGGCTTCGATCCTGAGCGATCGGTCCGGATCTGGACCGCGCCGGCTGAGGGCCGCGACTTCGCCGATCTTGCAGCCGCGCCGCTGGCGCCATGAGCGCGCGGCGGCTTCCGAGCGATGACGAACTGCGCGCCACCATCGACGGCGCCGGTGGCTTCGACGACTTCGAGCGCCGACATGGTGGCGAGGGATCAGGCGAGCGCGCCGCCACGGGGGCAACCTCACCGGCCCCTGCCTGACGGTCCCCGAGTGGCGCGCGCGAGGCGGCGGCGGAGGATCGGCTGCTGGGCGCTGTGTTCTCCACCTCGAGCATCACTCTGCTCTCCGCGGACACTGGTTTGGGCAAGACCATGGTCGCCCTCGGAATCGCCTTTGCGATTGCGCTCGGCCGCGACTTCCTGCATTGGCGGGCGCGGCGCAAGGCGCGGGTGCTCTTCCTCGACGGCGAGATGCCGACCGACCTAATCAAGGAGCGCAGCCTTACCGCTTGCGGCTGGTTCGGCGTCGAGGGGCGAGGTTGACGGTCTTGCCATCCTCAGCCGGGAAGACCATCCGGACATGCCGCCGCTGAACACGGAGGAAGGTCGACGGTGGCTGGATGTCAGGATTGTAGAGCTGGGGGGCGTCGGCCGCAGGCCTGGCGGGCAGGCTGCGCGCCCACCACCCGATGCCTTGACACGCTGGCCGCGGCGCCTCCAGTGGCTGGCTGTCCGCCGCATCGGTGGCCGGCGCTGCAGCTGCCAGCCAGCTTCCGCGTCGGCCCGCGGCTGCGCGTGATCGCCAGCGCACGGCCGGTACGGTCAAGCGCCCGGAGGAGGCCATGAGAGCCCGCCGCACCGGCGCCCAGATCGAGCAGCTGCGCGATTAGACGATCGCGGTGCTGGAACAGGACCAGCCGCAGGCGATGCGTCATGTGCGTAATGGGATCGACCCGATCCGCGCCTGGGACCAAGCTGATGCCGATGCAGGATCAACGATTGCACCCAGCCGGCCACCGAGCCTCGATGCCGATCCAGATCGAGATCCGTTGCGAAAAGCGGCACGCCTGCGAGCGCACCTGAGGTGCTCCTCTGCCTCACCGGCGGATTGACCCACGGTGTCTGCGATAGCGTGCTCGCCGACCCAAGCATGCCGCCGATGCCATGAAGCCAATTCCGTGTTGCTACGGCCTAGTGCA